>NZ_JASGDQ010000045.1:0-12559 GCF_047607185.1 Nocardioides sp. | reverse complement strand
CCTGCACTTCTGCCGACTGGGCGGTTGTGGGACCTGCACTTCTGCCGACTGGGCGGTTGTGGGACCTGCACTTCTGCCGACTGGGCGGTTGTGGGACCTGCACTTCTGCCGACTCGCGGCGTCAGTCGGCGACCGCCTCGTCCGCCTCGACCGCCTCGACCGCCTCGTCCGCCTCGACTGCGGCGTCGCCCGTGACGTCGTGGGCCAGCCGGTCCGCCAGCTCGATCCCGCCAAGCGGCTCAGGGTGCCACCTGGTGAGGGTCCAGCCGCTGTCGGGGTCGCCCTCGAGAACGCACAGGCCGGTGTTGTGGAGCCGCTGCTCGACGGCGTGCTCCGGGCCGACATTGACCGCCCGGGTGGCCGACCAGAGGCGGATCGCGGCACCGTGGCTCACCACTGCGACGGTCTCCTCGGGGTGGGTCGCGGCGATGCGGGCGATCGCGGCGTCGTACCGCTCGAAGAAGCCGTGCCCGTCCTGCCCGCCGGGGATGGCGTGAGCGAGGTCGCCGTGGGCCCAGCGGCTCAGCGTCTCGACGTAGGCCGCCACGGCGTCGTGGTCGGTGCGCATCTCGAAGTCGCCGGCCGAGATCTCCTCCAGCCCGTCGCTCACCCGGACGCCGAGACCGCGCGTCGTCGCCAGCGGGGCGGCGGTGAGCTGGGTGCGGGTCAGCACCGAGGCGTAGACCGCCGCCACCCCCTCGTCGGCCAGCACTCTCGGGATGGCCTGGGCCTGCGCCTGTCCCAGGGCGGTCAGCCCGGCACCGGGACGAGCGGTGTCGAGCGCGCCGGCGACGTTGTTCGGTGTCTGGCCATGGCGAATGAGAAGGAGACGCATCACCGACAGGCTACTGGCCTGTCGCGGCTAGGCCTTGGCCTGCACCCGGGGGTGACCCTCGAGCTGTCGGTGCTCGGCAGCGCGACGGCTCGCCATCGTGTGCGCAGCCATCGACACCAGCACCGCCAGCGAGATGACGATCGCGACGGGGACGACGGCGGGGCCGTCGCCGACGCCGATCAGCACGGCTGCGACCGCTCCCGCGCCGAACTGGGTCGTGCCCATCGCCGCCAGCGCCAGGCCCGCCGCGCCGGGGGCGGCGTCGGCGGCGTAGCTGAACGAGGTGCCGCCGAGAGCTCCCCGCGACCCGCACACGCACAGGAAGCCGAACAGCACGGCCGGCACGACGGCCACCTCCAGTGCCGCCAGGCACAGCGCCGCCGCGCCGAGCAGCGAGAGCCACAGGCCCGACCACATGATGGCCTCCCGGCCCACCCGAACCACCAGCCAGGTGCACACCACGGAGGTCACCAGCATGGCCAGCCCGTTGGTCGCGAAGTCGAGGGCGTAGTGCGGGGTGCTCAGGCCGATCTCCTCGGCGACGAACGGCGAGCCCGAGATGTAGGCGAAGAGCCCGACGGAGCCCGCCGCGGTGACCAACAGTCGCCAGCGGAAGGCCGCATTGCCCGCGAGTCCGGCCAGCCGCGGGCCCAGGGTCCGCACCGCCCTCGTCGTACGTCGCTCGGGCGGGAGCGTCTCGGCCACCGAGAGGGCCAGGACCAGCAGGCCCAACTGGGTCAGCCCGATCGCGAAGAAGATGGCCCGCCAGTCGGCGACGGCGCCGATCGAGGCGCCCAGGGTCGGCGCGACGATGGGGCCGAGCGCGGAAACGGTGCCCATCGCGATATAGGCGCGGGCGGCGCGCCGCCCCTCCAGCAGGTCCGCAACCATCGCCCGACCGCTCACCGAGGCCGCCGCACCGCCGAGGCCCTGCAGCACCCGTCCGGCGAGCAGCAGCGTCGCCGTCGGCGCGAGCGCGCAGACCACGCTGCCGAGCACCAGCAGGACCGATCCGCCGATGACGAACGGGCGTCGGCCGTGCGCGTCCGAGAGCGCCCCGAAGAAGAGCTGGCACAGCGCGAACGGGAGCAGGTAGGCGGTCAGCGTGGCCTGCACCGCCGTGGACCCGACCCCGAGCGCGTCGGCGATATGGGGGAACTCCGAGAGGTACATGTCGGTGGCCATCGGGGAGATGGTCGCCAGTCCGCCCAGCAGCACCGATCGCCGCAGCCCCAGCGGACCTCTCACCGCGGACACCTCATTGGGCAAGTCACAGCGCAAGTCACAGGGCAAGTCACAGGGGCCTCGGCAGTCCCGCCAGCACCGCCAGCGCCGCCGCACGCCGGATGGGGGCCGCGCCGGGCTGCTCGTTCAGTCGCATCGCCATGCCGTCGCGGCCGCCGTCGAAGGCCGGCCACTGCGGCAGACCGGGCCCGTTGGGGTCGAGATCGGCGACGAATCGGGCCCAGGCGTCGGCCGTCGAACCGGCCAGCTCGCGGTCGCACTCGCGCCAGTCCCAGGGGCGGCAGTCGAGGTTGTCGCTGATGTAGGGCAGCTCCGCGGTGTGGAAGACGCCGTAGCCGGCGCCGCCGTCCGCGGGCGGGACGAGGTCGAGACCCGCCGGCAGCGGCGGAGCCTGGTCGAACTCGTAGACCCAGGTGGGAGCCTCGCTGGTCGCGACGTGGGTCCGGGCCCAGGCGAGCACCGGTCCGGCGAACTTCGCGTCACCGGTGAAGGCGCGTGCCGAGGCCTGCAGCCGGGCGTCGTCGACCGGGTAGTGCTCGGCCAGTACGGCGCCGTGCGGGCCCTCGAGGATCCGGGAGCGCAGCGCGGGAAGGGCGGCGGCGGGGGTGAAGTTGGCGCCCTCGTCGGTGTTCCAGCCGGCGAGCAACGGGACGGAGACCTGGCCGCCGCGCTCGAAGACGGCATCGGTCTGCTCGGTGACCACCCGGCCGTCGACCACGACGCCCAGATGGGCGTCGAGCAGGAACGACGCGCCGCTGAGGCGGCGCAGCCGGGCCAGCGGCGCCTTCGCCAGCGGGCCCAGCGCCGCCAGGCCGTGCTCCTGGGCCTCGGTATGGGAGGGCAGCGCTCCCTCGGCGCGGTAGACACCCGCGGCGCTCTGGCCGATCGCTGCCCGGAACAGACCGCGTCCCAGGTGGCTCGCCATCAGATGGGTGACCACGACGGCACCGGCGGAGTTGCCGCCGAAGGTGACCTTTGCGGGGTCGCCGCCGAAGGCGACGATGTGCTGCTGCACCCACTCCAGTGCGGCCAGCGCATCGAGGACGCCGTAATTGCCGCAGGCGCCCAACTCGTCCTCGGCCGCCAACTCGGGATGGGCCAGGAAGCCGAGTATGCCCAGCCGCACCGACAGGGTCACCACGACGATGCCGCGCCGCGCCAGCGCCGCACCGTCGTGGACCTCCTGGCCGCCGTGACCGAAGCGATTGCCGCCGCCTTGGAGGAAGACCAGCACCGGCAGTCCCGAGCCGCCGGGATCGGGCGTCCACACGTTGAGGTAGAGGCAGTCCTCGCTCATCACCAAGGCGTGGGAGTCGGCGAAGTTGGCGTGCCACATGATGTTGTCCCGCGGCGGCTGCCCCTGCAGCGGCGCCGGGGCGAACCTCTGGGCGGGTCGCTCGCCCTCCCACGGCTCGACCGGCGCCGGCGGCCGCCAGCGCAACGGGCCGATCGGCGGGGCGGCGTAGGGGATGCCGGCGAAACGGGCGACCGAGCCGACGCCGCTGCCGCGTAGGAGGCCATCGGAGGTACGGACCAGAACCTCGTCCATCAGCCGGAGACCAGCTTGTTCTCGATCCGGCCGAGCCCGGAGACCTCCACCGACACGGTGTGGCCGGGGGTCATGTAGAGCGGAGGGTCACGGCGGTCGCCGACGCCGCCGGGCGTGCCGCTGAGGATGAGGTCGCCCGGCTGCAGGGTGGTGAAGGTCGAGATGGTCGCGATCAGCTCCGCCACGCCGAAGATCATCAAGTCGGCGGTGGTGCGCTGCACCTCCTCCTCGTCGTAGTGCACCACCATCTCCATGTCGGCGAAGTCCGGCGCCTCCTCCGGGGTGACCAACTCCGGCCCGATCGGGGTGGCGGCGTCCCAGGCCTTGCCCTGCAGCCATTGGTGGGTACGTCGCTGGAAGTCGCGCATGCTGACGTCGTTGGCGACGCTGTAGCCCGCGACGTACCGCAGGGCCTCGGACTCGGCGACCCGGCGGGCGGGCGTCCCGATGATCACCGCGATCTCGCCCTCCCAGTCGACCCGGTCGGACTCCGGTGGCACCGGGATCGGGTCGTAGGGTCCGGCGAGGCTGCTGGCGAACTTGGTGAACAGGACCGGATAGGAGGAGTCGTCGCGCCCGGTCTCGGCGATGTGGGCGCGGTAGTTGAGACCGACGCAGACGACCTTCTCGGGGTGGGGCACGACGCTTCGCAGGGTGGCCGTCTCGCGGGGAAAGGCCGCGCCGTGGTCCAGTGGCGGGTCGGCCAGCAACGCGGTGGGCGTCTGGGCGCCCAACTCGGTGACCTGCCGGAGCGGGATGAGCAGGTCCCCCTCGACAAGAGCGGCGTACGGGCGGTTGTCGTGATAGCAGGAGACGAAGCGCATGACGGGGGGTCCTTGCTGGGGACGGGGTGACCAACGTCGCTAGTGTTGCACAAAGTGGCGACACTTAGCGGTCTGCGGGCCTGGAGAGGTCTACCGTAAAGCGTCGTCGAGGACGAGAAACGATGTGATGCGAGTGTCGCCACTTCGCCGGCGGACAGGACGTCATACGCTGTGGTCGGCGGAGCAGCCACAGCGGATGACGTCGCGCGAGAAGAGGGTGAACAGTGAGTGAGCCGGCCGTGGTTGCGGAGCGCGACCTTTCCGAGGAACTGGTCCGACTGCTGAGGCTGGGGGAGCGCCGCGAGCCGGCGGTCGCCCAGATCGCCATCTGGATCGGCCTCGGCATCGTCGAGGGACGGCTCAAGCCGGGTGAGGACCTGAACTCCGTCGAGCTCTCGAACAGGTTCAAGACCAGCCGTACGCCGGCCCGCGAGGCGTTGATGCTGCTTGAGTCCGAGGGCCTGGTCGAGATCCGGGCACGCCGTCGGCCGCGAGTGGCCTCCTTCACGCAGAAGCAGGTCAGGGAGATCTACTTCGTCGTCAGACACCTGCTCACGGTGGTGGGAAGGCTGGCGGCCGACTACGTCACCGACGCCGACATCCCCGGGCTGAAAGAGCAGCTGGCCGGGATGGAGGGCGCGGTCCGGCGCGGTGACCTCGACGACTACATGTGGGGACACGTCAACCTGCAGCGGCGCTACGTCGAGATCGCCGACAACCAGATCCTCGGCGAGATGCTGGACACCCTCGCGCTGCGCACCCTCGTGCTCCGGCGCAACTCGCTCGCGCACGAGGGCCGGCTCGCGGAGAGCCTCGCCGACCAACGGCGCATCCAGGATGCGATCGTCGCCCACGACGGGGAGCTGGCGGCGCTGCTGCTCTCTCGCGCCACCGACGCCGCTCTGGCCGCCATCGACCCCTCCGAGCTCCCCAGCGGCTGAGCGAGGGCCGTCCACGGGTCAGCGGCCCTGGTCGCGCAGGATCCGATCCAGCCGCGGGTAGACGCGACGTGCGTTGCCGGAGAGCAGTTGCTCGCGTCCTGCCGCGGTCAGCCCGGCGACGTCGGCGTAGTGGTCGACGTACCTGAGCGTGTCGTCGAAGTAGTGGCCGGTGGTCGGGTCGATGCCGCGTACCGCACCGACCATCTCCGAGCCGAACAGGACGTTGTCGTGGTCGATCACGCTCAGCAGCAGGTCGATGCCGGGCTGGTGGTAGACGCAGGTGTCGAAGAAGACGTTGCGCATCAGATGAGTGTCCAGTGACGGCTTGCCGAGCATGTCGGCCAGTCCGCGATAGCGACCCCAGTGGTAGGGCACCGCGCCGCCGCCGTGCGGGATGACGAGGCGCAGTTCGGGGAAGGTCGCGAACAGGTTGCCCTGCAGGAGCTGCATGAAGACGACGGTGTCCGCGGCCAGGTAGGAGGCCCCGGTGGCGTGCATGGCCGGGTTGCAGCTGGCCGAGACGTGGACCATCGCCGGCATGTCCAGCTCGCACATCGCCTCGTAGAGCGGGAACCAGTAGGGGTCGGTCAGTGGTGGGGCAGTGAAGTGGCCACCGCTGGGATCGGGGTTGAGGTTGAGTCCCACGAAGCCCAGGCCGGCACACCGGCGCAGCTCGGCGATCGCCTCGTCGAGCCGGCCACCGGGGGTCTGCGGCAGCTGGCAGCCGCCGGCGAAGTGCTCCGGGAACATCTCCACCACCCGGGCGATGAGGTCGTTGCAGGCCCGTGCCCAGGCGACATTGGCCGGCAGGTCGCCCTCGTGGTGGGCCATCGCCGAGGCCCGAGGCGAGAAGAGCGTCAGGTCGGCGCCGCGCTCGCGCAGCAGCCGGAGCTGGTTCTCCTCGACGGAGGTCCGGATCTCGTCGTCGGAGACATCGGGGTAGGAGGGGGTGGCCGCACCCGCGAGCAGCGCCGCGAGCTGGTCGGCGCGCCACCGGGTGTGGGCTGTCGGGACGGTCGTGTAGTGACCGTGGCAGTCGATGATCAATCTTTCGTTCCTTCCTGCAAGGTGACGACAGTTGCTCTCGCACCACGAAAACTGATCTCTAGGTTGACGGTGAGCGCCGAGTCGTGAGTGATGGACATCACAGCACTATGGTTGATAGTGTCGACAGTCGACAAGTGATTTCGTACAGCGGAAGTTGCTGTGGTGAGTGAATCGCGCGGATGAGGAGTTTCGTGATGACATGCATCGCACGGAGTGGTCGGCGGTCGACGGCCGCCGCGGTGAGTCTGCTGGCGGGCCTGGCGCTGGCGGCCTGCGGCGGCGGATCCGACACCGTCGAGGAGACTGAGAGCGGGCTGGTGTCGATCTCGGTGATGCGCCCGGCGAACACCGGCTTCGAGCCGGTCGTCCTGGCGGACGAGCAGGGATTCTTCGAGGAGCAGGGGCTCGAGGTGACCTTCGTCGAGGCGAGTGCCGACACCTCCGCGAACATTCCGCGTCTCCTCAACGGCGAGGTCCAGTTCGTCAACGGCGGCGCACCGCAGGCGATCAAGGCCGTGGCCAACGGGGTCGAGGTCCGCCTGATCACCGGCGTTCAGGGCTCGACGGCGGGCGCCGCTCCCACGGACGGTCTGCTGGTGCCGCCAGGCAGCGCCGTCACCTCCTTCGCCGACCTGGAGGGCAAGAAGATCGGCCTCTCGGGTATCGGCGGGACCACCAACCTGGTCAACAACATCCTGGCCCGACAGGCCGGGGTCGATCCCTCCGCCTTCACCTACGTCAACCTCGATCCCTCCGCCCTGCAGGAGGCGGCCTCCTCGGGTCAGGTCGACGCGATCTTGCCGTTCGGGCTCTACTACTCCAAGGCGGTCGCCGAGGGATTCGTCAGCCTGACCGACGGCACCACGGAACTGCCCGGCACGCTCCAGATCGGCTACCTGACCACCACCGAGTATCTCGACGAGCACGCCGACATCGTCGAGAAGTTCAATGCGGCCATCGCCGAGGGCGTCGCCTACGCCAACGACAACCCGGATGCGGTGCGCGACACCCAGCGCGAGTACACCGAGCTGCCCGACGACTACATCGACGCGATGGAGCCGATCCCCTACTCCACCGAGATCAACGTCGACACCACCCACGCCCTCGCCGAGGAGCTGGTGAAGATCGAGGCCATCGACGCCGTACCTGCTGACGAGGACATCTTCTGGTCGGAGGCGCCGACGACGTGAGCACGACGATCCAGCAGGCCCGGACCCGACCGCCGCCGACCTCGGGCAGGGCAAGCCTGCGCCTCCAGCAGGTGGCCGCCTTCGCCGTCGCGGCCGGGCTCTGGTTCGTGTTCGCCCGCTCGGGGATGGTCAGCAACTCGGTGCTGCCCCGGCTGGAGCGGGTCGCCTCCACGCTGTGGGATCTGGTCAGCACCGGCGGCTATTGGCTGGCCGTCCGGCAGACGCTGCAGAGCTCGCTGATCGGGTTGCTCGCCGCCTTCGCGGTGGCGATCCCCGCGGGGTTGCTGACCGGCACCTATCCGCTCGGCGAGCGGCTGACGCGAATCTCGATCGACGTCGGTCGCTCCTTCCCGGTCGTCGCCCTGCTGCCCGTGTTCCTGCTGATCCTGGGAGCGAGCCAGCGGATGGAGAGCACCGTGATCTTCTGCGCCTGCGTCTTCCCGTTGTTCCTGCAGGCACAGTACGGCGCCCGCGACGTCAGTTCCGGCGTCAAGGAGACGGCGCGGGCCTATCGGATCGGCGGCCTGCTCCTGTTCGGGAAGGTGATCCTGCCCGGGGCGCTGCCCTCCATCATGACCGGGCTGCGGCTGGCCGCTTCGACCTCGGTCCTGGTCGCCGTCGGGGTGGAGATCCTGAGCGCCAGGCCGGGTCTCGGGCACCAGATCTCGACCGCGCAGCTGGACGGGGACGCGCCGCAGGCCTTCGCCTACGTCGTGACCGCGGCCTGCGTCGGGTTCGCCGTCAACTGGGGCTGTGAGCGGGCCGAGCACCACTTCCTGCGCTGGCGTATGGAAAGGGGCAGCTGATGCGATCGCCGTCGATGCGTCACTGGGGACAACTCGTCGTGCTCCCGGTCGTCCTCGTCGTCGTGGTGTGGGTGATCACCGCCGACAGCGGCTCGATCTACTTCCCGCCATTGTCCGAGGTGCTCGGAGCGCTCGGCTCGGGCGTGGTGGAGGGCAGTCTGCTGAGCGACCTCGGCTACAGCATGCGGAATCTGATCCTCGGCCTCGCTCTGGCCTCGCTCGGCGGCGGGCTGCTCGGCATGGTGATCGGCATCCACGCCCACACTCGGGAGGTGCTGATGCCGCTGCTGGCGTTCCTGCGCGCGATGCCGCACGCGGCGTTCGTCCCGGCCGTCATCCTCACCCTCGGCATCGGGGCGGCGCCGAAGATCCTGTTGATCGCGTTCTCGACGTGCTGGCCCGTCCTGCTCAACACCATCAACGGCGTCCGGGGGATCCATCCCGCAGTCATGGAGACCGCCGCCGTCTATCGGATTCCCTGGCACCTGCAACTGCTCAAGGTGGTGATGCCCGGCGCGCTGCCGCAGTTCCTCGCCGGGCTGCGCATCTCGGTCTCGGTCGGCCTGGTGATCGTGGTGATCTCCGAGCTCTACGGCTCGGCGGAGGGCATCGGCTACTTCATCCTGCGCAGCAGCCAGAACTTCGCCGTGGTGGACACCTGGGCCGGCACCGTCCTCATCGGGATCGTCGGCTACCTGCTGAGTCTGCTGCTGCTCCTCGTGGAGCACGCCCTGCTCGGCTGGTACGAGCAGCGAGCGCCGCGCTCGCGGCCCTCGCGGGCCGGCAGCGGCCTGCTCCGACAGGGTCCGCGACTCGGCAGCCGGCACGAGCGCCGCCAGCCCGGAGCAGCCTGAACCGATGCCGGCACACAGCTACCGGCGCGACACTCCTCGGATAGGAAGGAACACACAGATGGGCGACAAGACCCTGATCACCGGCGCTGCCGTCTTCGACGGCACCGGAAGCGCACCCGAGCGCCTCGACGTACTCGTGGAGGGCAACCGCATCGTCAAGGTCGGCGAGGACGTCTCGCCGACCGACCGCGACGGGGCGCTGGTCATCGACGCCGAGGGGGCTACCCTGCTCCCCGGGCTGGTCGACGGCCACACCCACCTGGGCTTCGGCAGCACCATCGAGCACACCAGCTCGCGACGCGACCCGGAGGCCGAAAAGATCCTGCTCATGGCGCATGGGGCTCGGGTGATGCTCGACTCGGGCATCACCAGCGCCTACTCCGGAGGAAACCGGATGCCGCACGCGGAGGTGGCCGCGCGCAAGGCGTTCGCCGAGGGCTGGCTGCCCGGGCCGCGCTTCCGGGCCGCGTCCTGGGAGGGGAGCGTCAGCAAGCAGCTTCCCGGCGTCTTCAAGTTCCCCGGCATCGAGAACCGCGAGTCCCAGCCGCAGGCCGTCGCCGCCTTCGTCGAGGAGATGGCCGGCATCGGGGTCGACATCGTCAAGCTCAACCTCTCCGGGGAGAGCGCGCTGGACCCGATGACATCGCGCATCATCCAGTTCACCGACGAGGAGGTCGCCGCCGCCGCGGCCACCGCGACCCAGCACGACATCTGGCTCAGTGCCCACGCCCATTCCGCCGACGCGATCAAGCTCGGCGTGCGCAACGGCGTACGCACGATCTACCACTGCACCTTCGCCGACGAGGAGGCGCTGGACCTGCTCGAGGAAGCCCGCGACCGCATCTTCGTCGCGCCCACGCCGGGCATCATCTACGCGCACCTGCACGACACCGACCAGCCGATGGACGACGGCATGGAGGTCGTCCCGACCCACGACAGCGTCCGCAAGGTCGTACCGCAACTGCACGCCCGCGGCGTACGACTGGTGATAGGCGGCGACTACGGCTTCCCGTTCAACCCGGTCGGCAAGAACCTGCGCGATCTGCAGCTCTTCGTCGAATGGTTCGGGTTGACGCCGGCCGAGGCGCTGCGGGCGGGCACCTGGAACGGCGCCCAGCTGATGGGCTTCGGAGAGAGGCTCGGACTCGTCCGGGAGGGCTACCTGGCCGACCTGGTGCTGGTCGAGGGCGACCCGCTCGCGGACATCTCCCTCATGCAGGACCAGAGCAGGCTCACCATGGTCATGAAGGACGGCTGGATGCACAAGACCCCGGCCGCACGCATCGAGGCTCGGCAGGCGGTGGGCGTGCGATGACCGATCATCCGGTCCCCAGCGAGCGGGCGCGGGAGCTGGTCGCGGGCGCCTACGACACCCACATCCACGTCGCTCCCGACGTGATGCGTCGGCGCATCGACGACCTCACCCTGGCTCGGCGGTTCGCGGAGGTCGGCCTGGCCGGCTTCGTGCTGAAGTCCCACTACGTCCCGACCGCCGAGCGCGCCGCCGTGGTGCGGGCGGCGGTCCCGCAGACCGACGTGCTGGGGGCGCTGACCCTCAACGGATCGGTCGGCGGGATGAACCCCACCGCCGTCGAGATCGCCGCCCGCAGCGGAGCCCGGATCGTCTGGTTCCCCACGGTCGACAGCGCCAACCAGCGTGCCTCGCGCGCCCAGGCACCGGCCGACTCGACACCGCCGATGTGGGCGGCGCTGCAAGACGACCTGCGCTCGCTCGGCATCTCTCCGCCCGCCGTCGAGGTGATCGACGAGGCAGGCCGGGTGCTGCCAGACGTGGACGCCGTCCTCACCCTCATCGCCCGTCACGACCTGGTGCTGGCCACCGGCCACCTCGCCGCAGCCGAGATCCTGGCGGTCACCCGGCGCGCCGTCGAGCTCGGCGTGCAGCGGATCGTGGTCACCCACCCGGAGTTCACCTCGCAGCGACTCAGCGTGGCCGACCAGTGCGAGCTCGCCGAGTACGGCGTGCTGCTGGAGCGCTGCTTCACCACGCCGTACACGGGGAAGGTGGCCTGGCTCGACATGGTCGAGAACATCCGGAAGGCCGGGCCGAGCCGCTCGGTGCTGTCCAGTGACCTCGGCCAGCCCTTCAACCCGCCGGTCGAGGACGGCATCGCGCTGATGGCGGACTGGCTGCTCGCGGAGGGCTTCACCGACGACGAGGTGCGGACCATGACCGTCGACAACTCGCGCCGCCTCGCCGCCGCACCGGCGGTGGCCCTCGACGCGCCCGCGGAGGCGTAGGCGATGGACATCTTCGACACCCACACCCATCTGATCACCGACGACTTCGAGCGCTACCCGCTCATCGAGGCCGGCGCCCCCGGCGGGCACGCCGGAGTGCCCGCCAACCCGGCCGGCGTCAACTTGCGCGAGCGGATCACCGCCTCACCGCTCACCGCCGAGGCGGTGCTCGCGCTGTGGTCGCGGGCGGGGGTCTCGGCAGGAGCGGCGGTCCAGTACCGCACGGCGTACGGACTCGACAACTCCTACCTGCTCGACGCCGCGACCAAGCACCCCGCCGAGATCAGGCCGGTCATCGTGCTCGACGCCGCCGACCCGAACACCCCGCAGCTGCTGGGTTCGCTCGTCGAGGAGCACGACCTGGCCGGTGTTCGCATCACCGGCGGGATGACCCCGGCCGGCGAGTTTGCCTGGCTCGACTCCGAACGGGCGCTGGCGACCTGGGCCGAGGTCGAGCGGCTGAGGATCCCCATGGTCGTGATGTCGGTGCCGCCCGGCACCAACGAGGCGGCCTTGCGGCGCATCGGCGTCCTCGCCGACCGGTTCCCCGACGGACAGATCGTCATCGACCATGTGGGCTGGCCGGTGGACGGCCACGGCTTCGCGCCCGCGCATCGGGAGCTGGCCGAGCGGGCCAACGTCAACGTCAAGGTCACCACCGAGAACTTCGACCTGGTCAGTGAGGCAGGCGCCGACTCGGCCGAGTTCTTGCGCAGGGTCGTCGATCTCTTCGGTGCGGACCGGGTGATGTGGGGGTCCGACTTCGGCAACGCCCCGGGCGGATACGCCGAGATGGTAGCTCGGGCCCTGGACGCGGTCGCGGACCTGACGCCCGACGAGGCCGCGGCCGTGATGGGCGGGACGGGTCGTCGGGTCTTCGGCTAGTGGTCGTCTCCGGAAGTTCGTCCCGGGTCTGCGCGGCCCAGGCACACCCATCGCGGCGTTGGCGCCGCTCGGAAGACGCCCGGTATGCCGTCGCGACGCCGCCTTGCGCTGCGCGCACCTG
>NZ_JASGDQ010000044.1:0-20219 GCF_047607185.1 Nocardioides sp. | reverse complement strand
TAGCGCGGTGTCCGGGTGCGTGCCTCGCAAGGCGCCGGCGCGAAGGCAGGCCGGTGGCCTGTCGAGCGTCGGCAACGCCGCGAGGTGCGTGCCCGGGCGCCGCGATAGCAGCGAATTAGCCGCGACAGGCTACTAATCGGCTGCCTGCTCAGCTCAGCCGGAACCGGACCAGCAGTGGCAGATGGTCGGAGTTGAAGCCGTCGAGCAGCTCCTGCGAGTCGAACGCCAGCGTGTCGTCCTCCAGGCAGCGCCGGGCGGCGAAGACGTAGTCGTAAACCCATTGCTCGCCGGTCGCGCGCATCGTCACGGTCGGGCCCAGCGTGCCGAGGGCATCCCAGTTGGAGACCGCCAGCCCGGCGAACGACTCACGTGGACCACCCGGCAGCGGCGCGGCAGCGTCCTGGGCGTGGTCGATGTTGAGGTCGGTGGTGGCGATCGCCCACCGGCCCGGCACCCGCCGCCACATGCCGGCCATGTGGGCCAGGTGCTGTCGTGCCCGCTCGGCCGCGGTCCGGTCACGCCAGCCGCCGGTGCTCCGGTCCTGAGCGCGCGAGGTCACATGAGTGTTGAGCACCGACAGCAGCTGGCCGGAGGCCCGGTGCCGCAGCGTGACCTGGGTGACATGGCGGCCGGGCTTGATCCGGTCGCGCCGCAGCCCCGGCCAGCCCTCGTGCATCTGGGTCTGATCGGTGTCGACGAGCTCGAACAGGTCGTCGCGCCACGAGATCGGCACCTCGGTGGCGGGATCGAAGTACGCCGTGTGCCAGCCGAGCGAGCCGAGCGGCTCCAGCGCCTCGCGGTGGTCGAAAGCCTCCTGCCACCCGATCACGCCGGCGTCGGGGAGCGCCGCCAACCGCGCGGCCTCGGCGGCGACCGAGTCGAGGGTCTGCTTGCGACGGATGTTGTAGGAGATGACGGCGAGCACGCCAAAAGGCGCCGTCGCGGGCGAAGTCATGAGAGGTCGGGTCTCTTCGTCGTCGTGCGGCTGGGTGTCGGAGCCACAAAGTAAAGACCACGACGGCGACCAAGTAAAGAGATCGTTAGGGTTGCCCCCGTGAAGCGAGTGGCGGCGGTGGTGGTGACCTACAACCGGCTGCCATTGCTGCGGCGGCTGCTCGAGCGGCTGGACGCGATCGACGGGCTCGACGAGGTGCTGGTCGTCGACAACGCCTCCACCGACGGCACCGGGGAGTGGCTGGCCGCCTTCGACGACCCCGATGACGAGCACCCCGGCACTCCGGTGCGCGCCCGCACCCTCGCCGACAACACCGGCGGCGCCGGCGGCTTCGCCGAGGGGCTGGCCTGGGCGATGGAGCGCGGCGCCGACCTGGCCTGGCTGATGGACGACGACGGCGTACCAGCTCCGGACTGTCTCCAGCGCCTCCTGGGGCAGGAGGGCTACGACTTCTGGGGTCCCGTCGTGCTGGACGAGAGCGATCCGAGCCGGCTGGTCTTCCCGATCCGGCTGCCCGGCGGCACCAAGGTCGTCCACGACCTCGGCGACGTCGAGAGCGCGGCCGTCGACGGCCGGATCGAGGACATCGTCATCCCGTTCAACGGCGTCCTGGTCACCCGCGAGCTGGTGGCGCGGATCGGGGTGCCGCGGGCGGAGTTCTTCATCTGGGGCGACGACCACGAGTACCGGCTGCGCGCCGAGCGAGCGGGGGCCCGGATCGCGACCGTCGTCGGCGCCCGCTTCCTACACCCCAGTGTCGGCGACCTGGGCACTCCGATGATGTTCGGACAGACCACCTACAACCACAGCCCCAGCGACCTCAAGCACTACTGCATGGCCCGCAACAACCTGGTCAACCTGCGCACCTATCGCGGCCTGCCGCACGCCCTGGCGTTCGTGGTCAAGACGCTGTGGTTCTACCTGTTCACCAAGCCGCGGCCGGGGCGGATCGGGCTCAGCCTGAAAGCCTGGTGGGCGGCGCTGCGCGGCGACTTCACCGGCCACCGGGCCTACCTCCCGGCGTCAGTTTGCGACGGCTCACCGGGATCTGGCCGTCAGTTTGTGACTGCTCACGGGGATTTGGGTGTCAGTTTGCGCCCGGTCGGCGAGGAGAGGGTGGCCGTCGTGGTGGTCACCTACAACCGTGCCGAACTGCTGGCCGGCCTGTTGCGCGGCCTGGCCGAGCTGGAGCGCGCGCCCGACGCGGTGATCGTGGTCGACAACGCCTCCACCGACCACACCGCTCAGGTGCTGGCCGGCAGCAGTCTGCCGGGCCTCCAGGTGATCACCAGCGCGGAGAACCTGGGCGGTGCCGGGGGCTTCCACGCCGGCGTCAGGGCCGCCTACCGGCAGGGCTTCGACCGGATCTGGCTGATGGACGACGACGTCGTGCCCGCGCCCGACTGCCTGAGCGTGCTGATGGCCCAGGATGAGGATTGCCTGATGGCCGTCCGGGAGAGCACCGGGGGAGACCTGGCGGAGTACGCCGCGACCAGGTTCGACCTCGCCAACCCGCTGGCGATCCGGCCCAAGACCGCGAGCGTGGTGACGGCCTACCGAACCAGGGCGGAGATGCCCGAGCGGGTCGAGCTGGAGAATGTCGCCTTCGAGGGCTTCATGATCCGTCGACGGGTGGTCGAGGCGATCGGCCTGCCCGACGAGAGCTTCTTCATCTTCTACGACGACGTCGACTTCGCGCTGCGGGCACGCCGGGCGGGGTTCCGCATCTGGGCGGTGCGCGACGCCCGGCTGATCCGGCAGATCGACTTCAGCCAGCAGCACGACCTGGCCGGCTGGAAGGGCTTCTACATGTACCGCAACCTGTTCGCGGTGCACTTCCGCTACGGCGCCAACCCGGCAGTGCGCGCCAAGCCCTATGCGATCGCGGCGGCGGTCGCCGTGCTCAAGCCGCGTGAGGCCCGCAATGTGATCCGCGCCCTAGCCTCGGCGCGGGGAATGGGGAGCGGGCCACCCTCGTCCGTAGACTGATCCATCGTGTCAACCACTGATCAGCTGCCCGATCTGCTCGTCGTCGGCTCGGGCTTCTTCGGACTCACCGTCGCCGAGCGCGTCGCGACCGAGCTCGGCAAGCGCGTGCTCATCCTGGAGCGCCGCTCGCACCTGGGCGGCAATGCCTACAGCGAGCGCGAGCCCGAGACCGGCATCGAGGTGCACAAGTACGGCGCCCACCTCTTCCACACCTCCAACGAGCGGGTCTGGGAGTACGTCAACCGGTTCACGACCTTCACCGACTACCGGCACCGGGTCTTCGGGAAGTACCAGGGGCAGGTCTACTCGCTGCCGATGAACCTGGGCCTGATCAACCAGTTCTTCGGCAAGTCCCACACTCCCGAGGAGGCCCGCGCGCTGATCGCCGAGCAGTCCAGCGAGATCAGGACCGAGGACGCCACCAACCTCGAGGAGAAGGCGATCAGCCTGATCGGCCGGCCGCTCTACGAGGCGTTCATCAAGGGCTACACCGCCAAGCAGTGGCAGACCGACCCGACCAAGCTCAGCGCCGACATCATCACCCGGCTGCCGGTCCGCTACACCTTCGACAACCGCTGGTTCAACGACAAGTACGAGGGCCTGCCGACCGACGGTTACACCGCCTGGCTGCAGCGGATGGCCGACCACCCCAATATCGAGGTCCGGCTCGACGTCGACTTCTTGCGCCCCGGAGACTGGGGGAGTGCCGACGACTACAAGGGCAAGGTCCCGATCGTCTACACCGGTCCGGTCGACGAGTATTTCGGCAACGCCGAGGGCCGGCTCTCCTGGCGCACGGTCGACCTCGAGGCGTCGGTCGAGGAGGTCGAGGACTTCCAAGGCACCGGCGTGGTCAACTACAACGACCAGGAGGTGCCCTACACCCGGATCATCGAGTTCAAGCACTTCCACCCCGAGCGCACCCACCTGCCCGGCAAGACCGTCGTCGTCCATGAGTACAGCCGGTTCGCGCAGGAGGGTGACGAGCCCTACTACCCGGTCAACACCGCCGAGGACCGGGCCAAGCTGCTGAAGTACCGTGAGCTGGCCAAGCGCGAGCCGATGGTGCTGTTCGGCGGCCGGCTCGGGACCTACCAGTACCTCGACATGCACATGGCGATCGGCTCGGCCCTGTCGATGTACGACAACAAGATCAAGCCCTACTTTGCCGGAGGCGGGAATATGAACAGCACCGACGGCGCCCCGTTCGCCTCAGGAGGCATCGCAGAGTGACCACGACCCGCGTCCTGCAGCGGCAGATCCTGCCGATCGACCGCGACTTCGACGTCTTCCCGCTCTACGTCGACACCCAGCCCGCCATCCTCGACGCCGACAAGTACGAGGTGGGCTCCAACCGCAACGCCCGCGAGCTCAACGCGGCCACCATGCGGCAGGGCGTCAACACCGGAGACACTCTCCACCCCGACCAGATCGAGTCTCGTACGGCGGTCCGCATCAGGCAGGGGGAGCGGCTCTCCTTCGGCACCTACTTCAACGCCTTCCCGGCGTCGTACTGGCGGCGCTGGTCGGTCGTCAAGGAGGTGACGCTCACGGTCCGCGTCAAGGGTGCCGGGGCCAGCCTCACCGTCTACAAGTCCAATGCGGTGGGCCGCTCGCAGCGCGTCGACGCCGCCGAGAACGGCACCGAGTCCGGCGAGGTCCGGTCTCACGCCTTCGAGCTCACCCTGACGCCCTTCGTCGACGGCGGCTGGTACTGGTACAACGTCGTCGCCGGCGACGAGGACGCCGTCGTGGAGTCCGCGACCTGGACCGCCGAGGTCCCCGACGAACTCGGCCAGCACAACACCACCGACATCGCCATCACTACCCACAACCTGCCCGACTTCTGCGCCAAGCTGCTCGGCCAGCTCTCCGACGAGGACCTGCTGCCCTACCTCGACACCGTCTTCGTGATGGACCAGGGCACCAAGCACGTCACCGCGAGTGAGTTCTTCGCGGACGCGGAGAAGGGCCTGCAGGGCAAGCTCAAGGTCATCGAACAGGGCAACCTGGGTGGCTCGGGCGGCTATGCCCGCGGCGAGCTGGAGTCGGTGCGCAAGGGCACCGCCACCTACTTGTTGCAGATGGACGACGACGTCGTCTGCGAGCCCGAGGGCATCATCCGGGCGGTGACCTTCGGCGACCTGTGTCGTCGGCCGACCCTAGTGGGCGGCCACATGTTCAACATCTACGCCCGCAGCCGGCTGCACTCCTTCGGCGAGATCGTGCAGCCGTGGCGGTTCTGGTGGCAGTCCGCGCCGGGCGTCTTCGTCGACTGGGACTTCTCGGCCCGCAACCTGCGCTCGACCCGCTGGCTGCACCAGCGCGTCGACGTCGACTACAACGGCTGGTTCATGTGCCTGATCCCGCGCCAGGTGCTCGAGGAGATCGGCCTGTCACTGCCGCTGTTCATCAAGTGGGACGACTCCGAATACGGCCTGCGTGCCAAGGCGGCCGGCTACCCGACGGTGTCCTTCCCCGGTGCAGCGGTGTGGCACGTGCCGTGGACCGACAAGAACGACGCGGTCGACTGGCAGGCCTACTTCCACCTGCGCAACCGCTTCATCGCCGCGCTGCTGCACTCGGTCTATCCCAAGGGCGGCCGGATGGTGCGCGAGAGCCTCAACCACCAGATCGCCCACCTGGTCTCGATGCAATACTCCACGGCCGAGCTGCGGCTGCAGGCGCTCGAGGACGTCCTCAAGGGGCCCGAGCACCTGCACGGGATGCTGGCGACCCGACTGGCGGAGGTCAACGCCTTCCGCAAGCAGTTCAGCGACGCGCAGTTGGAGGCCGACCGCGAGGCCTTCCCCGCCGTACGACGCACCAAGCCGCCTCGCAAGGGCCGCGACGGCACCGAGGTGCCGAGCCGGCTCAAGCTGCTGATGAGCGCGGGCCTGATGCCGCTACGGCAGGCCAAGCCGGTCCGGTCGCTGGCACGGCAGTATCCCGAGGCCGAGATCCCCGCGGCCGACGCCAAGTGGTACCGCATCGCTCGCTACGACTCGGCGGTCGTCTCGATGAACGACGGCACCTCGGCGGCGCTCTACCAGCGCGACCCGGTTAGGTTCCGCGACCTGATGAAGCGGACGCTGGCCGTCCACGAGCGCTACCGTCGGGAGTGGCCGGAGCTGGCCAAGCGCTACCGGGAGGCGCTGCCGCAGATCACCTCGCCCGAGGCCTGGGAGGAGACCTTCCGGCCGTGGATCGAGCAGGACGCCGCGCAAGGGGAGGACTGAATCCATGACTGACGCGCAGGCGAGCCCGGCGACCCGGCCGGCGCGGCCCGCGGCCATCGAGGAGCCGCGGAAGGTGCGGGTGGTCGACGCCGAGCTGGCGCCGCCGTCGGCCAACCAGGGCCTGATGGAGGTGTTCCGGCGCCGCTACCTGCTGCGGCTGCTGGTGCGCCGCGAGCTCCGGGGGCGCTACGAGGGCTCCTTCCTGGGTTTCATGTGGTCCTATATCAACCCGCTGAGCCAGTTCTTCACCTACTGGTTCGTGATGGGCAGGGTCCTCGGCCTGCACGACAGCGTGCCTAACTTCGCGGTCCACATCTTCTCGGCGATGATCGTGGCCCACTTCTTCACCGAGACGTGGGGCTCGGGCACCCGCTCACTGGTCTCCAACAAGTCGCTGCTGCGCAAGATGGCGATGCCACGGGAGATGTTCCCGGTGGCGGCCATGCTGGTGTCGTTCTTCCACGTGGTGCCGCAGGTGGTCATCCTGCTGGCCGCCTGCCTGCTGATGGGCTGGACGCCGTCGCTGCTGGCCGTCGGGGCGCTGGCGCTGGCGCTGTCGCTGTCGATGGTGTTCGGCACCGCGATGGCGCTGCTGTTCAGCACCGCCAACGTGTTCTTCCGCGACTTCGGCAGTGTGGTCAGCATCCTCAACCACTTCCTGCGCTTCGGCATCCCGATGCTCTACTCCTACTCGTATATCGCGAACACGTTGCCCAGTTGGGCCGAGGAGCTCTATCTCGCCAACCCGGTGACTCAGGCGGTGCTGCTGATGCAGAAGGCCTTCTGGCTGCCGACGCTGAGCGAGCGGGACACCTGGGCCAAGGACCCGCTCACCGGCCACTATCTCTTCGACGAGCAGGGCCACCACGTCCTGACCGTGATCATGCCCGGCCACCTCTTCGAGCGCGGGCTGCTGGTGCTGCTCGGCTCGCTGCTGGTGCTGGTCTTCGCCCAGTGGGTCTTCGCCGTCACCGAGCGGAAGGTTCCGGAGCGACTGTGAGCGTGTCGATCAAGGTGGAGCATGCGTCGAAGAGGTTCACGATGCGCTACCAGAAGACCTTCAAGAAGATGACCGTCGCGATGCTGCGCGGCGAGGACGTCTCCAACACCTTCATGGCCGTCGACGACGTCTCCTTCGAGATCGAGCAAGGCCAGTCGGTGGGCCTGATGGGACTCAACGGCTCCGGCAAGTCCACCCTGCTCAAGCTCATCAACGGCACCATGCGCCCCGACCGGGGGACGGTGCTGACCAGGGGTCGGATCGCCGGCCTGATCGCCACCGGCGCCGGCTTCCACCCGCAGCTCTCGGGTCGCGACAATATCTATCTCAACGCCGCGATCATGGGGATGACCGAGAAGGAGACCAATCGGCGGTTCGACGAGATCGTCGAGTTCGCCGACGTCGGCAAGCATCTCGACGCACCGGTGGGCAACTACTCCTCGGGCATGAACTCCCGGCTCGGCTTCGCGGTGGCCGTCCACGTCGACTGCGACATCTTCCTGGCCGACGAGGTGCTGGCGGTCGGCGACAAGCCGTTCAAGCAGAAGTGCATGGAGAAGATGCAGGAGGTCCGCGACAGCGGCGTCACCATCCTCTACGTCAGCCACGCCGCCGGTTCGGTGCGCAAGATGTGCGACCGGGTGCTGGTGCTCGAACAGGGCAAGCTCGGCTTCGACGGCGAGGTGCGTGAGGGCATCCGCTACGTGAAGTACGACGACCCGGAGCCCGACGAGGATCCGGCCGGCGGCAAGGACGCGCTCTCCGTCGTCGACGAGGAGCTCGGCGCGGACATCTGAGAGCGCCCCGACTCCGGGCACCTGACCTTCTGCACGCCTTTCTCGGCGTGTCGCGTGCAGAACGTCAGGTGCCCGAGTCAATTGCGGCCCAACCCCGAAATACAACGATGTAATTTTACCTTAATCTCCGAATGATCGGCGTGTCGAGTAGAAATTACAGTCTTGTAGTTACTCGCGAACCCTTCACAAACGTCTGTGACTGATGTGAAAGTTGAGCCCTCGTGTGACTCTTCCCCGCACACCTGGAGCCCTTCATGCATCCCCATCAGTCGCGCTTCGTCGCCTTCTGCCAGCAGTTGCTGGTGCTGGGCGTCGTTGCCGCAGTCCTGGTCCCCGCGGCCACCATCGTCAGCCTCGACGTCGTCCGCGAGCGGCCGGGCGGCGACACCTCCGGTGCCGCCTCGGCCGACTCCACCGCCGCGGCACTGGCCGCCTACGCCTCGGTTGCCGACAAGCCGTCGGTGGTCCCGGCGGGCGAGGTCGACGTCAAGCTCCACGAGTTCGCACTGACCCCCGCCAAGAGCACGAGCACGACCGGCAGCCACGCCACCACCGCGGCGTACGTCGGGGAGCAGGCCGTCTACGCGACCACGGTGGCCGACGAGACGACCGGCACCACCACCATCGTCAGTGACCCCCAGGAGGTGACCGGCTTCGGCACCGTGGGCGTCACCTGGGCCAGCGACGAGCAGATCGCCGAGGGCGACATCAGCATCCAGGTCCGCACCCAGACCGACGGCGACTGGGACGAGTGGCAAGACCTCGACTACCACGGCGACCACGCCCCCGACCCGGACACGACCGAGGCGGACGACGCCCGTCCCGGCACCGACGAGGCGCTGGTCGGCCACGTCGACCAGGTGCAGGTCAAGGCCGAGGTGAAGAGCAGCGAGGTCCCCGACGACCTCAAGCTCGCCGTGATCGACCCCGGCAACGCGACCGGCACCACGGTGGAGTCCCCGGACATCGACACCAGCGAGCTGCCGGTCATCCCCGACGCGGTCCCCGACGACAGCGGCGACCTGCTCGACACCGAGTCCAGCGAGGACGCCGACCCGGCAGCCGACACCGACGCAGACTCGGGCAGCACCGATGGGCTGATGCTCGCCGCGGCGACCACGGTCACCAAGCCCTACATCTACAGCCGCGCCCAGTGGGGCGCCAACGAGAAGCTGCGCGAGCAGACCGAGCCGTCCTACGGCACTATCCACGGCGGCTTCGTGCACCACACAGTCAACGCCAACGACTACACCGCCGCCGAGGTGCCCGCGATCATCCGCAGCATCTACGCCTACCACGTCAAGAGCCGCGGCTGGCGCGACATCGGCTACAACTTCCTCATCGACAAGTTCGGCCGCATCTGGGAGGGCCGGTACGGCGGCGTGGACCGCGCCGTCGTCGGCGCCCACACCGAGAACTACAACTCCGACTCCTTCGGCGCCTCGGCGATCGGCAACTTCGACATCGCCGAGCCGCCGCAGGAGGTGGTCGGGGCGTTCGGGTCGCTGTTCGCGTGGAAGCTCTCCCTGCACGGCGTCTCGGCCGCGGCCACCAATGTCACGATCGGCAAGACGGTCTTCGCCTCCTCGATCATGGGCCACCGCGACACCAAGGCGACCGCCTGCCCGGGCAAGTACCTCTACGCCCGCATCCCGGACATCCGCCGGATCGCCGCCTCGGCGCAGAGCGGCTGGACGTTCACGGCCAAGGACAGCGACCTGACCGGAACCGTCCACCCGGACCTGATCGCCCGCCGGGCCAGCGACGGCCTCGGCGTGATCATCCCGACCACCGGCAAAAGCGGGTTCGCCGGCAAGGCCACCATGTCCTACAGCGCCAAGAACGCCGTCGTGCTCTCGCCCGACCTCACCGGCGACGGCCGGGCCGACCTGGTCGTGGTCGCCAAGACCGGCAAGAACAAGGGCAAGCTGGTGGTGCGGCCGGGCACCGGCAACGGCGGCTTCGGCAAGGGCATCGCGGCCAACAAGAAGCAGCAGCGGGGCCGCAACCTGCTCGCCGCCGTCGGCGACGTCAACGGCGACGGCCACGCCGACCTGTTCTCCCGCGCGGCGACGGGCAAGAAGAAGGGCACCGCCGCGATCTGGCTGGGCAAGGGCGACGGCAGGTTCGAGAAGCAGAGCCTGAAGTCGAAGGTCTTCGGCGGCTACGACCTGGTCACCGCGGCCGGCGACGTCGACGGCGACGGCCTCGCCGACCTGATCGCCCGCGACAAGTCGGGGACGCTGTGGCTCCACCCCGGCAAGGGCAATGGCGGCTTCCCGACCCGGCGCTCGTTGTCCGGCGCCTGGGGCGGGTACGACGCCATCATCGCCGGCGACTTCACCCGCGACGGGATCGTCGACCTGCTGGTCCGCGGCGCCAAGACCTCGGTGACCAAGGTGCGCCGCGGCAACGGCGACGGCAGCTTCGCCGCCGGCGGAGCGCCGTACCGCTCGCTGAAGAAGCAGCAGCGGCTGCTCGGCGCCGCCAACGTCTTCGGTGACGACCTGCCCGACGTGCTCGCCGTCAACGACGGCAAGCTGGCCGTCATCAAGCACACCGGCGGCACCGACCTCGGCACCCCCGTCGTCACCAACCTCGACTTGCGCAGTGCCGACCTGGTGCTCAACGCCGGCGACTGGAACGGCGACGGCCACGGCGATGTGATCTACCGCCAGGGCGACGGGCTCCTCCTCGCCCTCGGCGACGGCAACGGCAGCTTCGGCTCACCCGCCCAGTTGGGCAGCGGCTTCGGCGCGGCGCAGCTGATCGCCGCGGTGGGCGACCTGTCCGGCGACGGCAAGCCCGACGTCATGGCACAGACCGCTACCGGGGTGATGCTCTATCCCGGCAACGGGCAGACCGGCTTCGACACCCCGTTCGTCATGTACAGCTCGATCGGCGGCAGCAGCTCGATCGCGGCCGGCAAGTGGGACGCCGACGGTGCCCCCGACGTGCTGGTCCGCAACGGCAACTCGCTCTTCCTCTACCCCAGCAACGGCCCGGGGGGCCTGATGGCACCGCGTCAGCTCAACGTCGACCTCTCGCCTTACGACTGGGTGGTGGGCGTCGGCTCGCTGGCCGTCACCGGCCACCCCGACCTGGTTGTCCGCAATCCGAAGACCGGTGGCCTCTACGCCCTCAAGGGCGCCGGTGACGGCTCGATCGCCGGGAAGCCGCGGGCGCTCGGCTTCGGATTCGGAGGCTACGACCTGGCGGGGTGACGCCAGCGGGAGCGCCTGGTCAGTCCGGCCCCTCGAATCGGGCAGTGCCGAAGCGGTCCGTGACCCGCTCGACGGCAGCGATCGTCTCGAGCCGGCCGGGATCGGCGTGGCTGACCAGGACGACCGAGCCGCCCGTTGCGAGCGGCTCGGTGAAGGAGGCGAGCCCCGGTGGGGAAGCCGGGTTCGCCACCGACAGGAGGCGGCCGCCGTGAGTCTGGGGAAGGACTCCGGCGGTCGCCTCCCACAGCTGTGCCTGGGTGAGCCGCAGCCCGGCCAGCGCGACCGCGGGGTCCTCGTCCGAGGGCGGATCCCAGGGGCGGAAGGAGTCGGGTTGCGACCAGACTTCCACACCCAGATCGAGCACGCCGGCCGGCAGCGGCTCGCGGAAGCGCACCCCGAGCGGCGCCAGCGCGGTGGCGACCACCGGCCCGCCGCCGTACCCGTCCCAGCGGGCCAGTCCGTCCGGACCGGTCACCACGGCGTCCGGCGTATCGGTGTCGGAGACCACCAGCCCGCCGTTCCAGGCCGCGCCGAGCAGCACCGGCGTCAGCCAGTGCACCGGCAGGTCGACCCGCAAGGTGTCGCCCCGCGCTAGGTCGAGCTCGTCGAGCAGCAGCGAGGAGACCTTGGCCACCCAGTTGGCGTAGGTGGCGACGGAGAGCTCGACCCGCTCACCGGTCGCCTCGTCGTAGAAGGTCACGAGCGGGCGGCCGGAGTCGGTGCGGAGCAGGCGGTCGAGTACGGCGGCGAAGACGGTCACGCTGCCATCCTGCCGTGTCGTCGTGGCCGGCCCGTCGCCCGGCATCGCCTACCCTCGTGCCCATGGCGATCGGGAAGCTGAGCATCGACAACTTCTGGGCGGTCATCCCCGCCGGCGGCTCCGGCACCAGGCTGTGGCCGCTGTCGCGCTCGACCGCGCCCAAGTTCCTGCGCGACCTGACCGGCAGCGGTCGCTCCCTGCTGCAGGAGACCTACGACCGGCTCGAGGCCCTGGTCGACGACCGCTTCCTGGTCGTGACCGGCGCCGTGCACGAGAGCGCGGTGCTGGAGCAGCTCCCCGGCCTGGCCGGCGGCGGCCTGCTCGCCGAGCCCACCCCGCGCGACTCGATGGCGGCGATCGGGCTGGCGGCCGCCGTGCTGGAGCTGCGCGACCCCGACGCGGTGATGGGCTCCTTCGCCGCCGACCACGTCATCACCCGCGCCGAGAGGTTCACCGAGGCGGTCCGTACCGCCGTGAGCGTGGCCCGGGAGGACTGGCTGGTGACCATCGGCATCCAGCCCACCTTCGCCTCCTCGGCCTACGGCTACATCCACTCCGCAGCGCCGCTCGCCGGCCACCCAGGCGTGGCGCTGGTGGACAGCTTCGTGGAGAAGCCCTCCGCCGAGGCGGCACAGGGCTATCTCGACGCCGGCGGCTACCGCTGGAACGCCGGCATGTTCGTCGTCAGGCCGACCGTGCTGCTGGACCTGCTGGCCGCCTGGGACGCCGACTTCGCCGAGAAGCTGCGGGCCATCGCCGCCAAGCCCGAGCTGATCGACGGCCTGTGGCCCACGCTGCCCAAGATCCCGCTCGACAATGCCGTAGCCGAGCCGGCGGCGGCCGCCGGCCGGGTCGCAATGGTCCCCGGCGGCTTCGGTTGGGACGACGTCGGCGACTTCGACTCGCTCGCCGCGCTGCTCGACGCGGCGCTGACCGTCGACAATGACGGGCCGACCGTGCTCGGCGACGCCAGCCTGGTGAAGTCGATCGATTCCAGCGGGCTGGTGGTGCCCTACAGCGGCCGCACCATCGCGGTGGTCGGCCTTGAGGACGTCGTCGTCGTCGACACCCCCGACGCGGTCCTGGTGACCACCCGGGCCCACGCCCAGCACGTCAAGCAGCTGGTCGCCGGCCTGCAGAAGGACGGCGCCGCCGGCCTTACCTGAGAGGGCGGCGCCGCCGGCCTCACATCGCCGCGGGCTCGGAGCTGTCCGTGTAGGGGTGGTTCTTCATGAACGTCTTGAAGGCCGCGCCGGAGACCTCCGAGCAGTACTGGTAGATCCCGACGGCGTCGGGAGCAGTCTCTCCCTCGGCGAGAGTGAGCTTGTCGATATAGGTCTGATCCACCGACCAGTGGGTGAAGGCGATGTGCTGGCCGTCGGGGAAGGTCGAGCCGACCTCCTCCGCGTCGCTGGCCAGCCACGGCACCACCAGCATCTTGTAGCGGAAGTTGGAGTCGCCGGGGAACTTGGCGGCGATGGCGCGCAGCTCCGACATCTCGTCGGCGTCCTGGGCGACCGTCTCGTCGTACCAGATGATGTTGTAGCCGTGCTCGGAGTTGTGGACGATCTGCTCCAGCTCCGGCCGGTCCTCGGTCCCGTAGAACTTCTTCGCCATCGGCAGCGGCGCGACGCCCGACTCGTTCCAGTGGTTGCCGGTGGCCGGCGGGGCGTGGTTGTAGGTCACCTGGGTGCCGGTCGCCACGTGGGTGGAGCCCTCGGAGGCCTCGTAGGACTCCTCGCCGCAGACGGAGGCCGCCGCGCCGATGTCAGCCAGGTTGACGGCGTCGAACTGACGCTCGTCCCACCAGTCCTTGACCGGCTGGTAGGCGGCCGCGCCGACGATGAGGATCGCGATCAGGGTGCAGACGCCGACGATGGCGTAGCCGCGCCGCTTCTCGGCGCCCTTCTGCTTCTTGCGGATGTCGTCGATGACCGCCCGGCGGTTGTTCTGGGCGGCGGTCTTCTTGGCCACGAGTCGTGCGTCCTTGCCTGTGGTCGTGCGTGCTCTGCCCCTGATGTCGCCGGGGATGTCGCGCAGAGTCTACGGAGTCACCGGACGCAGTCGTAAAAGTCGGTCCGGATCTTTAGAAAGTTCCCAGCCGAAGGCGAAGGCCAAGGTCGTCAGCTTGGCGAGTACGTCGGCCTCGCCGGCGGGCACCCTCACCTCGTCCTGAGCCACCTCGACGGCCAGGCCGGTCACTGTCGCTATCGCCTCGGCAAGGTCTGCGGCGGCCGCCGGGGCGCCGAACGGCCGCCGGTCGGCGACGTCGCCGGCCAGCGCCCGGACTACGGCCTCCCGGGCGCCGTACCCGAAGAAGTCGGCGCCCTCGCCGCGCACCAGCGCGCCGGCGCCCGGGCCGTCCTCGCCGGCCGGGAGCACCAGGTCGCCGCGTCCGCGCAGGACGGCGAACGGCCGGGCGCCGAGCTTGCCCTGGGCCAGCTCGGCCGCCGAGGCGATCTCGTCGGCGACGGCCGGCGCGGTGACGGCCAGCTGGTTGCCGTAGGCGTCGGTGCGTCCGGCGAAGGAGTCGAGCACCCGCAGGCCGGCGGCGCCGATGGCGATGTCGGTCTGCCCCTCCCGCCAGGCCCGGCCGGCGGTGTCGGTGACGACCACGGCGACGTTGACGCCGGCCGCGGTCGCGATCGCGGCGCGGATCCGCCGAGCGCTCTCGTCGGGTCGCTCCGGCAGCAGCAGCACCGTGCCCGCCGCGACATTGGAGGCGTCGATGCCGGCCGCCGCCATGGTGAGGCCGAGCCGGTTGCGCACGATCCGGACGTGACCGCGCCGGGCCACCACCCGGACCGTCTCACCGGGCAGTTCCTGCTCGCGGGTGGAGGCCCGGGCGCGGCCCTCCGCCTTGCTGACCACCTTGCTGGTGACGGCCACGATGTCGCCGTCGCGCAGCGCGGTCGTCTCGGGAGCCGCGTGCACCGCGGCCAGCAGGATCTCGGCGAGGTCGTCGCCCTCGCCGACCTCGCCGACGCCGTCCGGCGCCCAGACCGTGATCAAGCGACCAGGCCGATCGCGGCGGCGGCCATCGCGGCGGTGGCCTCCTCGTCCCGCATCCACAGGGGTACCGCGGCCGCGCGCAGGCCGGCCTCGGTCAACCGCGACACCGAGCTCTCGTCGGCGGAGTCGACCAGCCAGCCGTCGATCACCCCACCGCCGGTGCGGGCGCCGTAGTGCAGGCCCACGCCGGCCGCGCTCACCTCGACGCCGATCGAGGCGAGCATCTGCTCGGCCATGCCGCGCACATGATGGCCGCCGATGATGGGGGAGATGCCCACCACCGGCGCCGCCGTCTTGGCGACCGCGTCCCGGATGCCCGGCACGCCCAGGATCGTGCCGACCGAGACCACCGGATTGGACGGCGGCAGCACCACCAGGTCGGCCGCGTCGATCGCGTCGAGCACCCCCGGCGCGGGCGTGGCGTCCTCCAGCCCGACCGCGACCACGACCTCGGCGGGGACCTCGGCATGGAGCCGCACCCAGTACTCCTGGAAGTGGACCACCGTGCGGCCGCTGGGGGAGTCGGGGTCGGCGACGGCGACGTGGGTCTCGACCCGGTCGTCGGTCATCGGGAGCAGGCGTACGCCGGGCTCCCAGCGTCGGCACAGCGCCTCGGTGACCGCCGAGAGCGGATAGCCGGCCTCCAGCATCTGGGTGCGCACTAGATGCGTCGCGACGTCGCGGTCGCCGAGGCCGAACCAGGTCGGCTCCACGCCGTACGCCTCGAGCTCGGCCTTGACGCTCCAGGTCTCCTCGGTGCGGCCCCAGCCGCGCTGGTGGTCCAGGCCGCCGCCGAGGGTGTACATCACCGTGTCGAGGTCGGGGCAGACCTTGAGGCCGTGCAGCCAGATGTCGTCCGCGGTGTTGGCGATGACGGTGATCTCGGCGTCCGGAGCCACCCCGGGGAGCGTGCCGTGGCGGACGCCGTACCGCAGGCCCTGGATGAACTTGGCGCCGCCGTGGCCACCGGAGAGCACCGTTATCTTGCGCATGAGCCCATCGTCCCCCATCGACCGAACGGGCTGCCCGGTGGGCCTTGTACCAGAACCCGGGCTTGACTTGTGGGTACGACAGGCATGTAATTCCAACAGTGTTGTTTCCCGGTGCTGCGTGTCGCACCGGGAAGGAGTGGGAGCACTGGGTCACCAAAGTCCACCACCCAAGGATCCACCACCCAAGAATCCACCACAGAGGGTCGAAAGGTCGGATGACGTGAGAGAGCTATTTCTCCTCGGGCCGGACGCCGACGACGGAGGCTGGCAGGAGCGTGCGCTGTGCGCCCAGACCGACCCGGAGGCGTTCTTCCCCGAGAAGGGCGGCTCGACGCGCGAAGCGAAGAAGGTCTGCCAGACCTGCGAGGTTCGCGACGAGTGCCTCGAGTCCGCACTGATGAACGACGAGCGCTTCGGCATCTGGGGCGGCCTCTCCGAGAGGGAGCGCCGCAAGCTCAAGAAGCGCGCAGTCTGAGCCGAGGATGACGAGCCCCTTCATCCTGGACTGCGACGCCGGCATCGACGACGCGATGGCGATCCTGCTGCTGCTCTCCGAGCCCGGCGTCGACGTGGTGGCCATCACCAACACCTTCGGCAACGTCGACGTTCACCAAGCGACGGCGAACACCCTGGCCCTCCTCGAGCTCGCGGGCCGCTGCGAGGTTCCGGTCTCGACCGGCGCCGAGCATCCGCTGCGGGGCGACTTCGACGGCGGAGCGCTCTTCGTCCACGGCAGCAACGGCCTCGGCGGTGTCACCCTTCCGCCGGGGTCGGCCGCGCCGACCGGGGAACACGCCGCGCAGACCATCGCCCGGCTCGCCCGCCACCATGCCGGCGAGCTGAACCTGATCTGCACCGGCCCGCTGACCAATGTCGCCCTCGCGCTGGACGCCGAGCCCGACCTTCCGCGGCTCATCCCGCACCTCACGGTGATGGGAGGCGCTGCCATGGTGCCGGGCAACGTCTCCCCGGTCGCCGAGGCCAATATCGGCAACGACCCGGAGGCCGCCGCAGCCGTCTTCGAGGCGCCCTGGAGCATCACCATGGTCGGCCTGGACGTCACCATGGAGCACCTCTTCACCGACGCGGACCGCCGCCGACTGCTCGACGCTCCCGGGCGGACACCGCGCGCGATCGGCGCCATGCTCGACACCTACTTCGCCTTCTACGAGCCGATCCTCGGCTTCCGCGGCTCCGCACTCCACGACCCGATGGCGACCGCCATCGCCACCGGCGCTCTCGCGCCGCTGCTCGCGCCTACGGTCCATGTCAGTGTCGACACCACCGACGGACCCGGGCGCGGCCAGACGATCGCGGACCTACGGGGGTGCTACCGCGGCTACCCCGAACAGGCTGGTGCCCACTGTCGCGTCGTCCTCGACGTCGAGCCGTTCGCGCCGCTGCTGCTCGACCGACTGCTCAGCCTCTAGCCGGCTGTCGTCGTCGGGGACCACCGCCTCGAAGAAGGAGCGACACCATGACCACGGTCGACAAGGGCGCCGCCGGACACGGCCAACGCCAGTACCACATCGGCATCGCCCCCGGCGAGGTCAGCACCGTGGCGCTGCTGCCCGGCGACCCCTTCCGGGTGCCGATGATCGGCGAGTTCCTGACCGACGTCAAAGAGGTCGCGCACAACCGCGAGCATCGCACGCTGACCGGCGTCTACCGGGGCAAGACGATCACCGCCACCTCGACCGGGATGGGCTGCCCGTCGACCGCGATCGCCGTCGAGGAGCTCGCCCGCGTCGGGGTCACCTCCTTCATCCGCGTCGGCAGCTCCGCCGCCGTCCAGCCCGGCGTCGAGCCCGGGGACCTGCTGGTGAGCCACGGGACGCTGCGCAACGACGGCACCACCGCCGCCTACGCGCACCCCGGCTATCCCGCCGTACCCGATCTGGCGATTGCCAGCAGCCTCACCGAGGCCGCCACCCGGATCGCCGCCCGGCACGGCATCAAGGCGCATTCCGGCATCAACGCCAGCGACGACGCCTTCTACGCCGAGACGCCCGCGTGGATCGAGGAGCTGAGCCGGCTGGGCATCCTCAACATCGAGATGGAGAGCTCGGCGCTCTATGTCGTCGCCCGGCTGCGCGGACTGCGTGCCGGCATGATCTGCGCCTGCTCCAGCAACCTTGTCGAGGGCGCCAGCCTCTACGACCACCAGAACACCCAGCTGTACGACGGCTGGGTGCGCAGCATCGAGGCCGCACTGGACACCGCCGTCGCCTTGGATCTGTGATCGTCGCATGTCGATCCACGCTCGCCCCGAGGGAACTCTCCGGCCCGAGACGGCCAGGCTCGTGGTCCTCGGATCCGTCAACATGGACCTGGTCGCCGAGGCGGATCACCTCCCGAGTCCCGGCGAGACCGTCCCCGGCACCGCGTTCTGGACCACGCCCGGGGGCAAGGGAGCCAATCAGGCCATCGCCGCGGCACGAGTCGGCGGCCAGGTCGCCATGGTCGGAGCCCTCGGCCAGGACGCGTTCGCCCGCGACCTGCGCGACCACCTGCGCGACAACGGCGTGGAGATCGCCGGCGTCCGCGACGAGCCGGGCGCCAGCGGCGTCGCCCTGGTCACCCTCGACCGGGCCGGCGAGAACACGATCGTCACCGTGGCCGGGGCCAACGCCGCGCTGACCTCGCTGCAGCCCGCGGACGAGCAGCGGATCCGGGACGCGGACATGCTCATCGCCCAGCTGGAGGTTCCGGTCCAGGTCGTCCTCCAGGCAGCCCGAGTCGCGCACGAGGCGGGTGTGCCGGTGCTGCTCAACCCCTCCCCGGTCACCCAGCACATCCCGCCGGCGCTGTGGGCCTACACCACCATCGTCGTGGTCAACCAGGGCGAGGCCGCGGCCCTCGGCGAGGTCATCGAGCAGGTGCCGCACCGGGTGACCACCCTGGGCGCGGCCGGCATCCGGTACGACGGCCCCGACGACGCCTTCGCGCTGGCCTCGCCCGCCGTCGACGCCGTCGACACCACCGGCGCCGGTGACGCCTTCACCGGCGTCCTGGCGGCGACCTGGAGCCCCTCGACCCCCAGACACGCACTGGAGCGTGCCTGCGCCGCCGGCGCGATCGCCACCACCGTGAAGGGCGCCAGCCAGTCGGGGCTCTCCGCCTCGGCGGTCGAGGAGCTCGTCACCCGCACCTACGGCACTCACCGCCCCGACTGATCACCAGGAGCCGACCATGCCCGAAGACAAGGAACCCACCCCTCAGGACGATGCCAGCCACGAGCGCGAGCTCGGGCGACTCCTCGAGGTCATCGAGAGTGACATCGTCCCGCTGACCCGCGCCGGTGTGGCGGCCGGCAACAAGCTCTTCGGCGCGGCGGTCCTGCTCAAGTCCGACCTCTCCGTCGTCGTCGCGGCCACCAACAACGAGACCGAGAACCCGTTGTGGCACGGCGAGATCCACGCCATCAAGCGGTTCTACGAGCTCGACGCGAGCCCGCGGCCCGCCGACTGCCTCTTCCTCGCCACCCATGAGCCGTGCTCGCTCTGCCTGTCCGGGATCGCCTGGTCCGGCTTCACCAACTTCTCCTACCTGTTCAGCCACCAGGACTCGGCCGACTCCTTCGCCATCCCCTACGACATCGCCATCCTCAAGGCGATCTACGCCGTACCGGACCCCGACCGTGAGACGGCCGACCCCCGCCGTGACCTCTACAACCGCACCAACGCCTACTTCACCTCCACCGACCTGATGCCGCTGGCGCGGGTGCATCAGCCGGACACCCTCGCCCGCCTCACCACGACCTACGCCGAGCTGTCGGCGACCTATCAGTCGCACAAGGGCACCGGCAATATCGCCCTCGGCTAGCCGCGATCAGCAGACACCTCCGAGGGCTTGAACTGGCCACTGGTGGCTGGCTGCGGTGGAAAACTCGACTAGCCGGGGTCTTCGTCCGGATTCGTGATTTCTCTGGTGCCGTGTCGGGTGGTGTGGAATCGGTAGCCGTGGGGGCTGGTCCAGAGATATTCGCCCGGTGATAGTTGGTAATAGGTCCAGCCTGTGCTGTGGGTTTTGATGCGGTGGTGTTGTCGGCATAGCGGGGCGATATTGCTGGCCCTGTTTTGGCCTGGTGGGCCGTCTTTGCGCCATTTCTGGCCGTGGTCCATGTCGCAGGCCTCGGCGGTCCGCTGGCAGTAGGGGAAGACGCATTTGCGGGCGGTCTCGACCACCTGTTCCCGGAGGGTGTCGGTGGCGAACCGGCCTGCTGTGGCTGCCTCGGCGGTCAGGTCGAGG
>NZ_JASGDQ010000043.1:0-40227 GCF_047607185.1 Nocardioides sp. | reverse complement strand
CGGCCCGGCTCGGGCGGCGACCAGCGCCGCGGCCGCCCGGAGCGCCGCGACGTGGGCCAGCGCGTAGCTCGTCGGCGCGTCGCCCTGGCCACGAGCCTCGACCGCCTCGGCGAGCGAGGCCGCGGCACGCAGCAGGTAGGAGTGAGTGGTGGCGGGCAGGTGGGGACCCGGCGAGACCAGGCTCGCGACGGCGGCCTGAGCCGAGGGGGCTCCCGCGCCCCGTGTCCGCACGACGGTCATCTGTCTCTCCTCTCGTCCGATCGTGTCGGTCTGGCGGGGACGGGGGTCGAGGTCGTCCCCGCCAGACCGGAAATCGAACATCTGTTCGACTATGTCAACGCTAGCCCCGATTCGCCACAGAGTCAACCAGCGCGCACCGACAGTTCTCGGCGGTCGCCGGTGAGCCGTCGGGTCAGCGACGGCTGCGGTCGTGCGTGAGGAGCGCGCTCTCAGATCGCGTTGGGCTCGGGCTCGTCGATCGGGGCGTGGATGTAGGCGGTGGTGGCGGGGTGCCACAGCGGCACCATCAGCGCCAGGAAGATGACCACGCACACGCACGCCCAGGCGATGAACAGGCCGGGCTGGCCGACCCGGAAGCCGCCCACGCTCGCCACGATGCCGAAGACCAGCGTCGCGGTGATCCCGACCCGCGCCCACTCGAAGCCGTTGCGGAGGAAGACGCCGAGGACGGCCACCAGGCCGGCCACCACGACGTAGAGCGTGGTGGCCACGGGCACGAAGTGCGGCGGCGTCACCGAGCCCTCCTTCACCGCCTTCAGGCCACGGGTCTCGAGCACCTCGCGGACGGCGGGGTTGCCCTCGGCCCAGGCCCGGACGAGGTCGTCGGTGCGGAAGACGACCAGCAGCACCGCGACGAAGCCGGCGGCGATCAGCACCCACAGCATCCGCAGGGCCAGGTTCAGCGAGGCGGGTCGGACGTCCATGCGTGCGCTCCCATCAGTAGTCTCACCGGCATGGCCGACGCTCAGCCCGCCGATCCGGGGCCGGACCTCGAGCACCCGACGATCCAGGTGTTCCGTGCCGACCACGCCGCTCGCGGCGGCACCGGCGATATCGTCATTCTGCCCGACTCGGTCCACACCGCCGTACTCGCCGCCGAGGCGCTCGGCTGCGAGGTCGGCGCGATCGCCAACAGCCTGCTCTTCGACGCCGGCGGCGCCCCGGTGCTGATCCTCACCTCCGGGGCGCACCGGGTGGACACCGCGCTGACCGCCGAGCGGATCGGACTGCCCGAGGGGATGCGCCTCAAGCGGGCGACGCCGGAGTTCGTGCGCGAGCACACCGGTCAGGTGATCGGCGGGGTCAGCCCGATCGGCCACCCCGCCCCCGTCCCGACGTACGTCGACTCCTGGCTGCGCCGCTACCCGGTGCTGTGGGCGGCGGCCGGTCACCCGGCGGCGGTCTTCCCCACGACGTACGACGAATTGCTGGCGCTGACCGGCGGCACCGTGGTCGACGTGGAATAGCCGCCGGCACGACCGTGTTGGGCGATGCTCGGCGCCCGCCGGGTGATTTGGGGGAACAATAGCCACATGGAGAGCCTCGCGCTGACCTTCTCGACCGGTTGGGCAAGCGGCATCAACGCCTATCTGGTGGTGCTGGTGCTCGGCGTCGCCGACCGGCTCGGTGACGTCGGCGACATCCCCGACGTGCTCGGCAGCTGGCCGGTGCTGATCGCCGCCGGCGCGCTCTACGCGATGGAGTTCGTCGCCGACAAGATTCCCTACGTCGACTCGACCTGGGACGCGATCTCGACGCTCATCCGGCCGACCGTGGGAGCGGTCATCGGCGTGCTGCTCGCCGGCGACGCGAGCTCGCTTCAGGAGGCGGTCTACGGCGTCACCGGCGGCCTGACCGCGCTGCTGGCCCACCTGACGAAGGCGAGCGCGCGGCTGGCGATCAACTCCTCCCCCGAGCCACTGACCAATATCGGCGCCAGTCTGGGCGAGGACGTCGCGGTGCTCGCCGTCGGCTCGCTCGCGCTCCAGCACCCGGCCATCGCCGCCACGATCGCGGCGGTGCTGCTCGTGATCGGCCTGGTCGGCGCCTACCTGCTCGCCCGGCTGGTCCGCCGCGGCTGGCGGCGGTGGAAGAAGAGGGACGTCGCGGTCATCATCTAGATGATTGATGCACGGGGATCGTGCGGCGAGCGGCGCTCGGCGCCGCGCTCGCCAGGCGCCGGCGCGAGGGCAGGCTGGGTGCCTGTCGAGCGTTGGCAACGCCGCGAGCGTGGATGCCGAGGGTCGCGCAGCGTGCGAGACCCGTGCATCAATCATCTAGGGTTGCCGCCCGTGCGGGTGGTGGTGGTCGGCGGCGGCTTCGGCGGGCTCGCCTCGGCCACTCGGCTGGCCAAGCTCGGGCACGAGGTCACGCTGGTCTCCCCCGACCTCGGCGGTGCGCTGCGTCCTGTCGAGCAGGATGGCTTCACCTGGGACACCGTCACCACGGCGCTGCTGCCGGCGGTGCTGCGCGACCTGTTCCGCAAGTCGGGACGGCCGCTGGAGCGCGAGCTCGACCTGGTCGAGGTGCCGGTGATCCGCTCGCACCGCTTCCCCGACGGCTCGACGCTCGACGTGCCGGGCGGCTCGCGCGCGGCGCAGCTGGCGGCGCTGGGCGAGCCCTATGTCGACTACGTGGCGTCGTACGGCGAGACCTGGGAGCTGCTGCGGCGCCACGTCTTCGAGGCGCATACCTCGGCGCCGCCGCGCGAGGTCACCGACCTGCTGCGCGGCCGGGAGATGCTGCACCGGCGGCTGCGGGCCTCGTTCCGCGACAGCCGGCTGCGGCAGCTGGCCGGCCATCCCTTCGAGCTGGCCGGGCACGCGCTCCGCGACGTACCGGCCTGGGCCGGGCTGACCGCCTACCTGGAGCAGCGGTTCGGGGCCTGGCGGCCCGAGGGTGGCATGGCGGCGCTGGCGGAGCGGCTGGTCGATCGGCTGGCTACCCGAGGGGTCACGGTCGTCGGCCAGGCGGCGGACGATCTCCTGGTGCGGGCCGGTCGGGTCGCCGCGGTGCGAACCGGCGCTGGCGAGCTCGACGCCGACGCTGTGGTGGTCGCGGTGGACCCGCGCCGGCTGGCCTCGCTGGCGTCGTACACCACCTCCACGATGCCGGCGATCCCGCCCGCGATCGTGCATCTCGGGCTGACCGGGGAGGTGCCGGACCTGCCGGCGGAACTGGTGCTGCACGGCGACCCGATGCTGGTGGTGCGGCCGACCTCCCGGCACTCCTGGACGGTGCTGGTGCGCGGCCGGCTGCAGGAGGACGTGCTGGTCGCGCTGGCGCGCCACCGGGTCGACGTCCGCAAGCAGGTGGTCAGCCGGGTCGACCTCTCCCCCGCCGACCTGGTACGGCGCTGGCGCGGCTCGCCGGCCGGGGTGCGCTGGCAGGGGCGTAGCACCCGCCGGCTCGGCCCGCTGACCCCGATCCCGGGCGTCTACGCGGCTGGGGCGCACGCGGTCGGCGGCGACGGCCTGCCGTTCGTCGGGCTCTCGGCGGCGCTGGTTGCCGCCGAGATCGGCCCCGCCTGACCGCGAGTCGGCAGAAGTGCTGGTCTGAGAAGGCCCGAGTCGGCAGAAGTGCGGGGCTGAGAAGGCCCGAGTCGGCAGAAGTGCGGGGCTGAGAAGGCCCGAGTCGGCAGAAGTGCGGGTCGAGCACCTGCATTTCTGCCGACTCGGCGCTCCTTGCACCAGCACTTCTGCCGACTCGTCAGACGCGGACGTTGAGGCGCTCGAAGATCTCCAGCGTCGCCTTGGAGCGGTTGAGCGTGTAGAAGTGCAGGCCCGGGGCGCCGCCGTCGAGCAGTTCCTCGCAGAGCTCGGCGGCGATGGCGATGCCCTCGGCGCGGACCTTCTCGGGGTCGCCCTCGAAGGCGCTGATCCGGTCCACGATCGCGGCAGGGACCGAGGTGCCGATCAGCTCGCCCTGCCGGCGGATCGCGGCAAGGTTCAAGATCGGCATGATGCCCGGCAGGATCGGGATGTCGACGCCGCGCTCGCGGACCCGCTCGACGAGCGCGAAGTAGTCGGCCGCGCGGAAGAACATCTGGGTCACCGCGAACTCCGCTCCCGCCCGCGCCTTCGCGACCAGCACCTCGGCGTCCGCGTCGAGCGAGGTCGAGCTCGGGTGACCCTCGGGGAAGGCGGCGACGCCGATCCGGAAGTCACCGCGGGCGCGGGCGAGCTCGACCAGGTCGACGGCGTGCTCGAGGCCGCCGGGGGTCGGCGTCCATGCCGCGCGCGGCCCGTCGGCCGGGTCGCCGCGCAGCGCCATGACGTGGAACACCCCAGAGGCGGCGTAGGTATCGAGAATCCCGGTCAGCTCCTCGCGGGTGTGGCCGACGCAGGTGAGGTGGGCGACCGGCAGCAGCGAGGTCTCCCGGGCGATCCGGCCGGTGATGCCGACGGTCTTGTCGCGGGTCGCCCCGCCGGCGCCGTACGTCACCGAGACGAAGGTCGGCTGGTAGGGCTCCAACGCGGCGATGGCCTGCCACAGCTGCGCCTCGCCCGCCCCGTCCTTGGGCGGGAAGAACTCGAAGGAGAACGACCGTTGGCCGTCGCCGATGACCTCGCCGAGTGAGCGACCGCGTCCCGTGACCATGTCGAAGAGTGTAGGGAGCGGCCTCGATAGGCTCCGGCGCATGACCGCGACCTGGGACGACAGCGACTTCCGGGACCGCGTCCAGCAGACCCTCGACGGATTCGTGGAGCGGCAGGCCGGATTCCTCGCCCCGCTCGGGTCCGATGCGGACCGGCTGATCGCGCAGGCGGGTACGACGCTGCGGGGCGGCAAGCGGTTGCGCGCGGCGTTCTGCCGCTGGGGCTTCCGCGCCCTCTCCCCCGGCACCGACCGCGAGGAGGAACTGCTGCGGGCCTGCGCGTCGCTGGAGCTGCTGCACGCCAGTGCGCTGGTCCACGACGACTACATGGACGCCTCCGACACCCGCCGGGGCCATCCGGCGACCCATCGGGCGCTCGAGGCCGAGCACCGGGCCGAGGGCTGGGGCGGCGATCCGGGGCAGTACGGCGCCGCCGGGGCGATCCTGCTGGGCGACCTGCTGCTGGCCTGGTCCGACGAGCTACTGCGCCGCTCCGGCTTCGGCTGGGACGTGCTGGGCCCGGCGCTCGAGGTCTTCGACGCCACCCGCACCGAGGTGATCACCGGGCAGTTCCTCGACGTGTCGGTGCAGGCCCGGGGCCGCGCGGACGTCGACGCGGCGATGACGGTGCTGCGCTACAAGTCGGCGAAGTACTCCGTCGAACGCCCGCTCCACCTCGGTGCCGCGCTCGCCGGCGCCTCCGCCGAGGCGCTGGCGGAGCTGAGCGGGTTCGGGCTGCCGGTCGGCGAGGCGTTCCAGCTGCGCGACGACCTGCTGGGGGTCTTCGGCGACCCGGATGTCACCGGCAAGCCGGCCGGCGACGACCTGGTCGAGGGCAAGCGCACCGTGCTGGTCGCGCTCGCGCTGGACGGCCTGCCTGCCGCCGGCGCGGCGGTGCTCGACGGTGCGCTCGGCCGGCCGCTGTCCGCCGAGCAGGTCGACGAGTTGCGGGCGCTCATCGAGGTCTCCGGCGCTCGCGAGCAGGTCGAGCAGGCGATCGCCACACTCACCAACACCGCCGTCGCCGCACTGGAGCGGGCCAGGATCGACGACCACGCTCGCGCCGTACTGCTGGCGCTGGCCGAGGCCGCCACCCAGCGCTCGGTCTGAGCGATTCGGCCAGCACTTCTGCCGACTCGCGTCAGGCGAGGGTGGGGAGGCCGGTGTCGGGGCCGTCGCCGCGCAGCAGCACCGTGAAGCCGCCCATCTCGGTACGCTCGGAGAGCACGGCGGTGATGCCGGCGAAGGTGTCCGGGTCGGTCCAGGCGAGCGGCCCCCAGGCGTCCCAGAGCAGCAGCTGCGGCTCGTCGAGGTCGCCCAGGCAGTCCCACAGCGCGTCGAGGTTGCGCCCGAAGTAGTCCGGGAACCCCAGCGCGGCGGCGAGCGCGGTCCACAGGTCGTCCTTCGAGGCCACCCCCGCGCCGTCGAGGTAGGCGAAGTGCCACTCGGCCAGCCCGACGGTGTGCCGCACGTCGGCCACGTCGAAGGCCGCGGGCCAGAGATAGACGCCCGGCTCGTGGCGCCCGGCGAGCAGGCCGGCCAGCCCGCTCATCGGCTGATCCTCTCGAAGGACTCGTAGTGGTCCTGCGTCCAGTAGAGCTCGCCGCCGTCCCCGGCGATGATCCGGCGCGCGCCCCGATCTCGGGAGCCGGGCGTCGGCACGGTGTACTCCGCGTAGTAGCCACGCGACTCGGCCGGCAGGATCCCCTCGCGGTTGCCGAAGGTGCTGCCGTCCTTGTCGGGATAGGGGAACGGGCCGCCGGCGTCGATCAGCTCCAGCGTCTGCCGCGCCTCCTCGGGCAGATCGGCGGCATCGATCCAGGGCAGCCCGCTGTCGGGGTCGGTCCGGTCGCCGGCCGGGTCGGCCGAGGGCTCGTCGTAGGCCGAGTCGGACGGGTCGGCCGACCACGACATCGACCAGTCGGAGTCGGCCGTCGCGGGGTACGACGCGGACGGGCTGGCGCCGGGGTCGACAGCCCGGTCCGCCGTACCGTTGCCGTCTCCGGACTGCGACCACAGCCACAGCCCGAGCACGACGACGAGGGCGAGGACCGTGCCGATCGTCGACAGCGTCTTGCGGGACATCGAGGATCTCCGCTAGAAGGCCATCGCCTGGGCGCGGCGCTTGACCTCCGAGCCGCGGTTCTCCCGCAGCGCGTCGATCGGCCGGCCGGGCAGGTCGGCGTCGAGGAAGAGCCAGGCGATCGTCTCGCGGTCGTCGTAGCCGCCGTCGTGCATCAACGTCAGCACGCCGGGCAGGCCCTTGAGGATCTCCGGCCCGGTCTCGCCGTCGACGAGGAAGAGCGCCGGCACCCGCTGGCCGGCACCCTTGACTCCGGGCGTGGGCACCGCCGCTGCCAGCTGGTGCTCGCGGATCAGGGTGCGGACCGAGGCCACGGTGACCCCGAGGGCGGTGGCCACCTCGGCCCAGTCGAGCCAGTCGGTGACCAGGCCTGAGAGATCGTGGTCGGCGAGTCGAACGGGTGCCTCCATGGGGCAATCCTTACCATGGAGCCCGGCTGGTTACTTCCCCGACCGGCTCAGGAGGGTCGATATGCAGCGAGACCGGCATCCCCGTGCCGGCGTCGGGACGCGTCCCGCTCTGCCCGACTCTGCCTCCGATCCGCTGATCGGCCGCACGCTCGACGGCCGCTACCGCATCGAGAGTCGCATCGCTCGTGGCGGCATGGCCGGGGTCTACCAGGCCCGTGACCTGCGGCTGGACCGCACCGTCGCGGTCAAGGTCATGCACACCGGCCTCGGCGACGACAGGGCGTACGCCGCCCGGTTCGTGCGCGAGGCGCGGGCCGCCGCCCGGCTCAACCACCCCAATGTCGTCTCGATCTTCGACCAGGGCGAGGACCACGGCACCCTCTACCTGGCGATGGAGCTGGTCCGCGGCAGCACGCTGCGCGAGACCATCACCGCGCGGGCGCCGCTTGCCCCGGCCCGGGCGCTGGCGCTGATCCAGCCGGTGCTGACGGCGCTGGCGGCCGCCCACCATGCCGGGCTGGTGCACCGCGACGTGAAGCCCGAGAACGTCCTCATCAGCGAGGACGCCCGCTCGATCGAGCAGAGCATCAAGGTCGCCGACTTCGGCCTGGCCCGCGCCGTCACCGCCGAGACCCAGCACACCTCCACCGGGGTGCTCATCGGCACGGTCTCCTATATCGCCCCCGAGATCGTCACCGAGGGCCGCGCCGACGAGCGCGCCGACGTCTACAGCGCCGGCGTGCTGCTCTACGAGATGCTCACCGGCCGCAAGCCCCACGAGGGCGACACCCCCATCCAGGTGGCCTACAAGCACGTCCACGAGGACGTGCCGCCGCCCTCCCGGGCGGTGCCGGGCATCCCCGACTACGTCGACGCGCTGGTCGCCCGCGCCACCGCTCGTGACCCCGAGCTGCGGCCGGCCGACGCCGGCGTGCTGCTACGACAGGTGCAGCGGGTCGCCACCGCACTGGCCGACGGGCTTCGTGAGGACCGCGAGCTGACTGCCGACCTGGCGCTGCCCGCGGACCGGACCCGCGTCGTGTCCAGGCGCTCCCCGACGGCCGAGCACGCCTTCGAGGCCGCGTCGCCGCAGCCGGCACGGATCTCCCCGGCTCCCGTCGAGACCGTCCGGCCGCGCCGCCGCCGACGCTGGCGGGGGCCGATCCTGACGCTGCTGGCGGTGCTGCTCGCCGCCGGCGTGGGCACCGGCGCCTGGTGGTACGGCTATGCCCGCTACACCTCCACGCCGGGCGTGCTCGGCCAGACCGAGAAGACCGCCACCAGTCGACTGGAGGGCGCCGGCCTCGTGGTCGAGGTCGGCTCGCCGGCGTACTCCGAGACGGTCAAGGCGGGGCACGTGATCAGCACCGACCCGGCTCCCGGGGACCGGGTGCTCGACGGCGCCACCGTGACGCTCACGCTGTCGCAGGGCGTCGAGGAGTACCAGCTGCCCGACCTGGCCGGGATGAGCCTGGACGACGCCCAGGACAAGATCCAAGAGCTCAAGATGGCCTATGGCACCGCCACCGAGAAGTGGTCGGAGACCGTGGCCGAGGGTCAGGTGATCCGCAGCGACCCGACCGCGGGGCAGGTGCTCCGGCCCGGCACCGTGATCGACGTCGTGGTCAGCAGGGGCCGCAAGCCGATCGAGCTGGCCAGCTGGGTGGGCAAGAGCGCCGCCACCGCGACCAGTGCGCTGGAGAAGCGCAAGCTCAACGTCGAGACCGACCATCGCTACGACGACGACGTGCCCGAGGGCATGGTGATCAGCCAGAGCCCCGACAGCGGCACCACGCTCTACAAGGGCGACACCGTGAGCCTGATGGTCTCCGACGGCCCGGAGCTGGTCACGGTGCCCTCCGTGAAGGCCTGGGGCGTCGAGGACGCGACCGCGAAGCTGAAGAAGCTCGGCTTCAAGGTCACCACGGCGAACGGCGACTTCTATCTCGGCCTCGGCTACGTGTCGTCGACCGACCCCGCCGCCGGGACGAAGATCCCCAAGGGCTCGACCGTCACGCTCTATCTGGTGTGACCACGCCACCGACCGACCGCCACGTCCCGGGCCGGCGGCCACCCGTGACCCTCGTCGGCCTGCCGCGTTGACCGAGGGAGACGCCCAGCGTTTGGGGCACCGTCGGGGGGAGCGCGTAGTGTCGGGCGTGATGAGGTACTGCACGCAGTGCGGCCACAAGGTCGAGGGTCGCCGGACCTGCTCGGACTGCGGCGCTCTCGTCCCGGTCGAGCCGCTCCCGGCGCCGCCGCTGTCGTCGGCGGGCGCCCGCTATCCCCTGTTCGTCGGCGATCCGCCGGAGGACACCGCCTCCCGGGCGCCTGTCGCCGTCGCGCCCCGGCCGACCTCCCCGGTCGCCACCCGACACCCGGCCCGCCGCCGTCGTCGCGGCGTCCTCGTCCTGGCGCTGGGCAGCGCCCTGGCGGTCGTGGTCGCCGGCCTCGGGCTGTGGCTGGTGTTGAGACCCGACGACACCCCGGCATCGAGCGCGCTGCCGGACGTGCCGCCGCCGGCCGGCTCGGCGACCTGGCACGACCTGGCCGGCGAGGCGGTCGCCACCGCGCCGGCCACCGATAATCCAGGCGTCGACACCGACGGTCAGCCGACGTCGTACGACGCCAGCAACATGCTCGACGGCGACGCCGGCACCGCCTGGCGGATGGCCGGGGACGGCACCGGTCAGGAGCTGACCTTCACCTTCTCGCGCGAGGTGACGCTGACCGAGGTCGGGCTGATCAACGGCTACGCCAAGACCGGCGGGGAGGGCGAGGACGAGCTCGACTGGTATCTCGGCAACCGGCGCGTCCTGGCCGTCGACTGGGTCTTCGACGACGGCACCACGATCCACCAGGACCTGCGGGAGACTCGTGACCCGCAGACCAGGCCGGTGCCCGACCTCGCCACCCGGACGGTGACGCTGCGGCTCACCGCGGTCTCCGCGCCGGGCGACGGCCCCGCGGGACGCGACAAGACCTCGATCAGCGAGGTGAGCCTCGCCGGGCGCTAGCAGGCAGGGAATCGCTAGGCCTGGGTGGCGGCAGGCGCCTCGCGAAGCATGTCGGCGACCAGGAACGCCAGCTCCAGGGACTGCACCCGGTTCAGCCTCGGGTCGCAGACCGACTCGTAGCGGGTGGCGAGGTCGGCGTCGGAGAGCCTCTCGCCGCCGCCGAGGCACTCGGTGACATTGTCGCCGGTGAGCTCGACGTGGAGGCCGCCGGGCCAGGTGCCCAGCGAGCGGTGCACGTCGAAGAAGCCCTGCACCTCGTCGAGGACGTCGTCGAAGTTGCGGGTCTTGTAGCCCGACGGGGCGGTGAAGCCGTTGCCGTGCATCGGGTCGCAGATCCAGGCCACCGCCAGCCCCTCGGCGGCGACCTTCTCCACGACCGGGGGCAGTCCGTCGCGGATCTTGCCGGCGCCGAAGCGGGTGATGAAGGTGAGCCGGCCGGGCTCGTTGGCCGGGTTGAGCTTGGCGGCCAGGGCCAGCGCGTCGTCGGGGCTCGTGGACGGGCCGAGCTTGACGCCGATGGGGTTCTTGATGCGCGAGAGCAGCTCCACGTGGGCGCCGTCGAGCTGGCGGGTGCGCTCGCCGATCCACACGAAGTGGCCGGAGACGTCGTAAGGCTGGCCGGTGCGGGAGTCGACGCGGGTCAGCGCGTGCTCGTACTCCAGGATCAGCGCCTCGTGCGAGGAGTGGAAGTCGACCCGGTGGAACTCGTCGGGGTCGCCGACGCCGATGGCCTGCATGAACGCCATCGCCCGGTCGATCTCGGCGGCCAGCGCCTCGTAGCGCGAGCCCAGTGGGCTGCCCTTGACGAAGTCGTTGTTCCAGGTGTGGACCTGGCGCAGGTCGGCGTAGCCGCCGGTGACGAAGGCGCGGACCAGGTTGAGGGTCGCGGCCGAGGCGTTGTAGACGTCGACCAGCCGCTGCGGGTCGGGGACGCGGGACTCGGGGGTGAAGTCGTAGCCGTTGACGGCGTCGCCGCGGTAGGCGGGGAGGGTGACCTCCCCGCCGTCGGGCATGGTGCGGGTCTCGGTGTCGGAGGAGCGGGGCTTGCCGTACTGCCCCGCGAGGCGGCCGATCTTCACCACCGGCACCGAGGCGGCGTAGGTGAGCACGACCGCCATCTGCAGCAGCACCCGCAGCTTGGCGCGGACGTTGTCGGCGGTCACCCCGGCAAGGGTCTCGGCACAGTCGCCGCCCTGCAGGATGAACGCCTCCCCGCGCGCCACCGCCGCGATCTTGGCGGTGAGCTCGTCGCACTCGCCGGCGAAGACCAGCGGTGGCATGGTGCGAAGCTTCTCGACGGCCGCGCGCAGCGCGTCCGGGTCGGGGTAGGTCGGCTGCTGCGCGGCCCCCATGGCGTGCAGCTGCTCGAGGGTGGGGATGCTCACCGGATCAGGGTACGCGCCCGGTGAGCCCGCCTCCCATTCGCCGGGCTTGAGGAAGTCGTCGGCGCCCATCCCCCATTCTCGTAGTGCCTGCCGTCGATCACGGCCACCGCCGTCGGGGAGCAGCTGCCGTCGGCTGCGAGCCTCGCGTCCATGCGCTGGCTCTCGTAGTCCCACGGCTTGAGGCAGTAAGTCATGTCGGCGTGACGTTCACGGCAGCCCCCGTACCGCATCGTCTACACGGCGGAGCCGGACACGATCCTGATCCTCGCCTACGCCCACGAGCGCCGAGAGCCGGGTTACGCACAGGGCTGCGGATCGGTTCTGTCGCCCCGGCCACGGAATGTGACCGGCCTGGCCAGGGTTGGCACGGGCATGACGCGACGAGTGGTGGCGCAGCGGCCCGGCGGACCCGAGGTCCTCCTCATCGAGGACCACGACACCGGCTCACCCGGCCCCGGCGAGGTCCGGGTCGCGGTCCGTGCCGCAGCGGTCAACCCGCTGGACCTCAAGGAGCGCGCCGGGCTGCGCCAGGTGTCCTGGCCGCACCCGCTGGGCCAGGAGGCGGCGGGCGTGGTGACGGAGGTCGGTCCGGACGCCGTCTACGCCGTCGGCGACGAGGTCGTCGTCTATCCCGCTCCCGGTGCCTACGCCGAGGAGCTGGTGGTGCCGGGCGACGACGTCTTCTCGAAGCCGGCGAGTCTGTCCTGGGAGGAGGCTGCCGGACTGCTGCTGGTCGGGGTCACATCGGTGCACGCGCTGGAGTGGGTGCGGGTGGCGGCGGCGGACGTGGTGCTCGTCCATGGTGCCGCCGGCGGCGTGGGCCAGGTCCTCGTCCAGCTCGCCGTCGCGCGCGGCGCACGGGTCGTCGGCACCGCCAGCCCGCGCAACTTCGACCTGCTGCGATCGCTGGGCGCCGAGCCGGTGGCGTACGGCGATGGCCTGGCCGACCAGGTGCGTGCGATCGCGACGCCGACGGCCGCCATCGACCTGGTCGGCACGGCCGAGGCGATCGAGGTGTCGCTGGCGCTGGTCGCCGACCGCGACCGGGTGACCACGATCGTCGGCGGGCCCGCTGCCGAGGCCGCCGGCGTCGGCAAGATCGGCGGCGCCAACAGCATCGACCTCGGCCTCGAGGTACGGGCCGCGGCGCGGGCGGGACTGGTCGCCGCCGCCGGTCGGGGCGACCTCAGGGTCCCGGTCGCGCGGACCTTCCCGCTCGCCGAGGCCGCCGAGGCCCATCGCCTCGTCGGCGCGGGCCACGCCGACGGCAAGGTGGTGCTGATCCCGTAGTCAGCCGAAGAAGACCCTGGCCTCGGCGTACTCCTCCGGGCTGACGAGCTTCAGCGCACCGGTCCCCTCGCTGAGGGGGACCCGGACGATGTCCTTGCCGCGCAGCGCCATCATGGTGCCGAAGTCGCCCTCGGCGACCGCGTCGGCGGCGTGCAGGCCGAGGCGGGTGGCGAGCCAGCGGTCGAAGGCGGTGGGGGTGCCGCCACGCTGGACGTGGCCGAGCACGACCGAGCGGGCCTCCTCGCCGGTGCGCTGCTCGATCTCCTGCGCCAGCCGCTCGCCGATGCCGCCGAGCCGGACGTGCCCGAACTCGTCGGTCCCGGACGCCTGCAGCGTCATGCCCGAGCCGTCGCGCGGCACCGCCCCCTCCGAGACGACCAGGATCGGGGCGTGGCCCGACTCGAAGCGGCTCCGCACCAGGGCGCAGACCTCGTCGATGTCGAAGGGCTGCTCGGGGACGAGCACGATGTTGGCGCCACCGGCGATGCCGCTGTGCAGCGCGATCCAGCCGGCGTGGCGGCCCATCACCTCGACCACGAGGACCCGATGGTGCGACTCGGCGGTGGTGCGGAGCCGGTCGATGGCCTCGGTGGCGATGCCGACCGCGGTGTCGAACCCGAAGGTGAAGTCGGTGCCGGACAGGTCGTTGTCGATGGTCTTCGGGACGCCGACGACGTTGACGCCCAGGTCGGCGAGCCTGGTCGCGACGCCGAGGGTGTCCTCGCCGCCGATCGCCACCAGCGCGTCGACGCCCTGGGCGGCGAGATTCTCCTTGATACGCGCCACGCCGTGCTCGTCCTTGAGCGGGTTGGTGCGGCTGGAGCCGAGGACGGTGCCGCCCCGGGCCAGGATGCCCCGGGTCTGCTCGACGCCGAGCGGGGTGGTGAGCCCCTCCAGGGGTCCCCGCCAGCCGTCGCGGTAGCCGACGAAGTCGAGCCCGTGGGTCGTCACCCCGGCGCGCACGACCGCCCTGATCACCGCGTTGAGTCCGGGGCAGTCGCCGCCTCCGGTGAGCACTCCGACTCGCATGTGGCCCTCCCACGGGGTTGTCCGGCTCCTGGTGTCCCGGCACGAGGCTAGCCTCATCACCATGACCTTCTCGATCGTGGCTCGCTCGGCAGACGGCGAGTCGTGGGGCGTCGCGGTCGCCTCGAAGTTCCTGGCGGTCGGTGCGACGGTCCCGGCGGCGGTGGCAGGCGTCGGTGCGATCGCCACGCAGGCCGACGCCAATGTCGCCTACAAGGGCCTGGCGCTGTCCCATCTCGACGAGGGCGCCACCGCCGGGGTGGCGCTGCAGCGGCTGCTGGAGGAGGACGAGGGCCGTGACCACCGCCAGGTCGGCATCGTCGACATCGACGGCGGCGCCGCCTCCCACACCGGCCCGGCCTGCCTGCCCTGGGCCGGCTCGCTGACCGGCGAGGGCCATGCCATCCAGGGCAATGTGCTGGCCGGCGCCGAGGTCGTCGAGGCGATGGCGGCGGCCTGGCTGGCCACCGATCCGGACGAGCCGCTGGCGCGTCGGCTGCTGGCGGCGCTGGCGGCCGGGGACGAGGCCGGCGGCGACCGGCGGGGACGGCAGAGCGCCGCGCTGCTGGTGGTGCGCGAGGGGGCCGGATACGGCGGCGGTGACGACATCGCGGTGGACCTGCGGGTCGACGATCACGCCGATCCGCTCGCCGAGCTGGCCCGGCTGCTCGACCTCAACGACCTCTACCTCACCGCCTCGACCGAGGCCGAGAAGGTGCCGGTGACGCCGGAGCTGGCCGCGGAGCTGGAGGCGTTCGCGCAAGCACGAGGGGCGCGCGACTTCCGGGCCTGGGCCGGCACGGAGAACTACGAGATGCGGGTCGCGGAGGATCTTTCGTGGATCGACCAGAAGATCCTGGAGATCGTGAGATCATCGCCCGGATGATCGAATCGGCCACCGCCGGCCGGCGAGGGTTCTCGGCGCTTGCCACTGTCACGGCATTCATGTACGGCGTAGGGGGACTCGCCCTCCTGCTCAGTGTGCTGCTCCACCATGACGGGATGAACCCGCGCGGCATGCTGGTCGCGCTCGGGACGATCGCGGTCGTGCTCGGGGGCGTCGTCCTGCTGCGCGGCCCCCGCTTCGGCGTGGCCGAGGCCGAGGTGCTGCTGTGCGTGCACCTGGCCGTCATCGTGTTGCTGACCGCCGGCACCGAGGTCGACCTGATGGCGTTCAGCAATGGCACCCCGCTGCCGCTGCTGGGCGTCTACTGCGGCTGGTTCCTGAGCCGTCGCGGCCTGGCGGTCCTGGTCGCGGGCACGCTGGCGTGGGTGCTGGTCGTCGCCGCCCGGGGCGACGGCGTGCTCACCCTGGCCGCGATCGCGGTTGCTCTCCAGGCGCCCGCCGCGGCCGGCGCGGTGCTATTCCTGCAGCGCCGCCAGCAGCGGCTGCTGCAGACCGACCAGCTGACCGGCGTACTGAACCGGCACGGGCTGGTGGCCGACGCCGAGCGGCTGCTGCGCGCCGCGGACCGGCGAGGCCGTCCGCTGGCGCTGGCGATGATCGACCTCGACGACCTGCGGACGGTCAACAACAGCCAGGGGCACGCCGCCGGCGACGACCTGCTGCAGCGGGCCAGCCAGGAGTGGACCGAGCGACTCGACGGGGTCACCATCGGGCGGTTCGGCGGCGACGAGTTCCTGCTGCTCTTCCCGGGACGGGACGCGGCCGAGGCCACCGCGCTGCTCGCCGTGCTGGCCGACCAGAGCACCGTCCGGTGGACCGCCGGGGTGGCCGAGCACGTCGCCGGCGAGTCCTTCGGCGACCTGGTCGAGCGCGCCGACCGGACGATGTATGCGCGGAAGGCCGAGCTGCGCTCCGGCCGGCGCTGAGCACACCTTCAACTGGATCTCTGGCAGGCTCAGGGCCATGAGTGTGCTCGCCATCGACGCCGGGACGACCGGGGTGACCGCGCTGGTGGTCACCCCCGAGGGCCAGATCGCCGCCCGCGGCTATCAGGAGTTCCCCCAGCACTTCCCCCGGCCCGGCTGGGTCGAGCACTCCCCCGAGGAGATCTGGGCGGCGACCCTCGCCGCCACCAGCCAGGCCGTGACGGCGTACGACGCCTCCGGACAGGGGAGCCTCACCGCGCTGGGGATCACCAACCAGCGCGAGACCGTGCTGCTGTGGGACCGGGAGACGCTCGGCGCGCCCCGCCGGGCGATCGTGTGGCAGGACCGGCGCACCACCGAGATCTGCGAGACGCTGCGCGCGGCCGGCCACGAGCCGCGGATTAGCGAGCTGACCGGGCTGCGGCTCGACCCCTACTTCTCGGCCACCAAGCTCGCCTGGATCCGCGAGCACGAGCCGCACACCTGGGCCCTGGTCGAGTCCGGCCGCTACGCGATCGGCACCGTCGACTCCTATCTCATCGCCCGGATGACCCGGGGGCTGTGGCATGTCACCGACGTCTCCAACGCCTCGCGGACGCTGCTGTTCGACCTGACGCGGGGCGAGTGGTCGGAGGAGCTGTGCCGGCTCTTCGCGGTGCCGATGGACGCGCTGCCCGGCCTGGTGCCCAACTGGGGCGCCCCGATGGTCACCGACCCGCGCACCTTCCTCGGGCTGACGCTGCCCATCGCGGGACTGGCCGGCGACCAGCAGTCGGCGCTGTTCGGGCAGGCCTGCTTCGAGGTGGGCGACTCCAAGTGCACCTACGGGACCGGCTCGTTCATCCTGGCCAACACCGGCTCGACGATCGAGCGGTCCGACGCCGGGCTGCTCTCGACCGCCGCCTGGCGATCGCCGGAGGGCGAGCTGACCTACGCCCTGGAGGGCGCCATCTTCGTCACCGGGGCGGCCGTGCAGTGGCTGCGCGACGGGCTGCAGATCGTCGGCTCGGCCGCGGAGACCGCGGCCATCGCGGCGACGGTGCCCGACAGCGGCGACGTCTACTTCGTGCCGGCGCTGACCGGCCTCGGGGCGCCCTACTGGGACCCCACCGCCCGAGGCGTCATCGTCGGCATCACCCGCGGCACCACCCGGGCGCATCTAGTGCGGGCGACGCTGGAGGCGATCGCGTTCGAGGTCCGCGACGTGCTGACCACCATGCCGGCGGTCTCCTCGCTCCGGGTCGACGGCGGCGCGGCCGCCAACGACCTGCTCTGCCAGCTGCAGGCCGACCAGGCGGGGGTGCCGGTCTCGCGGCCGACCCAGATCGAGACCACCGGCATCGGGGCGGCGTTCCTGGCCGGGCTCGGCTCCGGGGTGTGGTCCTCGACCGACGAGCTGCGGGCGACCAGTGCGGTGGACCGGGTGTTCACGCCGTCGGCCTCCCGGGAGGCGGCCGACGCGTCGTACGGCCGCTGGCAGGAGGCGGTACGACGCTCGCTGGCCTGGGCCCTTCCCTGATCGCCGCACGGGCGTAGCGGCCGCGCCGGTGGAAGAGCGGCTCGTCGTCCTCACCGACGTGGATCTCCTCGACGACGGCGGTGACCAGCCTCGACCAGCCGACCTCGGTGGTCGATTCGACGGCCACGCCGGCCCAGGTGGCGGCGTCGGCCAGCCGCGGACCCCATGCGGTCTCCTCGAAGGAGCCGAGCCGGAACGGGCCGCCGGGTGCCGGCGCGGTGCCGGCGAACGCCTCGGCGAGATCACGGTGACGCCACGAGAGCAGCTGCACCACCGCCCGGCCGGTCTCCGTCAGGGCGTCGGCGAGGTCGCTGTCGGGGTCCACCAGGCCGAGCAGCCGAGCCGGCTCGCCGGCCGCGACCATCAGCGAGGAGACCGTCAGTCCAGCCGGGTCGTTGATCGGGCCAGCCGTCCACAGCGACACCGCCCCGCCGAGCCGGCCGCGCAGCCGTCGTACCGGATCTTCGGGCGTGGGGAACGGGTGGGTGGAGTGGATGGTCACGCGGCGGGCTGGTCGCCGGGGGCGGCCTGCTGCTTGGTGAGCTCCTTGGCCTTGGCGGCGTACATGTCGACGTACTCCTGACCGGACAGCCTCATGATCTCGTACATGATCTCGTCGGTGATCGACCGGAGGATGTAGCGGTCGTTCTCCATGCCCTCGTAGCGGGAGAAGTCCAGCGGCTTGCCGAAGCGGACGATCGGCTGGACGAGCCTGCCGAACTTCTTGCCCGGCGGCGCCACCTCGTCGGTCTTGATGACCGCGACCGGGACCACCGGTGCCCTCGTCACCAGCGCGAGCCGGGCGACGCCGGTCTTGCCGCGGTAGAGCCGGCCGTCGTGCGAGCGGGTGCCCTCGGGGTAGATGCCGAACAGCCCACCCTCGTCGAGCACCTTGCGGGCGGCGAGCAGGGCGCCCTCGGCGGCGTCGGCGCCGGAGCGGTCGATCGGGACGTTGCCGGTGCCGGAGAAGAACGTCCGCTGCAGCCAGCCCTTGACCCCGGTGCCGGTGAAGTACTCGGCCTTGGCGACGAACCGCACCATCCGGGGGACGTAGAGCGGCATGAACAGCCAGTCGGCATAGGAGAGGTGATTGCCGGCCAGGATGGCGGGGCCCTCCTCGGGGACGTTCTCCAGGCCCTCGACCTTCGGCCGGAAGAAGAGCTTCAGCCAGGGGCCGATGACGACCCATTTGAGAACTCCGTAGAACATCCGCACCAACACGGCCCCCATGCTTGCAGAATGAGCCCGTGACCACTAGCCCGACACCCGGCCCCGCCGTCCTTCCCACCGCTCACCCGCTGTCCGCGCCCGCCCGCCCCGAGCTCACCGGCGGCAAGCGCATCGGCGTACTGCTCTCCCACGGCTTCACCGGCTCGCCCGGCTCGATGCGGGCCTGGGGCGAGTTCCTGGCCGAGAGGGGGTACGCCGTGGAGGTGCCGCGGCTGCCCGGGCACGGCACCAGCTGGCGCGAGATGAACACCACCACCTGGGCCGACTGGTACGGCGAGATCGCCCGCGTCTACGCGGAGTTGGCGAGCCAGACCGACGTGGTGGTGGCCGGCGGGCTGTCGATGGGCGGCGCGCTGGTGCTCCGGCTGGCCGAGGACCACCCGGAGATCGCCGGGGTCGTCGTGGTCAACCCGGCGGTGGCGACCAAGCGGCTCGACACCAAGCTGCTGCCGGTCCTGAAGTACGTCGTCGCGGCACTGCCGGGCATCGGCAGCGACATCAAGAAGCCCGGCGTGGTCGAGGACGCCTACTCCCACACCCCGCTCAAGGCCGCCCACTCGATGATGCGGGCGTGGCCCGGCGTGGTCGCCGACCTGTCCCGGATCACCGCGCCGCTGCTCTACTTCCGCTCCGCCGTCGACCACGTCGTCGACGAGCTGTCCGAGCCGCTGATCCTCGAGGGCGTCAGTTCCACCGACGTCACGATGGTGCGGCTGCCGGAGAGCTACCACGTGGCGACGGTCGACAACGACGCGCCGACCATCTTCGAGCAGTCGGCCGAGTTCGTCGCCCGAGTGACGCGGTGACCAGGACGAGACGGCTAGGGTTTGGGTGTGTCCCAGACCGAGCCCGACGACGAGGACGCCGCCTGGCGTGAGATCGTCGAGAACTTCGGCGACCGGGCGGAGCTGCCCACCGACGAGGTCGCCGAGGACGTCGAGCCGGTGTTCGGCGACGACGTGGACGAGGACGTCTGGCAGGACGAGGAGGAGTCCGACGAGTTCGAGCCCGGCGGGTTCGTGCCGCCCGATCCCGAGCCGATCCGGCTGACGCCCGCCCGCACCCTCGCCTGGGGCGGCGTGCTGGGCGCGCCGGTGCTGGCGCTGCTGACCGTGGTGGTCTCGGAGTCCTCGGAGGTCACCGTCCCCGGCTGGTGGGGACTGCTGCTGATCCTCGGGTTCCTGGGCGGCTTCGGCTACCTGGTGGCGACGATGCCTAGGGAGCGCGACGACCCCTGGGACGACGGCGCTCGGTTGTAGCTGCCGGCCCCTCGGTCCAGTCCCGGAAGAGCCGGAGCCGCTCCCGCCGCCGGGCTCGTCGTACCCGCTCGCCGCGACGGCGGCGGAACAGCGGCAGGAAGGCCTCGGTACGGGCCAGGTCGGCGGCGCCGACGACCCCCGCCTCGGGACCGAACCGGGCGCGCAGCACCGGCGGCACGTCGCGGTAGGCGGCGCCGACCAGGGACTCGGTCAGCGCGGCGCGGGCGGGCCCCAGCAGCAGCTCGTCGGCCGCGGAGACGCCGCCGCCGACCACCACCACCTCCGGGTCGAAGGCGGCCACCAGGTTGGCCAGGCCGACCCCCAGCCAGCCGCCGACCGCCCCGAAGGCGGCCAGCGCGACCTGGTCGCCCTGCCGGGCCGCCTCGGTCACCATCGGGCCGGTGACCAGGTCGGGATCGCCGCCGCTGAGCTCGATGAGGAGCGCGGCCGAGTCGTAGTGGGCGCGGGCGAAGCGGACCAGGGCGTTGCCCGAGGAGTACTGCTCCCAGCAGCCGGTGCCGCCGCACTCGCAGGCCTGCCCGTTGGGGACGACCTGCATGTGGCCGAACTCCCCCGCCATGCCGTTGTTGCCGCGCACCAGCGTGCCGCCGAGGATGAGGCCACCGCCGATGCCGGTGCCGAGGGTGACCATGACGATGTCGCGGTAGCCGCGGGCCAGGCCGTAGGAGAACTCGGCGCGGGCGGCGCAGTTGGCGTCGTTGTCGAGCGCTACCGGGACTCCCCAGCGCGCCTCGAGCCGGGCCCGGGTGGGATCGTGGCGCCAAGGCAGGTGCGGGGCGAACATGACCCGGTCGCCGGTGGCGTCGACGAAGCCGGCGGCCGCCAGCCCGACGCCGTCGATGCGGCGACCGCGGGCCACCTCCATGACCGCCTCGGTGAGGGCGTCCTCGACCATCTCCACCGGCACCGACCGGCCGGGCGTCCAGCGCTGCGCGGTCCGGCCGATGCTGCCGTCGGCAAGCACCTCGGCGGCGAGCACCTTGGTGCCGCCGATGTCGACCCCGATGTAGAGGCTCATGCCGGCCGCCGGGCCCGGCGGCCGAGGTCGGCGGCCCCGATCAGGCCGGCCCGGTTGCCGAGCACCGCCTGGCGCACCTCCGCCACCGGCCGGTGGCCGCGGCCGGTCAGCTCGCCCTCGAAGGCCGCTCGGGTCGGCGCGATGATCAGGTCACCGGCCTCGGAGACGCCACCGCCGAGCACGATCACGGCTGGGTCGAGCACGGCGACCAGCGAGGCGATCCCCTCGCCCAGCCAGCGGCCGAGCTCGGCGAACAGGCCGATCGCCACCTCGTCGCCGTCGCGGGCGGCCGCCGAGACCAGCTGGCCGTTGATCGCGGCGACCTCGCCGACGGCTCGGTCGAGCAGCGCGGGAGCGCTCCCGGCGGCCGCCGCCTCGCGGGCGAACCGCACCAGCGCGTTGCCACTGGCGTACTGCTCCCAGCAGCCGTGGTTGCCGCAGCCACACAGCCGGCCGCCGGGCACCACCCGCAGGTGGCCGATCTCGGCGCCGACGCCGAAGGCGCCGCGGTAGAGCTCGCCGTCGAGCACGAGGCCGCCACCGACGCCGGTGCCGACGGTGACCAGCAGCAGGTCGTCGACGTCCTTGCCGGCGCCATAGGCGAACTCGCCCCAGGCGGCCGCGTTGGCGTCGTTCTCGACGACGGTCGGCAGCCCACTGGCCGCCTCGACGTACCCCTTGAGGTCGACGTCGCGCCAGGCGATATTGGGCGCGAAGAGCACCGTGCCCGACTTGTCGATGTAGCCGGCGGCGCCGACGCCGACCGTCTCGATCGGGTGCCGTGCGGCGAGGTCCTTGACCAGGCCGCCGATGGTGGCGGCGATCGCGTCGGGGTCGGCGGCCGGCGAGGTGACCCGGAGCTCCTCCAGCACCACGCCCTCGTCGTCGACGACGCCGGCGAGGATCTTGGTCCCGCCGACGTCGACGCCAGCGCTCAGCGTCACGACTCTCCCTCCGGCCAGTCGGCGTCCAGATCGATCCTCTCGACCGTCGCGGCGCGGCGACCACGCGTGCCGCTCGCCGGCGTGGCGGCGGCCGCCAGCACCGTCGCGGCGGCCTGCAGCAGCGAGGCCGCGGCCGAGGTGACCTGGGCGCGTACCTCCGGGCTCGCCTCGCGGATCACGTGCACGGTGCGGCAGACCGGGCAGTAGGCGCACTCGGGGGCCCCGGTGGCGAGGTGCTCGTCGAGGTTGTGGCCGAGATCGCGGGCGGCGGTGGCCGCCTGGCCGGCGAACCCGGCCAGGGTGGCACCGAGCCCGGCAGCCACATCGGTGCCGTGCTCACGCGCCCACTCCGAGAGCGCGCCAAGCAGCCTGGCCGCCTCCTCGGCGGCGGACCCGACGCTCTCCGGCTCGCCCGGCTCGCTCACTGGTCCACCCCTCACTCGCCGGTCTCGCCGGTGGGAGCCGGCGCCTCGACGAACCTGACCTGCAGCTCGCCCTCCTCCACCCGGGCGCCGGCGACTCGCAGCCGCGCCAGCCCCTGGGGCAGGGTGAGGAGACGACGATAAGACCCGACCGTGACGACGAGCTCATCGCCGTTGCGGGCCAGCGCGACCTGCTCGCGGGTGGCGCCGGGCAGAGCGAGGTGGGCGACGGCTCCGGTGCCTGTGCGGGTAACCCGGAAGGGGCCGTCACCGGTCGGCACGGCGAGCGGGTCGGAGCCCGCGTACACCTCCTCGGCGAGCCTCGTCAGGGCGGGTACGCCGACAGGCTCGCGGGGCCGGTAGACCGACCGCCACACCGGCAGCCCGGCGAAGCTGGCCTCGACGTCGGCGAGCACGCCGTCCTGGGCGAGCACCCAGCCGGCCCGCCAGTCGTCGGCGCCGTCGGCCGGGAAGACCCGGTTGGCGACCACGCCGTCGACGCGGTAGCCGTAGAGCGAGAGCGTGGTGTAGGAGCGGCGGGCCTCGGCGACCACGACCGTCTCCGGGGTCAGCACCAGCCGGACGCTGGCCTCCGGGCCGGTGAGCAGGTCGCGGACCTCGAGCAGCTCGTCGTGGAGCCGCTGCAGCGCGTCGAAGACGGTGTCGCCGGGCATCGGCACCCCGGCGGTGCGGGTGAGGATCGGCTTGAGCGCCTTGACGATGCGTCGCTGCATCGGGAAGACCCGGGTCATGTACCAGCCCAGCGCCTCGGGCAGGGACAGCAGCCGCAGCGTCTCGGCGGTCGGCGCGCAGTCGACCACGATCACGTCCCACTCCCCCGAGCGGGCGCGCAGCCGCAGCTCCAGCAGCGCGAGCACCTCCTCGGCGCCGGGGATGACCGTCATCTCCTCGGCGGCCACCGGGTCCATGCCGGCGATGTCGAGGACGGAGAGCAGGTAGCGCTGCACGTCGGCCCAGGACTGCTCGAAGCGGAGCTGGGCGTCGACCTGCTCGACGTAGAGGTTGGGCGCGACCAGGGTCGGCTCGGCACCCACCTCGGCACCGAAGGCATCGGCGAGCGAGTGCGCCGCGTCGGTCGAGAGCACCAGCGTGCGCAGCCCGGAGGCCGCCGCGAGGGAGGCGGTCGAGGCCGCCACGGTCGACTTCCCGACACCGCCCTTGCCGGTGAAGAGCAGGATCCGCATCGCCGGCCTAGAGCGACTCGACGCGGGTCTTGAGGCCACGCAGCGCGGTGTCGATGAGGACCCGCTCGCCCTTGCGCTTGAGCATGCCGATCAACGGGATCTGCAGGTCGAGGGTGAGCCGGTAGGTGACCTCGGTCCGGCCGCCCAGACCCCCGCCCCCGAGATCCCGAAGAGAGTAGGCGCCGTCCATCGAGCGCAGCAGGGTCGCCTCGACCAGGGTCCAGGAGACCTGGCGGTCGCCGTCCCAGACGTAGTCGAGGGTGTAGGTGTCACGGATCGGCGGCACGTCGAGGTTGAAGCGCACCCGCTTGGCGCGGGCTCCCTCGGTGGCGTCGACGGTGGCGAGCACCTCGGCCACCTTCACGCCCTTCGCCCATAGCGGGTACGACGAGAAGTCGGCGATCACCGACATGACGGTCGCGGGCGGCGCCTCGACGACGATCGAGGAGGCGGTCTGTTCGGTCATGAGTCTGGGATTCCCGCGGGTCGGTGCTGAGGGCACTGGGCAGTCAGTCTGGGCAGTCGGAGTGCGTCTGGGAGCGTACCCGATGTCGGTCCGGCCGCTGGCGGCGGTAATCTCCGGGTTGGGTTACCGAGAGGTAACGCCACGCCGAATCTCTCCAAGGGGCACCTGTGCGCGAGTTCTCCACGCCGCTGACCATCGACCTCCCCGCCACCGGGAGCCTCACCGATGACGTCGTCGTCAACGCGCGCGAGGCCGCCGACGCCGTCCTCTTCAGCCGGCGCGGGCCGAGCGGGGACTGGGAGGACGTCACCGCCGCGGCGTTCCTGGCCGAGGTGACAGCGGTCGCCAAGGGCCTGGTCGCGGCGGGCATCGAGCCCGAGGACCGGGTCGGACTGTTCTCCAAGACCCGCTACGAGTGGACGCTGCTCGACTACGCCATCTGGTTCGCCGGCGCGATCACGGTGCCGATCTACGAGACCTCCTCGGCCGAGCAGGTGCGCTGGATCCTCGACGACTCCGGCGCCAAGGCGGTGGTGGCCGAGGGACCCGAGCACGTCACCCGGATCGCGGAGACCCGCGGCGTGCTCACCGACCTCAACCACGTCTGGTCCTTCGAGGACAACGGCGTGGACGTGCTGCGTCGGCTCGGGGACGACGTACCCGAGGAGGAGATCGAGCGGCGCCGCGCCGCGCTCACGCCCGACAGCACCGCGACCCTCATCTACACCTCCGGGACCACCGGTCGCCCCAAGGGCTGCGTGCTGACGCACGGCAACTTCATGTTCGAGCTCGGCGTCGCCGTCCACGAGCTCGATCGGCTCTTCGACGAGGAGGGGCGCAGCACCCTGCTGTTCCTGCCGCTGGCGCACGTCTTCGCCCGGATCATCCAGATCGGCTGCGTGAAGTCGCGCACCCGGATGGGCCACTCCCCCGACATCAACAACCTGCTCGAGGACCTCGGCGAGTTCCGGCCGACCTTCATCCTGGCCGTGCCGCGCGTCTTCGAGAAGGTCTTCAACACCGCCTCCCAGCGGGCCGCCGCCGACGGCCGCGGCGCGATCTTCGACAAGGCGACAGGTGTCGCCATCGCCTACTCGCGGGCACTGGAGAAGGGCCGGGTGCCGCTCCGCCTCAAGGCGATGCACGCCGTCTTCGCCCGGCTCGTCTACGGCAAGCTGCTGGCGGCGCTCGGCGGCAGCTGTCGCTACGCCGTCTCCGGCGGCGCGCCGCTGGGCGAGCGGCTCGGCCACTTCTACCGGGGCATCGGCCTGACCGTCCTGGAGGGCTACGGCCTCACCGAGACCACCGCCGCGCTGACGGTCAACCTGCCCGACGCGATCAAGGTCGGCACCGTCGGCCGGCCGATCGAGGGCACCACGGTGCGCGTCGCCGACGACGGCGAACTGCTGTTCAAGGGTGGTCAGGTCTTCGACTCCTACTGGAACAATCCCGAGGCCACCGCCGAGGCCAAGACCGAGGACGGCTGGTTCCACACCGGCGACGTCGGCGAGGTCGACGACGAGGGCTTCGTACGGATCACCGGCCGCAAGAAGGAGATCCTGGTGACCGCCGGCGGCAAGAACGTCGCCCCCGCCGTGCTCGAGGACCGGCTCCGCGCCCACGCGCTGGTCGACCAGTGCATCGTCGTCGGCGACGGCCAGCCGTTCATCGCCGCGCTGGTCACGCTCGACACCGAGTCGCTGCCCACCTGGGCGCAGGCGCACGGCAAGACCCTCGACCTGGCCACCCTCGTCGACGACCCGGACCTGATCGCCGAGGTCCAGTCGGCCGTCGACGACGCCAACAAGGCGGTCTCGAAGGCGGAGTCGATCCGGAAGTTCGTGATCCTGCCGGACGCCTGGACCGAGGAGGGCGGCCAGCTCACCCCGTCACTGAAGCTGAAGCGCAATGTGGTCATGAAGGAGCTCCGCGACCAGGTCGACGCGCTCTACAGCTGACATCTGTCTCACATCCTGGACATTAGTTGAACGGCGAACGGACGAACTCCACCGCCCGAACTGACTAGTCCGATCCTCCGAACGGAGGATGCCGTCCTGGGACCGTCACGGTTCGCGAGCCGTCAGACCCGTCGTGGCGCGCCGAAATGCGGCGCGACCAGCGCTTTCGCGACGATCACGAGCAGGAAAAATCCTTGTCATTTCCACCACGAAGTCGAATCGCCTTCCCTACAGTTCTCGCCGAGAACGGATGGTGTCCGGCCGGGCACTGCGCCAGGGACGCACTCACTCCTGGTCTGCCTTGACTTTGAAAGGTCGTCGATGGAGCGACGCAGGATTCTCGTGGTGGCGGCGGCCCTGGTGGCCGCGCTCGGCGCCGTGCTGGTCTTCCTCTACGTGCGCGGGGCCGACAACCGCGCCGAGGAGGAGTACGACACCACCCAGGTGCTGGTGGTCGCGACCGGTGCCGCCCCGATCCAGCCAGGGGAGACCTTCGAGGCCGCCCAGCAGGCCGGCAAGATCGTCGCCGCGGCGGTGACCAACAACTCGCTGGTCCCCGGCTTCCTCACCGACGGCTCGGCGCTGTCCGGCCAGGTGGCGCTGCAGGCGATCTATCCCGGCGAGCAGATCATCGCGAGCAAGTTCGGCACCAGCGTGGTGCCGCAGTCGTCGCTGCAGATCCCCGAGGGGCAGATGGCGATCTCGGTGAACCTGAGCGACCCGGCCCGGGTCGCCGGCTTCGTGGTGCCGGGCTCGAACGTCGCGATCTACGCCAGCGGCACCGACAAGGCCACCAACGACCCGCTGACCGCCCTGCTGTTGCCCCAGGTCCAGGTCATCGGCGTCGGCTCCACCACCCCGATCCCGACCACGACCACCGACTCCAGCGGCACCCAGACGGTCGAACAGCTGCCCAGCACGCTGCTGACAGTGGCCGTGGACCAGGACCAGGCCCAGAAGATCATCTATGCCGCCGGCAACGGCGAGCTCGCCTTCGCCCTCCTCCCTGCCGACGGGTCGACCGAGGTCAAGTCGATCCCGCCGACGACACCCGACAACTTCCTGAGCAAGTGAGCCGCCATGCCCGTCATCGTCGATCCTGACTCCGACACCGTCGCCACCCTGCTGCGCTCGGTCCCGGCCGGGTCCCAGGGCGTCGCGACCATGGACCGGGCCCGCGCCTGGCTGGCCCAGCACCAGGACGAGTACGTCGCCGTGCTGGGACCAAGCGTCAACCTCACCGAGGCGCTGCTGCTGTGCGAGAGCCTGCGCAGCTACCAGCCGACCGTCAGCGTGGTGCTGATCCGCGAAGAGCTCACCACCGACGTCCTCACCGCGGCGATGCAGGCCGGCGCCCGCGACGTCATCCCCAGCGGCTCGGCCGAGGCGGTCGCCGCGGCGGTGGCGCGCGCTTACCAGCTCTACATCGCGCTGAAGGGCACCGGCGCCTCGGCGCACGAGGGCAAGATCGTCACCATCTGGTCGCCCAAGGGCGGCGTCGGCAAGACCACGATGACCGTCAACCTCGGCCTGGCGCTGACCGAGGGCGGCGCCAGCCGGGTCTGCCTGGTCGACCTCGACCTGGCCTTCGGCGACGTGGCCATCACCATGCAGCTGTTCCCGACGCACTCCATCGAGCACGCCATCGGCTCGGAGGGCGCCATCGACGCGGAGATGGTGAGCGGGCTGCTCACCCGCCACCAGGACTCCCTGATGATCCTGGCGGCGCCGTCCCATCCCGACGTGCGCGACCGGGTCTCTCCCGCACTCGTCTCGCAGATCCTGCGCACGTTGAAGTCGACCTTCGACTACGTCATCGTCGACACCGCGCCGGCGTTCGACGAGCAGACCCTGACCGCGCTCGACGAGACCGACGAGATCGTCATCGTGGCCACCCTCGACGTACCGGCCCTGAAGAACGTCAAGGTCGCCCTGGAGACGCTCGACATGCTCAACATCGCCCGGGACCGGCGTCATCTGCTGCTCAACCGCGCCGACGACGAGGTCGGCATCAGCCCGGACCGGGTCGAGGGCATCCTCGGCATGAAGCCCGCCGCCCAGGTCGGGACGTCGCTGGAGGTCGCCGCCTCCACCAACGCCGGCAACCCGATCGTGGCCAGGAACCCCTACCACCCGTCCAGCACCGCCATCATCGCGATGGCCTCGACCCTGGCCGGCAGAGACCTGGCCACCCCGACCGGCGGCGGCGTGCCCTCCTCGGCAGAGGGCAAGGAGTCCAAGCGACGACTCAGGAAGCGCAGGTGAGTCCCGGCCATGTCACTCGCTGACCGCATCGCCGCCGCGCGCACCGGCGGCCCCGTGCCCGGCGTCGCGCCGACCGGCACCCCCGTCGTCGACACCCCAGGCCACGAGGTGGCGGGCCGGCGGCGCGCCGAGGTGAGCGCCACCCCTGCTGCCGAGATCGCGCCGGTCACCACCGTCACTGCGCAGCACGCCCCGCCCCCGCCGCCCGCCCCGGAGTTCCGGCGAACCCTGGGCAACCAGCAGGGCGACCGGCTCGAGGCGATCAAGGCCAGCGTGCACACCGAGCTCCTCAAGCAGCTCGGCCCACAGCTCTACGAGTCCGACATGGATGCCAACGAGCTCGACCAGCGGGTCCGGGCGGTGCTCCAAGACGTGCTCGCCGCGCAGGAGCGGCCACTGAGCAGCACCGACCGGCAGCGAGTCACCCAGGAGATCAGCGACGACATCCTGGGCTACGGCCCGATCGAGCCCTACCTGCGCGACGTGGACGTCTCCGAGGTGATGGTCAACGGCCACCACAACATCTGGCTGGAGAAGAAGGGCCGGCTGGTCAAGGCCGACGGCCACTTCAACGACGAGGCCCATCTGCGCCGTACCATCGACAAGATCGTCTCTCGCATCGGCCGCCGGGTCGACGAGTCCTCGCCGATGGTGGACGCGCGACTCCCCGACGGCTCCCGTGTCAACGCCATCGTGCCGCCGCTGGCCATCGACGGCTCCGCGCTCACCATCCGCAAGTTCTCCAAGGATCCGCTGACCGCGACCGACCTGGTCAGGTTCGGCTCGCTGACGCCCGGCTCGCGGCAGTTCCTCGAGGCCTGTGTGCGAGGCCGGCTCAACGTCATCGTCTCGGGCGGCACCGGCGCCGGCAAGACCACGACGCTCAACGTGCTGTCCTCCTTCATCCCCCCAGACGAGCGGATCGTCACCATCGAGGACGCCGCCGAGCTGCAGCTCAAGCAGGAGCACGTGGTCAGGCTGGAGTCGCGGCCGTCCAATATCGAGGGCAAGGGCCAGGTCACCATCCGCGACCTGGTCAAGAACGCGCTGCGGATGCGCCCCGACCGCATCATCGTCGGCGAGGTCCGTGACGCCTCCGCACTCGACATGCTGCAGGCGATGAACACCGGTCACGACGGCTCCATCTGCACGCTGCACTCCAACGGCCCCCGCGACACCCTGGCGCGAATGGAGACGATGGTGCTGATGGCGGGCATGGACCTGCCGGTGCGGGCCATCCGGGAGCAGGTCGCCTCGGCGGTCGACCTGATCGTCCACCAGGCCCGCCTCAAGGACGGCTCCCGCCGGATCACCCACGTGACCGAGGTGGAGCGGATGGAGGGCGACGTGATCACACTGCAGGACATCTTCGTCTACGACAACAGCGCCGGCTTCGATGCCGACGGCAAGTCGCTGGGCCGGCTGCGGCCGACCGGGCTGCGGCCGAAGTTCCTCGACAAGATGGCCGACGAGAACGTCACCGTGGACCCGATGATCTTCGCGACGGACCGGGTCTGATGGACGGCCTCGCGCTCCCCTCGTGGGGCCTGTACGCCGGGGTGGTGGCGCTGGGCGTCGGCCTGGCCGTCTTCTTGGTGCTGCTGGTGCCGCGTCGCGAGAAGGGGCCGCTGGCGGCCGAGGACCGGGTGACCGTCTACACCCAGACCGTGGCCAAACATGCCGAGCTGACCCACGAACGGCATCACCCCGAGACCAGCGAGGTGGTCGCCTCGGCCAAGACCGCCGCCGCTCAGCTGCTTCGACGCAATGCCGGGCTCGAGGCGAGGATCGCCGCCCGGCTGGACCAGGCCGGCAGCGACCTGAAGCCTGCGGAGTGGCTGCTGCTCCAGGCCGCGATTGCCGTCGTCGCGGCGCTGCTCGGCCTGCTGCTCGGGCGTGGCAACCCCGTCCTCGGGTTCGTGTTCCTGGTCGCGGGCATCCTGGTCCCCTGGCTCTACCTCGGCGTCAAGCGAACTCGGCGGCGCAAGGCCTTCGACCGCGGCCTGCCGGACACGCTGCAGTTGATCTCGGGCTCGCTCGCGGCCGGACTGTCGCTGCCGCAGGCGGTCGACACCGTGGTGCGAGACGGCGTCGAGCCGATCTCGTCGGAGTTTCGCCGGGTGCTGATCGAGACCCGGCTCGGTGTTCAACTGGAGGACGCCTTCGACGGCCTCGCCGAGCGGTTCGAGAGCAAGGACTTCGCCTGGATCGTGATGGCGATCAGGATCCAGCGTCAGGTCGGCGGCAACCTCGCGGAGCTGCTCGACACCGTCGCGGCGACGATGAGGGAGCGGGAGTACATGCGGCGTCAGGTGGCGACTCTCTCGGCGGAGGGCCGGCTCTCCGCCTGGATCCTCGGTCTGCTCCCGCCCGGCTTCGTGGGCTATCTCTTCCTCGCCAACCGCACCTACGTCATGCCTCTGGTCACCGACGTCCGCGGCATCGCCATGCTCGTCGGTGCCGCGGTCTGGCTCTCGATCGGCGTCTTCTGGATGAGCCGCATGGTCAAGGTGGAGGTCTGAGATGACCGTCGTCTTCGTGCTGGGTGTGCTGCTGGTCTTCGTGGCGATCGCCTTGCTCGCGATGGCGCTGCGGCCCGCCGAGGAGGCGGAGGGCCTCAATCGCTCCCTGGCGGTCATCGAGGCGATCGCCGACGCTCCGAAGGAGCTGCGCAAGGACCTCGAGAAGCCGTTCGGCGAGCGGGTGCTCGAGCCGCTGCAGCAGCGTGCCCTCGCCGTCGGTCGGCGGATCAGCGGGGCCGACGCCGAGGAGCGGATCCGCAGGAGCCTCGACCTCGCCGGGAATCCGGCCGGCTGGACCGTCGACCGGGTCACCGCCAGCAAGGTGATCGGGGCGGGGATCGGGTTCTCCTTCGGGCTCCTCGCCGGCATGGTGCTCACGGACGCGCTGACGCTCCGCCTCGTCATCGCCGCGGTCGGGGTCGTCCTCGGCTTCTTCGCGCCCAATATGTACCTCTACCAGCTCGCCTACGACCGCACCAACAAGCTCCAGCAGGAGCTCCCCGACGCCATCGACCTGATGACCATCAGCGTGGAGTCGGGCCTCGGCTTCGACGCGGCGGTCCAGCAGGTGGCGCACAACACTCAGGGGCCGCTGGCCGACGAGTTCTCCCGGATGCTCCGTGAGATGCAGCTCGGGATGGGCCGGGCCGAGGCGCTGCGCTCGCTGAACGAGCGGGTCAACCTCGACGACCTCAAGGCCTTCGTCTCGGCGATGGTGCAGGCCGACTCCTTCGGCATCCCGATCGCGCAGGTGCTGCGGGTGCAGTCCAGCGAGATGCGGGTCAAACGGCGCCAGCGGGCCGAGGAGAAGGCGCAGCAGGTGCCGGTGAAGATCACCGTGCCGCTGATCTTCTTCATCCTGCCGACGCTCTTCATCGCGGTGCTGGGTCCGGCCGCGATCACGATCATGGACAACTTCTGATCATGGTCCGCCTCGATCGGCTGCCCTGGCGGATAGCGACGGTGTCGCGGGGTTTCGTCCTGATCGCCGTCGGCGGCCCGATCCTGTGGACCAGGGACACCGCGGCCCTCTTCGCGCTGGTGCTGATCGGCGCCATCTGGACGACCACGACGATCCTCGACCTGCGACAGCGGCTCCCCCTCCAGATCCTGACGACCAGCGAGGCGCTGCTGGTCGGGACGGTCTGCGGCATCGCCGCCAACTCCTCGCTCGCCGTCCTCGGCACCCTGGGCGTCGCCCCGTTCTGGGCGTCGCTCTTCCGGGGGCTCTGGGGCATGACGGTGGCCCTCGCGGCGGAGCTGGCCGCACTGGTGGCCTTCGCCCTGCTGACGATCGGCCAGCTCACCGCCGAGCTGGGCTACGCCACGTTCACCTGGTCGGTGACCGCACTGGGGCTGGGCCTCATCGGCTCCTTCCTGCACAGCGCACTGGCGGAGCGACACGACCCGCTCGAGTCCTATCACTACGCCCGCGGGCTGTTGCGGCAGCTCATCGACATCTCCGACGGCCTGGACAGCGGCCTGGACCCGGTCGCGCTGGGCGGCTCGATCCTCTCCGCGGTCCGGGACGAGGTGCCGACCACCGCGGTAGCCGTGTACGTGCCGCGCGGCGACGCGCTGACCCCGCTGGTCACCAGGTCGCTGGGCTCCCCGGACGACCTCGGCAGCTGCGACACCCTCGCGGCACAGGTCTGGGCGACCGGCGAGCCGGAACTCCACGGCCGCGTCTTCGCCCTCCCGCTCGCGGCCGACACCGGCACCGTCGGGGTGGTCACCGGCACGCTGCCCGAGGGAACCCGCCGGCTGGGGGTCGAGGAGCAGGTCTATCGGCTCACCGACGAGCTGCGGCCGAGCGCGGTGCACCTCGACACCGCGCTGCTGTTCGCGGCGTTCCGCGACGCCGCCAGTGCCGAGGAGCGACGCCGGCTGGCCCGCGAGATGCACGACGGGGTGGCCCAGGACATCGCCTCGCTCGGCTATCTGGCCGACGCCCTGGCAGCCGTCGCCACCACCGAGAGCCAACGAGAGCGGATCGGGCAGCTGCGCGAGCGGGTGACCGCGATCGTCGCCGAGATCCGGCGGTCGCTGGTGAACCTGCGCACCAATATCGGCGAGAGCGAGAGCCTGGGCGCAGCCATCGCGGCCGTCGCTCGCAACCTGTCCGAGGTCTCCGGCGTCGCCATCCACGTCACCGCCGACGAGCAGACCGAGCGGCTGCGGCCCGAGGTCGAGGCGGAGCTGTTCCGGATCGCCCAGGAGGCGATGAACAACGCCGTCAAGCACGCCCGGGCGACGACGATCGACGTCCATTGCCAGGTCCGCGCGCCGGCTGCCCGCATCACCGTCACCGACGACGGCCGTGGCCTGCAGCCGGGCCGGAGCGACTCGCACGGCCTGGAGATCATGCGCGAGCGCGCGCTGCTGATCAACGCTGCGTTGAGTCTGTCCGATGCCCCTGGCGGCGGGCTGCGGGTATCGGTCACCATTCCGGGAGCCGGGGTCGTCCCCGCGGAGGTCACCATCGGGTCCTCCCAGCTCGGCGACGGTCGTAGCAACGAAAGCAAGGTGGGAGTATGAGCGCGAGCTTGCGAGCGAGCCACAGCGAGATCAGGGTGCTGCTGGTCGACGACCACGAGCTCATCCGGGAGGGGCTCGCCGGCGTCGTCGACCTCGAGGAGGGCATGACCGTGGTCGGCCAGGCTGCCACCGTCGCCGATGCCCTCGGCCAGTTCGCCGCACTCTCCCCCGACGTCGTCATCGCCGACCTGCAGCTGCAGGACGGCACCGGGCTCGACATCGTGCGCAGCATCCGCAAGGAGAGCGACGACGTCGGCCTGGTGGTGCTGACGATGCACTCCGGGGACGACCAGATCTTCGCCGCGATGGAGGCGGGCGCGTCGGGCTTCGTGGGCAAGGACGCGCCCTCGGGCGAGGTGGTGCGCGCGGCCCGTCATGCCGCCGTCTCGCCGCGCTCGTTCGTCTGCGCCGGCCTGGCCCAGGCGATGATGCGGCGGGCCACGAGTGAGTCGACCAGGCTCTCGGAGCGCGAGCACGAGGTGCTGCTGCTGCTGGCCGAGGGCCTCGGCGCCGCCCAGATCGGCGAGAGCCTCTACCTCTCGGAGTCGACCGCCAAGTCGCACATCGCCAAGATCTACCAGAAGCTCGGCGCCGCCAACCGGGCCCAGGCGCTGGTCACCGCGATGCGGATCGGGCTGCTCTCCAGCGTCCAGCCGGGCGCTCGTTGACGGCGTTCGGGTGGTCCGGTCGGCGATCGGGAGACCCGCTCGATGCGGGGACCATCCGAGTGGGGAGTGCGCGGAATAGTCCGAACTGACTATCCGACTCGACACGCTCTCCTGATTCGCGACAGGCGCGCAGCCGGAAGGATTGCTGTCGTGGGGCAAGGGGCTCCATAGACCATCCAGCAACCGGAGCCCAGCTCACGGCCAGCCCAAAACTTTCCAAGGGGAGAAAAACTCATGGTTGACTACCTGCGCATCATGATCCAGGCCCGCCTCGCCAAGATCGAGGAGCGCGGCGCCTCCGCGATCGAGTACGGCCTGCTCGTGGCCGGCATCGCCGCTCTGATCGTCGTCGTCGTGTTCCTGTTCGGCGGCTACATCAAGGACATCTTCACCGACACGTGCCAGTCGATCACCGACCAGTCCACCGCCAACGGCGGCTCCATCTCCGGCACCTGCGCGGACTGATCTCTACGAACAGGTCGACGGACGGCCTCGGGTTGGCGACGTGCCGAACCCGGGGCCGTCCGCCATTCAAGGACAGGAGCAGAGCGTGGACGACGAACGTGGGGCCTCGGCGATCGAGTACGGCCTGTTGATCAGTGCCATCGCCACCGTCATTCTGGTCAGCAGCTTCTTCCTCTACGACTACATCTCCGACATCTTCAGCGGCACCTGCACCTCGATCACCACGCACTCGGCCGCGGCCGGCGGATCGACTCACGGGCAGTGCGAAGGCTGATCCGAGGCTCCACAGCGCGGCACCAGGCCGAGGCGCCGCAGCACCGTCGGGTGTGAGCCGAACCAGAACTGCGACCAGGACGCCGGCGCGGGATCTGACAGAGAGCTGATCGCCAGCTCCCGCTGCAGGGTCTCGAACGCGCCGGCGTCCTGCGTCGTGTTGAGTGCGGTGACATCGGCCCTGGTCTCGATCTGCCGGCTGATGGTGTTCTGGATCGGCAGGGCCAGGACCGAGCCCACCGCCACCAGGGCGAGCAGCAGCGGCACCACCGACGCCTCGCCCAGGTCGCGGCGCCTGAGGACCAGGCCGAGCAGCCCGACGGCGACCAGTGCGCCGGCGGCGCCCAGCAGCGACCCGGTGAGCACGTCGTCGTACTTCGCGTGGCCGAGCTCGTGCGCGACGACGGAGAGGACGGCGTCCTCGGGCTCGTTGTCGACGAGATTGTCGTAGAGCACGACTCGCCGGGTGCTCCCGAAGCCGGAGACGTAGGCGTTGAGGGTCGTCGTACGGCGGCTGGCGTCGGCCACCAGGACGTCGTCCACCGCCACGCCCTCGGCATCCGCCAGGGCGAGCACGCGGCTGCGGAGGTCGCCGTCCGGGAGCGGTGTGAAGGAGTTGAAGAGCGGCTCCACGAGCACCGGGTAGACGAACGAGCCGAGCAGCACCAGCACGCCGAGGCCGGCTCCCGCGACGGCGGGCCAGGCTCGCCGCCAGCGCCGCACGCAGGCCATCAGCGCGAGGACGCCGAGCGAGGTGGTCACCACGGTGACGCCCAGGCTGGTCAGTCGATCGACGGCGAAGCCGCTCCAGGCCTGCCGGGAGAGACCGGCGTCGAGCTGTCGGTCTCGCAGCAGCACCGAGAACGGCAGCGTGGCGAGCGAGCCGACCAGCTCGAGGACCACCACGCCGAGGATCGCTCGCAGCCACCAGGGCCCGCGCAGCCGGCTCACCAGCCACCGGCCGGCCGGTGTGAGGCCGAGCAGGCACGCCACCAGCAGGGAGACCGCCAGCCCCAGCCGGGACCACCGCCGCGCGTCGGCGGAGTAGTCGAGCATGGCGGCCAGCTGGTCCGGGGCGAAGACCTCGGACTCGCCGGGGGCGTGCCCGCCGCCTCCCATCACGGAGTACCACGGCACCCGGGCCAGTGCGATCGCCGCGAAGGCCAGCACTCCCAGGATCAGGACGACCAGCGAGACGCGGCGGCTGGTGGGAGTGGCGCTCACTCGGCCCAGTCTGACAAATGCTGCCGCCACAGCCTCGTCAGGGAAGCGGTGTCGAGTCCGAACAGGTCTCCGAGGGCCGCATCGAGGCCCTCCCCCGCACCGACCCGGTCGTAGAGCGCGACCAGGGCGGGCTCACCGCCCTGCTCCGCGAGGACCACGCAGACCAGCCAGGCCGCCTCGTAGACCGCGCCGAAGGTGTCCGAGGCGGGGTCGAAGTCGGCCTGGTCCGGGAGCGCGTCGGGCGGACCGTCACGCCTCACCTCGGCGAGGATCTGGCCGGCCGTCCTGGTCAGCGGCAGCCCGACGTCGCGGAGCGCGACATAGTCGGCGAACCCCTCGGTGAGCCAGAGCGGCCGGCTGGCGTTGGTGGGCGCATTGGTGGCCGCATGGGTGGCCTCGTGGCTCATCACGATCTGGGCTGCTTGCCGATCCAGGCCGTCCATGACGTCGGGGTTGACGAAGACGTGGATGGGAGCCTCGGGCGAGGAGGAGCCGTCCACCGTCGCGGTCACCGCCGCCACACCGGTGTTGTCGCCGGGCTCGGCGGCGACCGCCTCGTCGAGCGCCGACTCGCTCGCCGGCACCTCCACGACCAGCGGTCCGGCCCAACCGGTGACGACCTTGGACACCACGCCGACCGCGCGTGTCGCCAGTCGTTCGTAGCGGTCGGCCGCGGTCTGCGTCGAGGCGAGCACGAGGACGCCCGGGGCGCTGCGGACCTGGAGCGGGCCGGTCAGCCATAGCGGGGTACGACGACCACCACCGCCGAGCGAGGCGACCGAGACGGCGTCGTCGAGGAGCCGGAATCCGACCGTGATCTCCTCGTGCACCGTGGAGGCGTCGTACGCACCGAATCGCCAGCCGGCCTCGACCACCGCCTGCCAATTGCCGTCGCCGTCGACCGGCGTGGCCTCGTCGACGTAGCGCAGCGAGAAGTCGGTGACGTCGAGCGCGGCCGCGTTGGTGGCAGCGGCACCGAGGAGCGAGGAGGCCGCATCGGTGCCGAGACCGGAGGCCGCGGCGGCATCGCCTGCCGTGATGGCCTGTTGCAGGCGAAGCAGCGTGGCGGCGGCGAGGTCGGGACGCGCTCGTGTCGACTGGGGCGCCAGCGGCGCGGCGACGTAGGCGTCGGGCCGCAGCGCCAGCCATGCCGTGGTCGCGAGCGCGACGACAGCCGCGCCGGCGACGATCCAGCGCAGCGGGTGGCGGTCAGCCGGGGCGGACGGCACCTACGTAGGGCATCGAGTGGAGCGAGGTGACCTGGACGCTGCTGCCGGGATGCGGCGCGTGCACGATCAGGCCGTTGCCGATGTAGATGCCGACATGGCTGATCGGGCTGTAGTAGAAGACCAGATCGCCCGGTTGCAGATCGCTCTCGGCGATGTGGGGACCCGAGCCGTACTGCGCGCTCGAGGAGTGCGGCAGCGACACGCCGGCGGCTCCCCAGGCGCGCATGGTGAGGCCCGAGCAGTCGTAGGCGTTGGGGCCGGCAGCGCCCCACACGTAGGGGTCGCCGCGCTGGGCCATGGCGAAGGCGACGGCGACGGCGGCCCGACCCGAGGCAGGCACGTCGACGGGCAGCCGGTAGTCGCCGCGCGAGAGCAGCTGCTCCCGCTCCTCGGCCTTCAGCTTGGCCAGCAGCTGCTGCGCCTCGGCGAGCTTGGCGTCGATGGTCTTCTTGTCCTCGGCGAGTTGCTCCTCGGTCTCGGCGATCGCCTCGGTGCGCTGCTGCGTCGCCGACTTGCGGAGCGCCAAGGCGTCCGCCTGCGTGGTGTAGTCGTCGTAGAGGCCGGCCTGGATGCTGTCGAAGGCCGACATGGTGCTCAACTGGGCGAGGAAGGCCTGCGGGTCGTCGGAGACCACGACCTGCCCGACGGCCGAGAGGCTGGAGCCCTCGAGCTGCTGCAGCATGGTGTCGCGCAGCTGCTCGCGGACCGCCGTCAGCGACTGGTCCTGGCGGGTCTCGTCGGCTTGGAGGCCGGTGAGCTCGCGCTTGAGCGAGGCGAGCCTGATCCGGGCGTTGTTGTAGTGCTCGGTGACCTGCTCGGCCTCGTGGTAGAGCTTGTCGACCTGGGCCTGCACGTCCTTGACGTCGGGCTCCGCCGAGGCGGTGGTCATGAGGCCCAGCATGCCGGCGAGGACGAGACTCGCCGCGAGGGCGCTCTTCGGTCCGATCCGCACGAGCAAGGACCCTAACGGGCCTTCGCCGGTGAGGCCAATCGGCCGACGTGGCACGGTCGACGAACGCCTCTCACATGTGTCACATCAGTCACTCCAGTCACGCGGACTCGGTGTCACGGCCGGGCTGTGGCGTCACCATCCGCAGCGGTGGCACGAGGCCGATCTCGGCGAGGACGCCCAGCGCCTGCCGCTCGTCGTCCTCGATCGCGAGCTCGGGCGGCGGGCCCAGCAGCACGGTGACCACGCAGTCGTGGCAGGCCAGGCCACGCACGAGGCAGGAGTCGCAGTCGATTCGTGTCGTCATGGCGATGACGGTGCCAGCGACCACCGACAGTTCCGTTCGCCGTCGTCGACCGCCGGCGTGTCGCAGCGCGCCGGCCCGAGACTGTCGGAGGTCGGTCCTAGCGTCGGATGACATGAGCAGCGCCCTCGCCTCGCCGACCTCTCGCTGGGAGTCCCAACGCAGCTTCGACGAGCTCGGCAGACCACTGCGCGAGGTCACCTTCTGCGTGGTCGACCTGGAGACCACCGGCGGATCGGCGCAGGGCGGTTCCATGATCACCGAGATCGGTGCCGTCAAGGTGCGCGGCGGCGAGGTGCTCGGCGAGTTCCAGACCCTGGTCAACCCTCACACCGAGATCCCGGCCTTCATCGCGGTCCTCACCGGCATCAGCAACGGCATGGTCAGCGACGCCCCGCCGATCGAGTCCGCGCTGCCCGCATTCCTGGAGTTCGCACAGGGTTGCGTGCTGGTCGCCCACAACGCCCCCTTCGACGTGGGCTTCCTGAAGTTCTTCGCGGCCCGGCAGGGCCGGCCGTGGCCGGCCTTCGAGGTGGTCGACACCGCGAAGCTGGCGCGCCGGGTGGTCACCCGTGACGAGGCCCCCAACTGCAAGCTGTCCTCGCTGGCGCGGGTCTTCCACGCCGGCACGACCCCCAACCACCGCGCGCTGGCCGACGCCCGCGCCACGGTCGACGTCCTCCACGGCATGATCGAGCGGCTCGGCGGCCTGGGCGTCCACACCCTGGAGGAGCTGCGCACCTTCTCGGCCAAGGTGAGCACAGCACAGCGGCGCAAGCGTCACCTCGCGGAGGGACTCCCCCATGCCCCTGGCGTCTACCTCTTCGAGGACGACAGCGACCGGGTGCTCTATGTCGGCACCTCGCGCGATCTGCGCACCCGGGTCCGCACCTACTTCACCGCCTCCGAGACGCGCACCAGGATGGGCGAGATGGTCGGGCTCGCCACTCGGGTCACCGGGATCGAGTGCACGACCGCCCTGGAGGCACGGGTCCGTGAGCTGCGTCTGATCGCTCACCACAAGCCGCGCTACAACCGGCGCTCGCGCTTCCCGGAGAAGGTCCATTTCATCAAGCTGACGCGCGAGCCCTGGCCCCGGCTGTCGTTGGTCCGCAAGGTGACCGCCGACGATGCCGACTACCTCGGCCCGTTCGGATCGAGGAAGGCGGCCGAGAAGGCGCTGCAAGCGCTCCACGACGCCTTCCCCGTTCGACAGTGCTCCGACCGACTCGGCCGCGTCTCGGGGCGCGTCCCCTGCGTGCTCGCCGAGATGGGGCGGTGCCTGTCACCGTGCGACGGCAGCGCCGACCAGACGACGTACGCGGCCGTGGTCCGGCAGCTCCGCGAGACGCTGCTGCGCCGGCCCGACCGCGTCGTCGCCGCCGTCGAGGAGCGGATGACCACGCTGGCCGACGCCGAGCGCTTCGAGGAGGCGGGCGTCCACCGAGACCGGCTGGCCGCCTTCCTCCGCGCCGCCGCGCGGACCCAGCGGGTGACCGCGCTGACGCGGTGCGAGGAGGTGATCGCGGCGCGCCGGGAGGACGACGGCCGGTGGGCGGTCCACGTCGTGCGGCGCGGCCGGCTCGCCGCAGCGGGCGTCATTCCGCCGGGCGCCGACGCCCGTGAGTTCGTGGCGGGCCTGCGCGCCAGCGCGGAGACCGTCGCGCCCGGCCCTGGCCCGGTGCCCGCCGCGTCGGCGGAGGAGACCGAGGTCATCCTGCGATGGCTGGAGTCGCCGGGAGTGCGACTGGTCGAGATCAGCGGGGAGTGGACCTGCCCGGTCGGCGGCGCGGCACGCCACCTCGCGATCCACGACGCCGTGGACGAGTCGCGCAGGTCGTTGGTCCCCTTCGACGACCGGCGCGATCTCGCCCCGGTCCACCGACCGGTCCGATGACGAGTCGGCGCCGAGAACAACAGCGGCGCCAGCGCCTGGACTCCTGACACCGCCGTCCGGGCTTAGAGATTCCGCAGGTAGGGGCTGTCGAGTGAGGCGTCGTTCCAGGGCGTGGCTGAGTGCCGCCGACGAGGGAGCCGTGGCGGAGCCACGGCGACTGAGGAGAAGGTGCTCAGGCACGTGCTGGGG
>NZ_JASGDQ010000042.1:0-26772 GCF_047607185.1 Nocardioides sp. | reverse complement strand
CATCACCATCCTCCGACTCACCGGATGGGGCAACATCGCAGCCGCGCTACGACATCACGCCAGACGACCCGAGGAGGCCATCACATGCGCGTTGACCTCCTGAGATGCGACCTTTCCGGGCCCCTGGGCAGTGCACGTAGGACGTAACGGATGGAAATCAACCCGACCGTGGCCGATAGGCACAGTCAATAGTGCCATGTCGGGTGGTGTGGAATCGGTATCCGTGGGGGCTGGTCCACAGATATTCACCCGGCGCCAACTGGAAATAGGACCAGCCTGTGCTGTGGGTTTTCACGCGGTGGTGATGTCGGCATAACGGGGCGATATTGCTGGTCCTGGTCTGGCCTGGTGGGCCGTGTTCTTGCCATTTCTTGGCGTGGTCCAGGTCGCAGGCCTCGGCGGGGCGCTCACAGAAGGGGAAGACGCATTTGCGGGCGGTCTCGACCACCTGCTCCCGGAGGGTGTCGGTGGCGAACCGGCTTGCTGTGACTGCCTCCTCGGTCAGGTCGAGGACCGGCCGGACCGTGACGTGGCTGTGGCCGCACCACTGCCGGAGGTGGTCGACGGTGACCATGCCTAACGGCTGGCCGGTCAGGGAGTGCACGATCGCGTGGGTCTCGCCCTCGGCCACCCGCACCCGGAGGTCGACCCGACGCGGGACCACCTGGACCGCCGGCCCAGTGCTGGCTTGACTGGTGTCGTGGCCAGCGTCGGGGCGGCCGAAGCCGACCTCACCACGGGCGAGCATCCCCAACGCCCTGGCCCGGCGGACCGCCTTGGCCTCGCCGAGGCCGTCGGTGGCGGCGAGCTGGTCGGCGATCTCATCCAACACGGCATCGAGGTCCAGGGCGTCGGTGGTGTCCAGGATCGCCTCCACCCTCGTGGTCGCAGCCCGGCCGGTGGGGTTGCGGACCAGTTCGACCCGGCGCTCGGCCAGGTCCGTGGCCTCGTCCTCGGCGAGTTGTTCGGGGTCGAACCGGGCCTTGGCCTCCTCGATCAGTCGGTCGAGGGTGGTGACCCCGACCCGCTCCACCCGGCTCGCGATGTGGGTGTCGACCCAAGCTGCCGCCTCCTGGGGGAGCGTGAGGGTGGCGTCGGCGACGCGGCGGGCCCGCCAGCCGTCGACCTGCCCGGTCTTCACCCGACCCCAAGTGCGGGGGAGGCGGTGGACCAGCTCCACGGCCTGGGCCAGGAATGCCCGCCCCGACGAGGTCGACCGACCGGTCGCGGCAGCGAACTCCACGACAGCGAACTCGGTCACATAGGCGCAGCCGTCGCCACCGAGCAGCACCTCACCCTCACCACCCGGGGACGCCGTCGAGCAACGACGCGGCCCGGGTGTAGTCATCGACCTCATGAAAAGACGCATATTTCGCGGCCGCCGCGATCTGCAACGCCTCCTCGGCCCGCACCCGGGATTGAGAAGAACGAAAGACCTCGAGCACGGCCCGACCATCATCGGCCGCGTCGAAAGCTGCAGCGTCTGGAAAGGTCGAAGTCATAACAACCAAGATATCGACCACCACCGACAATCCTGAACGGCCAGGATCGATGATCGCGGAGAGACCTACGATCTCGCCGAGAATTACCGCGAGGCGCCGATAGTCAGTCCTGGCGCAGCGCCCGGGCCAGCTGCAGCCCGGCGGTGACGATGCCGAGGCCGACCCCGAAGTCGGAGGCATCGCGGGGCTCGTCGTCGATGGCTCCCGCGGCGGCGGCCTGGAGGTGGGTCTGCTCGTCGACGGCATGGCCGTAGACGAAGTGGAGCAGGGTGCGGGCCGCCACCGGCGCCAGTTCGCCGAGGTCGGCCAGTGCGGCCACCAGCGCTTCGTAGGGATAGGCCGCGCCGAGACCGAACGACCACACCGTCGCGACCACCTCGGCGCCATCGCGGTAGGCCAGCAGCGCGTCGCGCAGCGTCGTACAGGTCGCGGCGACCTGCTCCTCCCACGAGTCGTCGGCGGGCCAGGATGCCCGCGCCAGGATCTCGTCGGCGACGGCGGCGAGCAGCGTCTGCTTGTTGACGAAGTGGTGATAGAGCGCCGAGGGCCGCACCCCGAGCTCCGCGCCGAGACGTCGCATGGTCAGGTCGGCCAGTCCGTAGGTGTCCAGCACGTCCACGGCGCGGGCGACGACGTCCTCGCGGCGGTAGCGCACGTCGTACCTCCCTGTTGACCGGTGAACACACAAACCCTAACCTGAACACCGTTCACCTGACCACCGTTCAGTTCGTGAGATCCCATGACGATGACCGACTCCGTCGAGACGAGCCCGAAGAGCCGCCTGCTCTCCCCTACCGACCTCGCGCTGATCGCCGCGTTCGCCGCGCTGATCGCGGTGGCCTCCTATATCGCGGCGATCCCCGTAGGCGGCGCCGGCGTGCCGCTGACCCTGCAGACCTTCGCGGTGCTGCTGGCCGGCGCCGTGCTGGGGCCGGTGCGCGGCTTCCTCGCGAACATCCTCTACCTGCTGCTCGGCCTCGTCGGGCTGCCGGTCTTCGCCGAGCACACCTCCGGCGCGGCGGTGTTCACCGGCGCCACGGCCGGCTACCTCTACACCTTCCCGGTGGCCGCGCTCGTCGTGGGATTCCTGGTGAAGTACGTCGTGGCCGAGCGTCGCACCAGCGCGCTGTGGATCTTCCTGGCCTGCCTGGTCGCCACCGTGGTCAACCATCTCGGCGGCGTGGTGGGACTTCAGGCGGTGCTCGGGTTCGGCTGGGAGAAGTCGTTCTCGATCGACGGCGCCTACTGGCTGGGCGATGTGGTCAAGAGCGCGATCGTGGCCCTGGTGGCCGCCGAGGTGCACCGGGCGTTCCCACCGCTGCTGCGGCGCCGCTGACCGGGCGTTGATCGAGCTCGCGGCTGCCGAGGTCGCCCTCCCCGAGTCAGAGGGCGGCCGAGTGCTGCTAGCAGCCACCACGTTGACGCTGACGGAGCGACGCGTCGCGATCGTCGGCGGCAACGGCTCCGGCAAGTCCACGCTGGCCCGGCTGCTCAACGGCCTGGTGACGCCGACGGGCGGGCGGGTGCTGGTGGATGGTCTCGACGTCGCTCGCGACGGCGTGAAGGTACGTCGCAAGGTCGGCTTCTGCTTCACCGACCCCGCCGCCCAGCTGGTGATGCCGACCTGCCTGGAGGACGTGGAGCTGTCGCTGCGCCGTACCGTGAAGGACAAGGCTCAGCGTCGCGAGCAGGCACTCGGGGTGCTCGCGAGGTTCGGGCTGCGCGAGCGGGCCGACCAGAGCGTCCACACCCTCTCCGGCGGCCAACGACAGCTGCTCGCGCTGGCCGGAGTGCTGGCCACCGATCCCGAGATCCTGGTCGCCGACGAGCCGACGACGCTGCTCGACCTGCGCAACGGCCGGCTGGTCGGCGAGGTGCTGCTCGGGCTGAGCCAGCAGTTGGTGCTGGTGACTCATGACCTGGAGCTCGCGGCCCGCTGCGACCGGGGGCTGGTGGTCGAGGACGGCCGAGTCGTCTTCGACGGAGCGGCGACGGCAGCAGTGGCGAGCTATGTCGCCTCGGTGTCCTCATGAGCGAGCGGAGCGAGCGGAGCGCGCGAATCATCCAAGCCAGCGCGCGACGCTCATGCCCCCACCGAGCGAAGCGAGGTCGCGCATGAGCATGACGCTGGGGGTCTACCGGCCCGGTCGGACGCTGCTGCACCGGCTGCCGGTGGGCGCCAAGCTGGCTGGCCTGCTGGTCTGCTCCATCGGCATCGTCGCCTTCCACGGTGTCCGTGCCGCGATCCTCGCCCTGGTGGTGGCGACGGTGGTGGCGTTGGTCGCCCGCCTCGACCTGCGGACGACCTGGCGGCAGCTGCGAACCGTCCTGTTGGTCGCGGTGATCGCGGCGCTGCTGCAGTGGTGGTGGACCTCGCTCCCCCGCGCCGCCGAGACCCTGCTCGACCTGGTCTCACTCGGCCTGCTGGCGCTCTCGCTGTCGGCGACCACTGCCGCCACCGACATGATCGACGCCATCGTGCGGTGGCTGGGCCCGTTGCGTCGGGTCGGCGTCGACCCGGATCGAGTGGCGCTCACCATCGGCCTCGCCATCCAGTCCCTGCCAGCGATCCTGCAGCTCGCCAACGAGACCCGCGACGCCGCTCGGGCTCGCGGTCTGCGCACCCCCCGAGCCTGGCTGACGCCGTTCGTGATCCGGGTGGTCGCGCGGGCCCAGGAGACCGGCGACGCGCTACACGCCCGGGGCATCGCCGACTGATTCGCCGAGAGGTCCCTGATGGCCCCTCGAGAGGTCGCTGATGGCCCCTCCGGCAGTCAATTCGCGACTTCTCGAGGGGCGATTGGCGACCTCTCGAGGGGCAGTTAGCGACCTCTCGGCCGGGAAGGGGTCACCAGCCGGGTGGGCGCCGACCGAAACCACCGACGGCCTCCTCGACCTGCGCGGCGAGGGAGAGCAGCCGGGCGTCCTCGCCGGGCCGGCCGGCCAGCATCACGCCCACCGGAAGGCCCTCGGGAGTCCAGTGCAGCGGCAGCGACACGGCCGGCATTCCGGTGACATTCCAGGCGGAGGTCCACGGCGTGAAGCGCTTCTGGTTGTCGAAGTCGCGAGCCGGGTCGGCATCGTCGCGCAGCGCGCCGACCTTGACCGGCGGCACCGCGAGGGTCGGGGTCAGCACCGCGTCGTACGGCGCCAGCGCGGTCAACGCGCCGGCCGCGAACCGTCGCAACGCGCCGATGGCCAGGCCGAACTCCGGCCCGGACACCGCCTGGCCCCGCTCGGTCAGCCAGCGGGTGAGCGGCCGCAGCAGTCCCTGCCTCTCCGGCGGCACCACCGAGAGCGCGGTCAGCACCGCCCAGCAGGTCTCGAAGACCGGCACCGCCTCGGCCGGCAGCGGCACCTCGATATCGGCGATCTCGTGTCTCAGCGAGGCCAGCAGCGAGGAGGCGGCCTCCCAGGCCGCCACCGACTCCGGGTCGATGGGAACGTCGGCGATGACCGGCGCGACGAAGCGGGCGATCCGCAGCCGCCCGGGTGGCGTGTCGCAGGCCTCGAGGTAGGGGCCGCCTTCGCGCCAGTAGGGGTCGCCGGCGCGGTGCCCGGCCAGCACGTCGAGCAGCGCCGCCGCGTCGCGGACGGTGCGAGCCAGCGAGCCGGCGGTGGACAACCCGATCGGGTCGCCGTACATCGGTGCACCCGAGACCACCCCGCGCGAGGGCTTGAAGCCGACGATGCCGCAGCAGGAGGCCGGGATCCGGATCGAGCCGCCGCCGTCGGAGCCCTGCGCGAGGGGCACCAGTCCGGCCGCGACCGCCGCGGCGGCGCCGCCGGAGGAGCCGCCCGCGCCCCTGGTCCGGTCCCAGGGCGTGACGGCCGGTGGCGCGACATCGGGCTCGGTGTAGCAGGGCGACCCGAACTCCGGGGTGTTGGTCTTCCCGAGCGAGACCATCCCGGCAGCCTCGATCGAGAGCGTGACATTGTCGGAGATCTCCGGAACGAAGTCGGCGAAGGCGGCCGACCCGAGCATGGTGGGCACGCCGGCGGTCAGGTTGAGGTCCTTGATGGCGGTCGGCACGCCCCACAGCGGCGAGGCGTCGGCCGGCGCGGACGCGCGGGCACCGGCGTCGGCGACAGCGCGCTCGGCGGTCACCGTCACGAACGCCCCCACGTCGTCCAGCCTCTCGATCCGGGCGAGGTAGTGCTCGGCCAGCTCTCGAGGGGAGACCTCCCCGCGTCGTACCAGCTTTCCCTGCTCGAGGGCCGTCAGGTCGTGGAGTTGCGTCACGCCCTCGACCGTAGCGCCGCCCGCCATTCCCGGTCGAGGATCGCGAAGTCGATCTCGCTGCTCCAGCGACCCTTGAACCACTCGTTCTCCACCAGCACCGCCTCCTGCCGCATCCCGGCCTTGCGCAGCACCGCCGCCGAGGCGGGGTTGTCGGCGTCGACGCGCGCGGTGACGCGGCGCAGCGGCTGGGGCGTCCAGGGGCCGTCGAAGGCGAGCGCGAGCAGCGCCCGGGCGGCCTCGGTGGCATAGCCGCTTCCGTGGAACTCGGGGTTGAGCACGTAGCCGATCTCGCCGTGCCGGTGCTGCTCGCTGTGGAAGAAGAGCACCAGGTCGCCGATCAGCCGGCCGGTCTCCTTGAGCACCACCGCCAGCGCGAGCACCTGCCCCTCCTCGGTGAGCTCGCTGCGGTGCCGCTCGGGCTTGGCGTAGCGCTCCGCGATCTGCTCCCGCGTGGCCGGCTCCGGCGGGATGTAGGCGCACACGTCGTCGCGCGAGAGATAGGCGTGCAGCGCGTCGACGTCAGCCACGGGGTCGATGGGGCGCAGCAGCAGCCGCTCGGTCTCTATCGGGTACGTCGGACGCAGCTCCACGCCCCGAACGCTAGTCCGAGAATGGACCCGGCGCCGACGGCTCGCTAGCCGGTCTCGCCGGCCCGGTGGCGGCGCAGGCCGAAGGTGAGGCCGTCGACCAGCGCCTCCCAGGACGCCTCGATGACGTTCTCGCCGACGCCGACCGTGACCCAGGAGCCGTCGGCGTCGGAGGTCTCGATGAGCACCCGGGTCTTGGCGTCGGTGCCGTGGCCGTCGTCGAAGAGCCGCACCTTGTAGTCGGTCAGCTCGAACCTCGCCACCGCCGGAAAGGCCTGGCCGATCGCCGAGCGCAGCGCCTGGTCGAGGGCGTTGACCGGTCCGTTGCCCTCGCCGGTGACGACATAGCGGACGCCGTCGGCGACGATCTTGACGGTGGCCTCGGTGAGCGTGCGATGGTCGCTGATGACCCGCCACGACTCCACCTCGAAGTACGACGGCCGAGCGCCCTCGACCTCCTCGGCGAGCAGCAGTTCGAAGGAGGCGTCGGCGGCCTCGAAGGTGTAGCCCGCGGCCTCGAGCTCCTTGACCCGGCCGGTGACCCGCAAGGTGTGCTCGCCGGTGAGGTCGAAGCCGAGCTCCTTGCCCTTGAGCTCGATCGAGGCCCGGCCGGCCATGTCGGAGACCAGCAGCCGCATGTCGTTGCCGACGCCGGCGGGGTCCATGTGCTGGTAGAGGTCGGGGTCGACCTTGATCGCCGAGGCGTGCAGGCCGGCCTTGTGCGTGAACGCGCTCGCGCCGACGTACGGCTGGCGTCCGGCTGGCGGCACGTTGGTGACCTCGGCGACGGCGTGCGCGGTGCGGGTCGCCTCGCGCAGCAGGCCGGCGGGCAGCACCGGGCGGCCGAGTTTGAGCTCGAGGTTGGCGACGACGCTGATCAGGTCGGCATTGCCGGTGCGCTCGCCGTACCCGTTGATGGTGCCCTGCACGTGGCTGGCGCCGGCGTCGACCGCGGCCAGCGAGTTGGCGACCGCGCAGCCGGTGTCGTTGTGACAGTGGATGCCGACCCGCACGCCGGTGGTGGAGATGACGTCGTGGACGACGTCGGCGATCCAGCCGGGCAGCATCCCGCCGTTGGTGTCGCACAGCGCGACCACCTCGGCGCCGGCCTCGGCGGCGGTGCGCAGCACCTCCAGGGCGTAGTCGCGGTTGGCGCGGTAGCCGTCGAAGAAGTGCTCCGCGTCGAGGAAGACCCGCTGCCCCTCCGAGCGCAGGTGCGCCACGGTGTCGGCGATCATCGCGAGGTTCTCCGCCAGCGTGGTCCGCAGCGCCAGCTCGACGTGGCGGTCATGGCTCTTGGCGACCAGCGTGACGACCCCGGCACCGGACTCGCGCAGCGCCGCGATCAGCGGGTCGTCAGCCGCCTTGACGCCCGCGCGCCGGGTGGCGCCGAAGGCCGCGAGCTGGGCGTGCTTGAGCTCCAGCTCGCCCACCGCGCGACGGAAGAACTCGGTGTCCTTGGGGTTCGCGCCCGGCCAGCCGCCCTCGATATAGCCCACGCCCAGTCCGTCGAGCTGGCGGGCGATCGCCAGCTTGTCGGCGACGGAGAGGTTGAGCCCCTCCTGCTGCGCGCCGTCGCGCAGTGTCGTGTCATAGACGTGGAAGTCGGTCATCTGCGTTTGTCCTGTCCGGGTGTTGCGGGCACAAAAAAACCTCCCGGGGAACGAGAGGTCGGCGCGTCAGGGGTGCTGACGCGCTAGCTAATGATGATCCCGCGGCGATGCATGTCCTCATCATGCCACGCCCGCCCCGGGACGTCAGTGGAAGAGGTTGGTGAACGGCGCGCCGCCGCCCGGCCTCCAGTCGACGCTCCGGGCCGCGAGGCTGCCGAGGGTGCCGGCGGTGATCAGCACCACCGCGGCGACGATCAGCGACGCCTTCCAGCCACGGCCGACCGGGTGGACCAGCCGCCGCGCCGGGCCGCGCAGCCGGGCGCCGCCGGGTCCCCACCACAGCGAGCCGACCAGCACCAGGCCACCGAGGAAGAGGCTGACGTCGAGCGGCGCGGCGACGGCGTAGCACAGCAGCAGGGCGGCGATGCCGAGGCCCAGCGACCACAGCCACGCCAGCAGGGTCGCCGGGAGCGCGCGGAGCACGTCCCAGGGCGCGCCGAGGACGAGCCGGGGGCCGTCGTACCACTTCGCACCGCGCAGCTCGCGCTTGCCGACCACCGTCGAGGCGGCCAGCGAGCACGTGCGCGTGACGTGGGTGAGCACCAGCAGCGCGAGCATCGCCAGCCAGGGGTACGCCGCCAGGCCGGCGCCCCAGGCCAGCCAGCCGGCTCCCAGCAGTCCGAGCCGGCGTGCGCGCTCGGCGCCGCTGACAGCCGCCGCCGCGACGAGCGTCGGGTCCTCCGCCACCAGGGTCGCGGCAACCGGCTCGATGGCCGGCGCAGCCACCGGACCGGCGACCGGGCCGGCGGCGAGGGCCAACGGCATGGTCTCGGCCTGGATCCGGGCCGGCGCCGTCGGCGGCGCGCCGACCGGCACCGGACCGTCGCCGCGCAGCCAGGCGAGCAGCCGGGGCAGTGTCGGCCGCTGCTCCGGCGCCGGCGCCAGGCAGGCGTCGAGCACCTCGCGCAACGGCGAGGGCACCCCGGTGAGATCGTGCTGGCCGCGCCTGGCGCGGTCCATCACCGCCATCGACGGACCTCGACCGTACGGCGGCCGGCCGGTGGCGGCGTAGGCGACCGTAGCGGCCCAGGCGTGCACGTCGACCGCCGGCGTCGGGTCGTCGCCGTAGAGCACCTCGGGCGCGAGGTAGCCCGGCGTGCCGAGCAGCCACCCGGCGGCGGTGAGCTTGGGGTCGTCGGCGACCCGGGCCAGCCCGAAGTCGATGAGGACCGGCGAGCGACCCTCCATCAGCACATTGGAGGGCTTCACGTCGCGGTGCAGCACCCCGGCGGCGTGCACGGCGGCGATGCCCTCGAGCAGGCAGCGGGCCAGCCACGCCAGGTCGTCACCCCCGATCGGGCCGGAGCGGGCAACCTCGTCGTGCAGCGAGAACCCGGGCACATAGCGGGTCGCGACGAACGGCTCCGGTGCCCACGGGTCGGCGTCGATGATCTCGGCGACCCAGCGGCTGCGCACCCGCGACAGCGAGGAGACCTCGCGGGCGAGCCGGCGCCGCGCCTCCTCGTCGCCCACGATCTGCGGCCGCAGCAGCTTGAGCGCGACTCGCTCCCCGGTCGCGGCGCGGGCGAGGTGGACCACGCCCATCCCGCCCTCGCCCAGCGGGGCGAGGAGCGTGTAGGAGCCGACGGTCCGGGGACCGACCGGTCTTTCACGAGGAGCCGTCGTCACGCAACGAGGGTAGACGACGAAGCGGGGTCGAGCGGTGTCATCGCCGGGCGGACATGCCGCGTCGAGATTGGCACTAACACGATCAGATAACTATACTTTTGTCATGACTGTTGCGATCGTCGGCGGCGGCGCCAGCGGGGTGCTCACCGCCATCAACCTGCTCTCCGCCACCGACGACCCGCAGCTGGACGTGGTGATCTTCGAGTCGAGCGGCATCGTCGGCCGGGGCATCGCCTACGGCACCACCGACCAGCGTCACCTGCTCAACGTCCGCGCCCGCCATATGAGCGCCTTCCCCGACCATCCCGCCGACCTGCTCGACTGGTCGCTGCGCACCGGCCGCAGCCAGGACCCGCAGAGCTTCCTGCCTCGCGCCGACTACGCCAGCTACCTGCAGGATCGGCTGCGCGACGTCGCCGACGACCGGCTGCGGATCCACGCCGGCAAGGTCATCGACATCGCCCGTACCACGGACGACACGGGAGGGGCGAGGTTCGAGGTCGCCACAGCACGTACGACGACGGCCGCCTCCCACGTCGTACTCGCCTATGGCAACCTGCCGCCGCGGCCACTGGCCGCCGGCGACCACCCCCTGCCCGAGGCCGACTGGCACCTCGGCAACCCGTGGGACCTGGGCCGGCTGCGCACCCTCCCGGCCGACGCCCACGTGCTCGTGGTCGGCACCGGCCTGACCGCGGTGGACACCGCCATCACGCTGCTCGAGGAAGGCCCCAACCGCCACGTCACGATGGTGAGCCGCCACGGCGTACTGCCGGAGGCCCACATCGCGCAGACCCACGTCGCCTGGGTGACGAAAGTGCCCGAGGGACCACTGACCGCCGACCTGCTCGCCCGGACGGTGCGAGACGAGATCGAGGCGGCCCGGGATCGTGACGTCGACTGGCGACCGGTGATCGACGGGCTGCGGCCGGCCACCCAGGACATCTGGCTGCGTCTCCCGCAGTCGGAGCGGGAGCGCTTCCTGGCGGTCTACGCCCGGGACTGGGAGGTGCGGCGACACCGGATGGCCCGTGAGATCGCCGACCGCGTCGACGGCTACCGGGCCGACGGCCGGCTCACCGTGCGCCAGGGCACCCTGGTCGAGGTCAGCGACCAGGGCGAGGTCGCCGACGTCGTGATCGAGCCCGGTGAGCCGGCGCTGCGCTACCACGCGGTGGTCAACTGCACCGGCCCGCTGACCGACCTCAGCCGCAGCGACAGCCCGCTGCTGCAGGCTCTCCACACACGTGGCCTCGCGAGGCCCGACCCGCTCCGGCTCGGTCTCCACACCACCGTCGACGGCGAGCTGATCGGCGCCGACGACGCGGTGGTCCCCGGGCTGTTCAGCGTCGGACCGCCGCGCAAGGGCACCCTGTGGGAGTCGACCGCGATCCCCGAGATCCGCGCCCAGGCGGCGCAGCTCGCGGCGAGGATCGTCAAGCGCTAGGGAAGTGCTGATCAATGGCGCCGTCGCGAGCGTCGCGAGGCGAGTGTGCTGGCAAAGGCCACTTCGTTCAGACCTGGGCGCGAAGGCAGGCCGGGCGCCTGTCGAGCGGCCGCGGCGCGGCCAGCGTGCCGCATCGCGGCGCGCAGCAGGCGGGATTGATCAGCGCATCCCTAAGTACGTGTTTAAGAAGCCCTGACCTACTGCGCGGCCAGGACTTCTTAAACACGTTCTAACAGATCTGGTGCGTCCAGCCGAAGGGGTCGTCGGTCCGGCCGAACTGGATGTCCACCAGGGTCTCGCGGATCTCGGCGGTGACCGGGCCACCCGGGGTCGCCAGTGAGCCGCCGTCCCATAGCAGCTCGCCGACCGGAGTGACGACCGCGGCGGTGCCGCAGGCGAAGACCTCGGTGATGGCTCCGGAGGCGACGCCGTCACGCCACTCGTCGATCTCGACTCTGCGCTCCTCCACCTGCAGGCCCATCTTCTGAGCCAGCTCGATGATCGAGGCTCGGGTGATGCCCTCCAGGATCGTGCCGGTCTCGGGGGTGACGAGCCGGCCGTCGCCGTACACGAGGAAGATGTTCATGCCGCCGAGCTCCTCGAGGTAGCGCCCCTCGGAGGCGTCGAGGAAGACGACCTGGTCGCAGCCGTGGGCGGAGGCCTCGTCCTGGGCGGCCAGTGAGGAGGCGTAGTTGCCGCCGGTCTTGGCCGCGCCCATACCGCCACGGCCGGCCCGGGTGTAGTGCTCGGAGAGCCACAGCTTGACCGGCTTCACCCCGCCCTTGAAGTAGGCGCCGGCCGGCGAGGCGATGACCATGAACGTGACGTGACGGGAGGAGCGCACGCCCAGGAAGGTCTCCGAGGCGAACATGAAGGGGCGCACGTAGAGCGACTTCTCGCTGCCCTCGGCGGCCTCGGGCACCCAGCGGGCGTCGACCTTCACCAGCGCGTCCACACAGGCCACGAAGTCGTCGGTCTCGAGCACGGGGAACGCCAGCCGGCCGGAGGAGCGTGCCATCCGGGCGGCGTTGGCCTCGGGACGGAAGGTCCAGATCGAGCCGTCGGCGTGGCGGTAGGCCTTGAGCCCCTCGAAGGTCTCCTGGGCGTAGTGCAGCACCGCGGTGGCGGGGTCGAGTGACAGCGGACCGTAGGGCTCGATCCGGGCGGCGTGCCAGCCTGCCTCCGGCGTCCACTCGACGGTGAGCATGTGGTCGGTGAAGTGGGTGCCGAAGCCGGGGTCGGCCAGGATCTCGGCGAGCCGCGCATCGCTCGTCGGCGTGGCCGTGAGCGTGGTGGTGATCTCGAGTGTCATGCGGGTCTCCTTCAGGAGATGCGGGCGGCGATCGCGTCGCCGACGTCGGAGGTACGACGGGTCTCACCGCCGCGCTCGGTGAGCTCGGCCAGCACGGCGTCGTCGATGGTCTTCGCCGCCTCGGGATAGCCGAGGTGGTCCAGCAGCAGCGCGCCGGAGAGGATTGCGGCGGTGGGGTCGGCCTTCTGCTGACCGGCGATATCGGGCGCCGAGCCGTGCACCGGCTCGAACATGCTCGGGAAGGTGCGGTCGGGGTTGACGTTGCCGGAGGCGGCCAGGCCGATGCCGCCGGTGATGGCGGCGGCGAGGTCGGTGAGGATGTCGCCGAAGAGGTTGTCGGTGACGATCACGTCGAAGCGCTGCGGGTCGGTGGCGAGGTAGATCATCGCGGCGTCGATGTGGCTGTAGTCCACCTCGACGTCGGGGAACTCCTCGGCCACCTCCTGCACCAGTCGCCACCAGACCTTGCCGGCGTTGACCAGGACATTGGTCTTGTGGACCAGGGTGAGCTTCTTGCGGGGCCGCTTGGCGGCGCGGGCGAAGGCGTCGCGGACGACCCGCTCGACGCCGAAGGCGGTGTTGACCGACACCTCGGTAGCGACCTCGGCCGGGGTGCCGACGCGCAGCGCGCCGCCGTTGCCGGTGTAGGGGCCCTCGGTGCCCTCCCTGACGACCACGAAGTCGATCGGCCCCTTGCCGAGCACCGCCTCGGAGAGCGGCGAGACCGCGCCGGGCAGCAGCGCGGAGGGACGCAGGTTGACGTAGTGGTCGAGCTCGAAGCGGAGCCGGAGCAGCAGGCCGCGCTCGAGCAGGCCCGGCGGCAGGTTGGGATCGCCGGGCTTGCCGCCGACCGCGCCGAGCAAGATGGCGTGATGCTGCTTGATCTCGTCGAGCACCGAGTCGGGCAGCACCTCGCCGGTGGCGAGGTAGTGCTCGGCGCCGAGCTCATAGCGGGTCTGCTCGAACTTCACGGGCGAGGCCGCCTCGAGGACCTTGACGGCCTCGGCGGTGACCTCGGGGCCGATCCCGTCTCCGGGGATCACGGCCAAGCGGAGGGTGTCAGTCACGAAGAGTGATCCTAGTTGTCGTCGGGACGCTCGGCGTCAGGGTCCCGCTGATCGAGGATCAGCGCGTTGGCGACCTCGACCGCCTCGTGGCTGTTCTCGTGCTGGGCGGGGCCCCATTCGATGATCTTGGTGGGCATGTGGACTGTCCTTTGTGCTGGCTTCGGAAGGAGATGAGAAGCCAGCAACGCCCGCTAGGAGCGGACACGACCACCACCGCGACGGGGGTGGCCTCTCGGATCAGTTGGTCCGGGCCCCGTCGCGGCGCTCTACTACGAGAAAGGTCCGCATGGTGGACTCACCATAGCCGGAGTACGCCGATCACGTCTGCCAGGTCGTCCGCCATCCGAGACATGAAAGACTCCGGGCGTGAGTATGCCGCCGGAGCTGCCCGAGATCGTGACACGCGCCTTCGAGGTGTCGCGCCGTGCCGGCTACGTCTCGTTCTGCCGCAACGAGACCGGCCGGCTGCTCGCGGCCCTGGCCGCGACCCGCGGCGGCACGATGGCCGAGTTCGGGACCGGCACAGGCGTGGGGACGGCCTGGCTGCGCTCCGGCGTACGTGGTGACGTGGCGCGGATCGTCACCGCCGAGCTCGACGGCACGCTGGCCAAGGGCGCCGCCGAGATCTTCGCCGACGATCCCCAGGTCGAGGTGTTGGCGGCGGACTGGTCGACGCTGCTGGACAAAGGGCCGTTCTCGCTGCTCTTCCTCGACTCGGGACAGTCCGACGCGGTGCGGCCGGACAAGATCGTCGATCTGGTCGAGGAGGGCGGCATCGTGGTGCTCGACGACTTCATGCCGAGCCAGACCTGGCCGCCGGTCGCCTACGGCCGGGTGGACTGGCTGCGTGAGCTGTGGCTGACCGACGAGAGCTTCACGAGCGTCGACGTGATGGTGGCCTCCGATGCCTCGGTGCTGATCGCCACGAGGCGCTGAGCCGCGCGGCCGGTCAGTTTGCGCCCGGTCAGCGCCCCTTGCTGGTCAGTTTGCGCCCGGTCAGCGTCTTCGGCCGGTCAGCGAGCGGGGAAGATCAGCGCGAGCGCCTGGCGCGCCTGGGCGCGGAGCCGGTCCAGCGCGTCTGGGCGGCCGGCGAGGTGCCCGAGCAGGGCCTGCTGGAAGAGGCCGTCGAAGATGCCGTAGACGACCGGTGAGGTGACGGCCGGCTCGGTGCCGGACAGTTCGGCGTAGCGGGCCACGACGCGCCAGATCATCTCCTCCAGGGCGCGGTCGATGCCGGTGACCGCCTCGCGCAGGCTCGCCTCGAACATGCTCTGCGAGCGCAGGTCGTACCACAGCCGGTGCATCGGAGCGTCCTCGGCGACCGTCTCGGCGAGCTTGTCGAGGAAGGCCTCCAGCAGCCCGGCGGCGGTCCGGGACTCGGCGACCACGCCGTCGTAGCGGTGCACACAGCGCGCCTTGTAGTGACGCACGCAGTAGACGATCAGCTCCTGCTTGTCCTGGAAGTAGTAGTGGACGACGCCGTGGCTGAACTCGGAGTTGCTGGCGATCTCGCGCAGGCTGGTGCGGGCGTAGCCTCGCTCGCCGAGGGTGAGCAGCGCCGACTCGGCCAGCTCACGGCGGCGGTCGCCGATCTTGTCGGCCGACGTACGTCGAGCGGCCCGGAGCGGGCTCACCGTCTGCGCTGTCATCTGCACTCCTGTCTCTGAGGGGACGCCAGCCTAACCGGGTGGTCAGCGGAGGTCGACGGCACGCGCCGAGGAAGCCGCCACCGCGGCGGCGATGGCGCTCAGCGTGTCGGGAGGTACGGCGGAGTCCACGCAGACGGCGATCAGCTGCTGGCTCTGCTGGTGGCCGTCGGACCCGGTACGGGAGACCTGCATCCCGGCGATATTGATGCCCGCCTCGCCGAGGATCCGGCCGACGGTGCCGATGACGCCGGGCCGGTCGTCGTAGGTGAGGAAGGCGAGGTGCTCGGTCGGCTCCAGGTCCACCTGGAAGCCGTTCAGCTCGACCAGCCGCTCCCGTTGGGCGAGTCCGATCAGGGTGCCGGCGACCGAGATCGCGGTGCCGTCGGCGAGGGTGGCACGCAGGCCGACCAGGTTGCGGTAGTCGGGCGACTCGGGGTCGGTCAGCAGTCGCACCGTGACCTCGCGCGCGGCGGCGAGCACCGGCGCGTTGACATAGGAGACCCGCTCCTCGACGACCTCGGAGAGGAAGCCCGTGAGAGCGGCCACCTCGAGGATGCGGACGTCGTGCTCGGTGATCTCGCCCCGGACCAGGACGTCGAGACGCCGGGCCACTCCCCCGGCCAGCGCGGCGAGGATGCGGCCGAGCTTCTCGGCCAGCGGCAGGCCGGGGCGGATCTCGTCGGCGACCCGGCCGACCTGCAGGTTGACGGCGTCGGGGACGAGCTCCCCGGCGAGCGCGAGCCGGACCGAGCCGGCGACGGCGAGGCCGGCCTTCCGGTGCGCCTGCACTGGTGCCGTCTCCTCGTCGTACTCCCTCTCGACGGCGACCAGCACCTGCCCCGGCCGGGCGACCGGCTCGACGGGGAGGTGGATCGAGACCACGTCGGCCTCGGCGAGCAGGGTGTCGAGGTCGGTGAGCCGGATGCCGAGCCGGGCGGCGCGACCGGGCCTGGTGTCGGGGTCGTGCGCGATCACCGCCATGCCGAGTGCCGCGAGCCGCTGCGCGACCAGGGCGCCCACTCGGCCGATGCCGACCACGCCGGCGACCCGGCCGTCGAGTTCGATGCCCACCTGGCGGGCGCCGGCCAGGACCCGGCCGACGGCGAGCTCGGCGAGCGATACGTCGTGGGAGGCGGGCGCGTTGACGACCAGCACGCCGGCCTGGGTGGCGGCGGCGACGTCGATGCTCGCCAGCCGTACGCCGGCTCGGGCGACCACCTTCAGCAGCGGCGCGGCGGCCAGCAGCTCGGCGTCCACCACCGTGTGCGGGCCGGCCAGCAGCGCTGTGGCGTCGGGCACGGCGGCGAGCAGGGCTGCTCGATCGTCGCCGTCGAGGACCCGGATCTCGGCGTCACCGAGCGCGGCCAGCGCGTCGGCGTGGAGCGGCTCGGCGACCAGGACGACAGGACGGGGCACGGCCGAAGGCTACCGGCACCGCCGCGGCCTCAGCCGAAGAGTGCCTCGCCGAGGTAGTGGCCCTGGGCGGGAGCCGGGGGGATGGCGAAGATACCGGAGCCGATGTGGGCGATGTACTCGTTGAGGAGGTCGGCGCTGCCGAGCCGGGTCTGCAGGGTGACGAACTGCTGGGGGTCCTTCTGGTAGCAGATGAACAGCAGGCCGGCGTCGAGCTGGCCGAGGTCGTTGAGCCCGTCGGTGAAGTTGTAGCCGCGCCGCAGGATCCTGACCCCGCCGTTGTTCTCGTGGGCGGCCAGCGCGACGTGGGAGGCCGGGTCGATGACCGGCTTGCCGTCGGCGGTCGCGGTGAAGTCGGGGGTGTCGAACTCCTTGCTGCCCGTCAGCGGAGCCCCTACCCCCTTGTCGCGGCCGAAGGTGGTGTGCTGGGTCTCGATCGTGGTGGCGTCCCAGACCTCGATGTCCATCCGGATCTTGCGGACCACCTGGTAGGTGCCGCCCTTCATCCAGTCCAGGTCATCGCTCACCCAGACGAAGTCGTCGAGGTCGGCGGCGTCCTTGATGTTGCGGGTGCCGTCCTTGAAGCCCATCAGGTTGCGCGGCGTGCTCTGGCCGAGGCCGGCCGAGGCGCGGCCGAAGCCGAGCACCGTCCAGCGAGTGGTCACGGTGCCGCGGCCGAGCCGAGCCAGGTCGCGGATGGCGTGGTAGGCGACCTGCGGGTCGTCGGCGCAGGCCTGCAGCGACAGGTCGCCGCCGACGAGCTCGGGACGGAGCTGGTCGCTGGGCAGCGTCGGCAGGTCCTGGAGCAGCTTGGGGCGGTACGCCGCCAGGCCGAACCGGTCGTCGAACAGGCTCGGACCGAGGCCGAGCGTCACGGTCAGCGAGGCCGGCCCGAGCTCGTGGGCCTCACCGGTGTCCTGCGGCACCGCGTTGGCGCGGGTGGGCTCGACCGAGCCGACCGGGCGGCCCTTCATCAGCTGGGAGATCGCCGCCGACCAGCGGGCGAAGAGCACCTGCAGGTCGCGCTTGGAGGCGCTGGCAGCGACGTTGAAGGTCATGAACACGATGTGCCGCTGCGGCAGGGTGTCGACGCCGACCTGGTGGTCGCCGGTGTAGAAGTCGTAGCTCTGGGTGAAGTCGACGCTCTCGCCGGCCTCCTCGGCAACCTGAGCCTCGCCCGGCGATGCCAGGGCGCGGCCGCCGGCGAAACCGGCGGCCGCGCCGAGGACGACCCCCGCGCCGGAGACCAGGCCCCGGCGGGAGAGTCCTGAGCGCCCAGTCGGCTCGGTCCTCATGCTCCGATCATCAGGCGGTGGCGACCTTCTCCGCCAATCGGGACAGCGAGTCCTGCAGCGCCTGCACCGAGTCGGCCAGCTTCTGTCCGTCGGTCTTCTTGACCTCGGCGGTGTAGAGCTTGTAGCCACCCAGCGCCGAGGGGTCCTTGTAGGTCTCGAGCAGCGCCCGGACGTCGGCGAACCGGTCGGTGATCGTCTGGGTCAGGTCGGCGTCGATCTCGGTCAGACCCGGCTTGAGCGCCTCGAAGGCCTGCTGGGCGCCCTCGACGTTGCCGGCGAAGTCGACCAGGTCGATGTGGCTGAACGCCTCCTCCTCGCCGGTGACCTTGTTGGCCTGGACCTCCTCGAGCAGGCCGGCGGCGCCGTTGGCGAGATCCTCCGGCTTGAACTCGAGGGTGCCGGCAACGGTGGCGAGCTGCTGCACGTTGGTGAGCAGGTCGGCGGCGTACTTCTTGGTCTTGGCGGTGATCTTCTGCTTCTTGAACAGGTCGCGCTCCACCGCGTGGAAGCCGCTCCAGCCGACGGCGGGATCGATATTGGACGCCCGCATGTCGATGAGGTAGTCGAGGTTGCCGTGGTTGTCGGTCGGGTCGAAACCGTCGAGCACGAAGCCGTCGACGTCGGACTCGATCTTCTCGTAGAACGGCCGCGACTCGGCGTAGGCCTGCTGGGCTGTGGCGAGGTCGCCGGAGTCGACAGCCTCCTGCAACCGCTGTACGGCGGTCACCATCGCGTCGACCTGCGTGGTGACGTAGGAGGCGTAGTCGGTCGCGCCCTGCTGGAGCAGCTCGGCGGCGGTGCCGGTCGGCGCGGCGGAGGCCTCGCCGGTGACGGTGAAGGGGATCTGCTCGGTCACGGCACCGGGACAGTAGACGGTGTAGTCGCCGCCGCCCAGGGTCAGGGTGAGCGAGACCTCGGGCAGGCCGGGGGCGAGGTTCTCCTTCTCGCCGACGATCTTGGCGCCGCTGAGCAGCTCGAACTCGCTGATCGCGGCGGCGCTCTCGTTGACGACATTGAAGGTGATCGGCCCGGCCGCGACGGTGTCGGTGTCGAGCTGGCACTCGTCGCCGTCGGAGCCGCTGACCATGGTGACCGCGACCTGGCCGGCTCCGCCCGCGCTGTCGCTCTCGGCCGGCTCGGTGGTCGCGCTGGCGCCAGTGGTCTCGGGCGTGGTGGCGTCGCCCTCGCTGTCGCTGTCGGCGCTGCAGGCGGAGAGCGCCCCCAGGGTCACGAGGGCGGCGGCAGCGAGCGCGGTGCCGCGCCTGACGGGCAGGGCTTTCATCGAAGTGGTGTTCCTTCCGTTTCCGGGGCCGGGACAGTCCCCGCCTTGGTGCCGCCCGGCGCGTGCGAGGCGCGTCCGGAGCGGAGTCTGAGGGTGCGGACCAGCAGCGTGGCCGCGAGGAGCAGGAGGAAGACGGGCACCCAGCGGGTCCACAGCAGCCGGTCGTGCGCCTCGGCGTCGGCCGCCGTGATGGCCGAGCGGGTGGCCTGGACGTAGGACGGATCGAGCTGCCAGCCCTCGATGGTCATCACCCGGGGAGTGGTCAGGCCACCGCCGCCGTAGCTGAGCAGCAGCGTGCCGGTGAGCTGGGCGTCGACCAGGCCGCCGTCGCGGGTCAGCACGGTGAGCTCGGTGTCGTCGGTCCAGGTGGCGTCGTACGGCCCTGGCGCGGTCGCGACCGAGAGGCCGTTGGGGATCCGGCCGCCGTTGTAGTCGAGCAGGGTCTGCAGGTCGACCGTCGCGGGCAGGCTCTGGCCGACCAGCAGCGCGGCGGCCTTGGTGGCCGTCCAGCGGGTGTCGGCGCCGGCCTCGTCGGTGGCCTCGTGGGAGGTGAGCGCGAAGGTCTGGTCGGCAGTCTCGATCGCGGCGTCGGTGCCGTCGACCGAGACCGAGAGCGTGCCGCCACCTTCGAGTGGGCCGCTGGTGGGCACCTTCGGCTGGGGCAGGTGCACCAACGTGGCCAGCGCGACCGCGCCGAGCACCGCGACCGCGGCCCCGGCGAGACGCAGCCGCTGAGCCAGTGCGGGTCCGGGCCGGAGCCGGGCCGGCCAGAACATCAGCAGCAGCATCGGCGCCAGGTAGCAGGCCCAGGCGAGCAGCTCGATCACTCGTGGGTCGGCCGGCATACCGAGCACGCCGGTGACCAGGGCGGAGCGGACGGTGCCATTGGGGGTCAGCCAGCCCAGGTCGACGGTGCGCTGCTGGCCCACGGTGACCCAGCCCGCCTCGTGGGCGGTGCGGAAGGCGCTGAGCACCAGTCCGGCGGCGACGAAGACCAGGAAGACGCCGGTGACGGTGAAGAACCGCTGCAGGTTGAGGCGCACGCCGCCGGCGAACATCGCCCAGCCGAGGACGATGGCCGCCACGATGCCCAGTGCCGCGCCCGAGACCGCAGCCGGCGCGCTGGTGGCGTGCTGGAAGGTCGCCAGCAGGAACACCGAGGTCTCGAAGCCCTCGCGCAACACCGCGAGGAAGGCCATCATCGCCAGCGCGGTGGTGGTGCCGCTGCGCAGCGCCTCGGCAGCCTGGGTCTCGAGCTCGCGCCTCATGGTGCGGGCGTGCTTGCGCATCCACAGCACCATGCCGGTGACGAAGAAGACCGCGACGGCGCCGATGACCGTTTCGAGGGCCTCCTGCCGTGCCTGCGGCAGGCTCTGCTCGAGCGCGTTGAGCGCCACGCCGACGGCGACGCTCACGCCGACGCCGGCGGCGACACCGAGCCACATGCCGCGCAGGCTGGCGTTGTTGTGACGCAGGAAGGTCGCCACGATGGTGACGATGAGCACCGCCTCGAGCCCCTCGCGGAGACCGATCACGAATGTAGGCAGCACCGGTGCTTCGATTCGGCTCAAGCGGGCCGCCCCTGCGACGGCCCAAACTTAGGTGAGCCTATCTTAGTCGCGACTCAACCAACAACGCTCGGACGCCAAGCCTATGGACCCGCTCGCGAAACAGGCCACGGGCGGTGGTCGTTCCGCCCTATCGTGACCTTGTGTCCTACCTCCGGCCGGCCTCCGAGAGCGAGTTGTCCACCCTGCTCGCCAACGGCCACCTCGCCGACCTGCTTGCCGCGGCCATCCGCCGCTCCGGGCTGACCCTGGAGCGGCTGAGCTCGCGGCTCGCCGAGCGCGGCCACCGGGTCAGCGTCACCACCCTCAGCAACTGGCAGCGAGGCACCACCGGACCGCTGCGGACCAGGTCGCTGGCCGCACTCTCGGTCCTCGACGAGCTGCTGGACCTGCCCGACGGCTCACTGGCGACCGCTGCCGGACGGGTGACGGTCCCGGAGCGGGACGCCGCGTCGCTGGTGCCGGCGGCGAGCGCGCTGCAACGGCTCAAGGAGCGGGTCGGCCTCGACCGTCTTGGCGGCTACGACACCCTCTCCCTGCACGAGAGCCACACCATCGGCCCGGACGGAACGCCGGTGCGCCACGAGACCCGGCAGGTGATCAGGGCGCTGCGGCCCGGGCTGGACGCCTACTTCTACTTCTTCCTCACCCGCGACGGCCTGGAGCCCGACGAGATCGGCGCGACGGTCACCGCGCTGTCCGGCTGCCGAGCCGACGAGCCGCTGCTCGAGCCGCCGGACATCGGCTGCGTGCCGCTGCTGTTCGAGCCGCTGGCGGCGGGCGAGACCCATCTGTTCGAGTACGCCACCCATCTCGCCTACGACCGGCCGGCGGCGCCAGAGCTCCGGCGGGCGCTCAGCCGGCCGCTGGAGCAGATGCTGCTGCGGGTCTCGTTCCACCCCGACCGGCTGCCGGCCGAGGTCTCCGCCTGCGTGTGGGACGTGCCGACCGCTCCCCCGGTCTCACAGACCCCGCTCCGGCTCGATGCCGACGGCACCGCCCACCATCTACTCCAGGCTCCCCAACCGGGCATCTACGGCCTCAGCTGGACCTTCTGACCCGAGTCGGCAGAAGTGCAGGTCTGAAAACCGCCGAGTCGGCAGAAGTGCAGGTCCTGCGACCAGCACTTCTGCCGACTCGGGCCTTTTGAAACTCACACTTCTGCCGACTCGGGCCTTCTGAGACTCACACTTCTGCCGACTCGGCGGAGGGGGGTCAGCGGGTGGCGGTGCCCTCGGTGTAGTCGGTGTCGTGGGACTTGACCCAGGCCATCAGCTTGCGCAGCTCGCGGCCGGTGGCCTCAATCGGGTGCGCCTCGCCCTTGGCGCGCAGCTCCTTGAACTCCGGCGCACCGGCGTCCTGGTCGGCGATGAAGCGCTTGGCGAAGGTGCCGTCCTGGATGTCGGAGAGGACGGCAGCCATGTTCTCCTTGACGCGCGGGTCGATGACGCGCGGGCCGGAGACGTAGTCGCCGTACTCGGCGGTGTCGGAGACCGACCAGCGCTGCTTGGCGATGCCGCCCTCGTACATCAGGTCGACGATGAGCTTGAGCTCGTGGAGCACCTCGAAGTAGGCGACCTCCGGCTGGTAGCCGGCCTCGGTGAGGGTCTCGAAGCCGTACTGGATCAGCTGCGAGGCACCACCGCACAGGACGGCCTGCTCGCCGAACAGGTCGGTCTCGGTCTCCTCGGTGAAGGTGGTCTTGATGCCGCCGGCGCGCAGGCCGCCGATGCCCTTGGCCCACGACAGGGCGAGGTCCCAGGCCTTGCCGGTGGCGTCCGCCTCGACGGCCACGAGCACCGGGACACCGCGGCCGTCGACGTACTCGCGGCGGACCAGGTGTCCGGGGCCCTTCGGCGCGACCATGAAGACGTCGACGCCCTCGGGCGGGGTGATGTAACCGAACCGGATGTTGAAGCCGTGGCCGAAGCCGAGCGCGTTACCGGGCACGACGTGCGGCGCGATCTCCTCGGCGTAGAGCTTGCGCTGGTGCTGGTCGGGCGCCAGGATCATGATGACGTCGGCCCACTCCGAGACCTCCGCCGGGGTGCCGACGGTGAGGCCCTCGGCCTCCGCCTTCGCGATCGACTTGCTGCCCGGCTGCAGGCCGACGCGCACGTCCACGCCGGAGTCGCGCAGCGACAGCGAGTGGGCGTGGCCCTGGCTGCCGTAGCCGATCACCGCGACCTTCTTGCTCTGGATCAGGCTCAGGTCGGCGTCGTCGTCGTAGAACATCTCAGCCACAGGGGCTCTCTCTTTCTCTGGGGTGGTTCGGAACTAGGAAGCGGCAGAAGGGGCGGGTACGGCGACCGGGCGAGCCGGGCGCTCGGAGATGGATCGTGAGCCGCGACCGATCGCGACCATGCCGGACTGGACCAGCTCGCGAATGCCGAAGGGCTCCAGCACCCGCAAGAAGTCGGTCAGCTTGCCGGCATTGCCGGTGATCTGGACGGTGACCGCGTCCGGGGCGATGTCGATGACCTTGGCGCGGAAGAGCTGAACGGTGTCGAGCACCTGGCCGCGGGTCTCGACGGTGGCGCTGACCTTGACCAGCATCAGCTCGCGCTGGACCGCCTGGCCGGACTCGAGCTCGACGATCTTGATGACCTCGACCAGCTTGTTGAGCTGCTTGGTCACCTGCTCCAGCGGGGTCTCCTCGACGTTGACGACGATCGTCATGCGCGAAATGCCGTCGTGCTCGGTCGGGCCGACCGCGAGCGACTCGATGTTGAAGCTCCGGCGGCTGAAGAGCCCGGCGATGCGGGCGAGCACGCCGGGCCGGTCCTCGACCAGCACCGAGAGGGTGTGCTTGCCGCCGTTCTGCAGCTCTGCCATCACCGGGGTCCCTGTCCGCTGGGCTCGATGAGCGGGGGTCGCGAAGCGAGCATTTGGATGGGGTGGTTCACAGATCGTCCTCGTCGAACTTGGGCGCCAGGTCGCGCGCGTACTGGATCTTGTCGTTGCTGGCGCCGCCGGCGATCATCGGCCACACCATGGCGTCCTTGTTGACGCGGAAGTCGACCACGACCGGAACGTCGTCGATCGCCATCGCCTTCTCGATGACGGAGTCGACGTCGTCGGCGGACTCGCACGACAGCCCGACGCAGCCGTAGGCCTCGGCCAGCTTCGGGAAGTCGGGGATGCGGGCGGGCTTGTCATGGCGCTGCAGGTTGGTGTTGGAGTAGCGCTCGTTGTAGAAGAGCGTCTGCCACTGCCGGACCATGCCGAGGTTGTCGTTGTTGATGACGGCGACCTTGATCGGGATGCCCTCGATCGCGCAGGTGGCCAGCTCCTGGTTGGTCATCTGGAAGCAGCCGTCGCCGTCGATCGACCAGACCGTCGCGTCGGGGCGGCCGACCTTGGCGCCCATCGCGGCCGGGACGGAGTAGCCCATGGTGCCGGCGCCGCCGGAGTTGAGCCAGGTACGGGGCTGCTCGTAGCCGACGAACTGGGCGGCCCACATCTGGTGCTGGCCGACGCCGGCGACGTAGATGGCCTCGGGGCCGGCGATAGCGCCGAGCCGCTCGATGACGAGTTGCGGCGCCATGCCCTCGGCGGGGGTGTCGTAGCCCAGCGGATAGCGCTTCTTGATGCCGGCGCAGAACGCCACCCAGGACTCGTAGTCGCCCTCGCGGCCGGCAGCCTTCTCGGCCTCCAGCACGACGAGCAGGTCGGTGAGGACCTCCTTGACGTCTCCCACGATCGGGACGTCGGCGTGGCGGTTCTTGCCGATCTCGGCAGGGTCGATGTCCGCGTGGATGACCAGCGCGCCGGGGGCGAAGGACTTCAGGTCGCCGGTGACCCGGTCGTCGAAGCGGGCGCCCAGGCTGACGATCAGGTCGGACTTCTGCAGGCCGGCGACGGCCGCGACGGTGCCGTGCATTCCGGGCATCCCGAGGTGCTGCGGGTGGCTGTCGGGGAATGCGCCGCGCGCCATCAGCGTGGTGACGACCGGGATGCCCGTCAACTCGGCGAGTCGGCGCAGCTCGCGGTGTGCGCCGGAGCGGATGGTGCCGCCGCCGACGTACAGCACCGGCTTGCTGCTCTGCAGGATGAGCCGGGCCGCCTCCCGGATCTGCTTGGCGTGTGGCTTGGTCACCGGCCGGTAGCCGGGCAGCTGCAGCTCACCGGGCCAGTTGAAGGTGGTCGTCGACTCGAGCGCGCTCTTGGCGACGTCGACGAGCACCGGGCCGGGACGGCCGGTCGAGGCGATATGGAAGGCCTCCGCGACCCGGGCCGGGATGTCGGCAGGGTCGGTGACGAGGAAGTTGTGCTTGGTGATCGGCATGGTGATGCCGCGGATGTCCGCCTCCTGGAAGGCGTCGGTGCCGATCAGCCGCTCGGCGACCTGGCCGGTGATCGCCACGATCGGGACGGAGTCCATGTAGGCGTCGGCGATCGGGGTGACCAGGTTGGTGGCGCCCGGCCCGGAGGTCGCCATGCAGACGCCGACCTTGCCGGTGGCGGCGGCATAGCCCTCGGCGGCGTGGCCGGCGCCCTGCTCGTGGCGGACGAGGATGTGGCGGATCTTGGAGTCCATCAGCGGGTCGTACGCCGGCAGGATGGCGCCTCCCGGGATGCCGAAGATGCTCTCGACACCGGCCGCCTCCAACGACTTGATCAGGCTCTGTGCCCCGGTGATCTGGTCGCTCATGTCGCTTGGTTCCTCATCTGTGTGTGTCTTCGCTGGTCCCGTGTCGCCGCAACAAAAAACCCCCCGGCCTGTCGGCAACGGAGGGAGACGCGTCGGCTGGCTGCTGGGTGGCGGCTCAGCTGGCGCGTCGCGTGCGTACAAGAATGTCCAGGCGCATGGCTCCACGTTACGGCCTGATGCCGTCATCCGTCACGCTGAGCACGCCCAGCGTCCCACGATGTGGGACGACTGGTCCCATCATGCGGTTGCCGAGGTGAGCTCGCCGAGTCGGCTGCGCTGCTGGCCGCCGGCGTCGAAGTTGGCCGGGTCGAGCCAACGCTCGTGAGCGCTGCGGAGGTCCGGCCAGTCGGCGTCGGTGATGGCGAACCAGTCGGTGTCGCGGTTGCGGCCCTGGGTGATCATGTGGTGGCGGAAGCGGCCCTCGTAGACGAAGCCGAAGCGCAGCGCCGCGCGCCGGGACGGCTCGTTGAGGCTGTCGCACTTCCACTCGAACCGGCGATAGCCGAGGTCGTCGAAGGCGTGGCGGATCAGCAGGTGGATCGCCTCGGTCGCGGCGCGGGTGCGCTGCAGGGACCGGGAGAACAGCACGCCTGCCACCTCGACCTGCCCCGTCGCCGGCTCGATCCTCGTGTACGACGCGAGGCCGGCCGGGCGGCCGGCGTACTCCCCCTCGGCCGGGACGAGCGCGAAGCTCACCAGTCCCGGATCGTCCACGTGGGCCGCGAAGTGCATCCACGCCTCGGCCAGCGTCGACGGCCGCGGGATCGGCCGGTAGGTCCACAGCGCCCCGTCCTCGGGTCCGCACAGAGCGGCGAACAGGTCGGCGTAGTGCGCCGAGGAGAGCGGCTGGACCCGCACGTAGCGGCCGGTCAGGACCACCGGCCCGGGCACCGCTCGCGCCTCCCAGCCGGGCACCGGGTCGCCGACGCGCTGACCGAACTCGTTGACTCGCACGGCACTCACCCGGCCCGCGCCGGAAGCGCGAGGAAGTCACGCAGCCAGCCGTCGATGGCGCTCATCGTCGCGCCGTCGACCGCGCCCACGACCTTGCCGAGCCGGGATCGCGACGTCGCACGCACCTGCTCGGTCATCGCGAAGCAGTCCTGCCCGAGCGAGAGATCGCCGCGGAGCCTCACATGGTTGGGCCAGCCACGATCCCTCGTGGTCACCGGGATCGTCAGCACGAGCTCGCTGACGGCTTGCAGGTACAGCTGCGAGGAGACGACGAGGACGGGACGCCGGCCGCTCTGCTCACGACCGGCTGCCGGGTCCGGCGCAGCCCACACGACCATGCCCCGGCGAAGCGCAACGGCCGCCTCGGTCACTGAGAGCGCGTTTGAGAACTCGGAGGCGCCGGCTCCGCGCCGCCCATCGCACGCCCTGGCTGCGTTGTCGTCGGTCGCCATGCCTCCGGCATGGCTCCCTCCTCCGCCTTGCCATGACGCACGCTG
>NZ_JASGDQ010000041.1:0-16144 GCF_047607185.1 Nocardioides sp. | reverse complement strand
GGTCGCGGTACATCCGCACCGCCCTGGCCATCGTCTCCTCGTCATACTTCCTCGCTGCAGGCACGAGCCGATCTTCCTTCCGTGAGTCTCTTCAGACCCTCCGACTCGCCCAGGGCGGTTCAGGGTGCTGGTCGAGGCTGCGCCACTCTCTGAGGACGCGGTCTAGGAGCTTGAGTCGCTGGCTGACGGTCCGCTGTGAGTAGTCACGGCTGGCGAGCCACTGGTGATAGGTCTCTCGGCAGGTCTCGGTGGTGTTGTGGTAGGTCATGCCGCCGAGAGTGGCGGGTCGGGTGGGGCCTGCGGTATCAGTGATACGGCTGTGATTCGTGGCGCGGCCGGGCACCGAAGATCAGGCCGCGTGGTGGATGTGCTCGTACCACCGAGTAGCCTCAGTTTCATCGCCCGTGGCCTCCCCCCAACACGCCGAGTCGGCAGAAATGCTGGTCCCCAACACGCCGAGTCGGCAGAAATGCGGGCGTGCACCCAGCACTTCTGCCGACTCGGCGCTTCTCAGAACCGCACTTCTGCCGACTCGGCGGGGGGGGTCAGTAGCGGTAGTGGTCGGGCTTGTAGGGGCCCTCGACCGGGACGCCGATGTACTCGGCCTGCTCCTTGGTCAGCTCGGTGAGCTCGACGCCGAGAGCACCGAGGTGCAGCCGGGCGACCTCCTCGTCGAGGATCTTCGGCAGCACGTGCACGCCGAGCTGGTAGTCCTCTGACTTGGTGAAGAGCTCGATCTGCGCCAGCACCTGGTTGGTGAAGGAGTTCGACATCACGAACGAGGGGTGGCCGGTCGCGTTGCCGAGGTTGTAGAGCCGGCCCTCGGACAGCACGATGACGGACTTGCCGGCTGCGCCGTCCTTCGGGGGAAAGGTCCAGGTGTCCACCTGCGGCTTGATGGTGTCCCTGACGATGCCCGGGACGGCGGCGAGGCCGGCCATGTCGATCTCGTTGTCGAAGTGGCCGATATTGGCCACGACCGCGTTGTGCTTCATCTTCTCGAAGTGCTCGACGCGGATGATGTCGAAGTTGCCGGTGGTGGTGATGAAGAAGTCGCCCTCCTCGACGACGCTCTCCAGACGCCGTACGGCGTAGCCCTCCATGGCGGCCTGCAGCGCGTTGATCGGGTCGATCTCGGTGACGATGACCCGGGCGCCCTGGCCGCGCAGCGCCTCGGCGGTGCCCTTGCCGACGTCGCCATAGCCGCAGACCACGGCCACCTTGCCGCCGATGAGGACGTCGGTGGCACGGTTGATGCCGTCGATGGCGGAGTGGCGGGTGCCGTACTTGTTGTCGAACTTCGACTTGGTGACCGAGTCGTTGACGTTGATCGCCGGGAACAGCAGCGAGCCCTCGTTGAACCGCTCGTAAAGCCGGTGGACGCCGGTGGTGGTCTCCTCCGAGACGCCCTTGATGTCGGCGGCGATCCTGGTCCAGCGCTGCGGGTCGGCCTCGAAGGAACGAGCCAGCACGCGCAGCACCTCCTTGAACTCGGCGTTGTCGGTGGTGTCCTGCGGCGGCACCACGCCGGCCTTCTCGAACTCGGCGCCCTTGTGGACCAGCAGCGTGATGTCGCCGCCGTCGTCGAGCAGCATGTTGGGGCCCTGGCCACCGAAGTCGAAGACCTTCTCGGCGAGGTCCCAGTACTCCGCCAGGGTCTCGCCCTTCCAGGCGAAGACCGGGGTGCCCTGGGGGTCCTCGGCGGTGCCCGTGCCGACGACGACAGCGGCCGCGGCGTGGTCCTGGGTGGAGAAGATGTTGCAGGAGGCCCAGCGGACCTCGGCGCCGAGCGCAACCAGGGTCTCGATGAGGACGGCGGTCTGGATCGTCATGTGCAGCGAGCCGGCGATGCGCGCGCCCTGGAGCGGCTGCTCGGCGGCGTAGCGCTCGCGCAGCGCCATCAGGCCGGGCATCTCGTGCTCGGCGAGGGTGATCTCCTTGCGGCCGAATTCGGCCAGGCTCAGGTCGGCAACCTGGTAGTCCATGAACGTGCCCTTCACGAAGGTGTGACGTCGGCGGCGCATCTGCGCTACTTCGGGATCTCCCGCACGCGACGTGACCCTGAGACTACCCGCGCAGACGCCGTACGCCGGAAATCCCGACGAGGATCAGCGACCCCACGACGAGCCCGATGACGAAGGAGACCAGGGTGTTGAAGAGCCAGCCGAGCAAGCTCCCGAGGGCCGCGACGTGGTGGGCGATGTCGTGCTCGAGGTCGTGCACCCAGCCGTAGGGCTGGTCGAGACCGAGCTCGTGGCTGCTGGTGAGCAGCAGGTGGCCACCGACCCAGATCATCGCGACGGTGCCGATGATCGACAGCGCGGTGAGCAGCCCCGGCATGGCCTTGACCAGGCCCCTGCCGAGGATCTTGCTGAAACCCGAGTCGCGGCCGGCCAGATGGAGGCCGATGTCGTCCATCTTCACGATCAGCGCGACCACGCCGTAGACGCCGACGGTGATGACGACGGCGACGACCACCAGGATCGCCAGCCGGGACCAGATCGACTCCTCGGCGACCTCGTTGAGGGCGATCACCATGATCTCGGTGGACAGGATCAGGTCGGTGCGGACCGCGCCGGCAACCATCTTGTCCTCGGCGTCGGCACCCACGTCGGCGACAGGCTGCTCGTGCTCGTGACTCGGCACAAACCACTCGTGGACCTTCTCGGCACCCTCGAAAGCGAGGTAGAGGCCGCCGCAGATGAGGATCACCGGGATCAGATCGGGCACGAACTGGCTGAGCAACAGCGCCAGCGGCAAGATGACGACGAGCTTGTTGCGGATCGAGCCCTTGGCGATCTTGCCCACGATCGGCAACTCACGCGCCGGCGCCAGGCCCTGGACGTACTGCGGCGCGACGGCGGTGTCGTCGACCACCACGCCGACGGTCTTCGCGGTCGCCTTGCCCGCCGCGGCACCCACGTCGTCGACGGAGGCGGCGGCCAGCTTGGCGATCGCCGCGATGTCGTCGAGAAGACCGAACAGACCCGCACTCATGGGCGGAAGGCTACCTAGTGGCCTGTCGCGGCTCCTAGCCGAGCAGAGCGCTCGGAGCGATGGTGACCGGGAACGGCCGGGACGCCTCCCAGGGGCGGGTAGACCGTGATGTCAGGAATCATCTCCGTGTCGTCGGCGAGCACGACGCCGACCTCCGTGGTCATCACACGCCAACCCGGTGGCAGACAGGCTCGCAACACATCCGCAAGCCCCTCACCGGCGAAGGCATGAACCGGGCGAGGCGCGGCACTCACGACCAGCACCCCGTCGATGAGCTCGTAGCGGTTGCCGTCATCCGGCGTCGCCTCGAGATCCTCGATCCTCAGCGCCCTGCCGCGGGGCAACGTGTCGTACGGCATCGTCATAGCCCTCATGGTGCCTCACCTTCCCGAGATCCGACATGGACCAAGGCTGGCGGCCCGGTCTCAGCCGCGCAAACGGCTGTCCACAGGCTGCCGATCGGTGTCGTCGACCTGGTCGGCGACGGCGGTGAGCTCGACGGCGTGGCGGACCCGGCGCTGGGCGTAGCCGAGCGGGTCCACGAGGTGCCGGAGGACCCGTGAGACGGGCTGCCAGGCCAGCAGCAGCACCACACCGATCGCTGCGGCAGTCGTGACGAGCAGGCCGAGCAGCGGGTGGGCGGCGGTCCAGGTCTCGTAGCCGGCGTAGCGGGCGCCGAGGACGAAGAAGCCGTGGCAGAGGTAGACCACGAGGGTCATCTCCCCCAGCCCGGTCAGCCGGGTGCGGATCGGCGGCACCAACGCGAGGAAGGCCAGCGCCCCGGCGGCACCGAGCCCGAGCAGGCAGGCACGCAGCACCATCCCGTGCAGGTCGCCGACGCCGAGGTCGGCATAGGTGCTGCGGTAGTAGAGCCAGCCGGTGGAGGCGAAGGAGTCGGTGTGCGCGGTCAGCAGCCAGATGAGGGCGAGCACGGGCACCGCGAGGATCCGGGCCAGGGGGGGGGGCAGCAGCGCCAGCCGCTCCGGGGTGGCCAGCAGCCCCATCGCGAAGAACGGCAGGAAGCCCACCACCCGGGCCAGATCCAGGGTCGTCGGGGCGACCGCGCCCAGCACGACGCTGACGGCGGCGGCGACGGCGAGCGCGGCCGGGATGGCGCGCAGCGCCGGGGTGAGCAGGCGCCAGCAGAAGAGCGCGGTGAGGTACCAGAGCGGCCAGTGCGGGTCGGCGAAGAGGTCCTGCAGCCGCTCGCCGCCGACATAGGTGCGGAACAGCGCCAGGGCGCACTCGAAGATGAGATAGGGCACCGCGACGGTGCGGACCAGCAGCCACAGCCGGCCGGGCGAGTAGTCGAAGCTCTTCGACAGGTAGCCGGTGACCAGCACGAAGGCCGGCACGTGCCAGACGTAGAGGAAGTCGTAGAGATGGCTGTCGCGGGCGTTGTCGGGCAGCAGCGTCCAGGCGTGGCCGATGACGACGAGGGTCACCAGCGCCAGCTTGGCGTTGTCGAGCCACGGGTCACGAGCGGAGGTCACTCCTGTGGTCTACCCGGTCTTCCTGAGAACATGCCTCAGCAAGCTGTGAGTCAGTCGAGCAGTTCGCTCGGGGCGATCGTGACCTCGAACGGGCGGGTGGCGGTCCAGGAGCCGTCCGTCACATCGGCCACCTCGACGTACCGTCCGTCGGTGAGCTCCCAGGCGATCAGTCGTAGTGAGTCCGGATCGACCACCCAGTACGACGGGATGCCGGCTCGCTCGAAACGGGCGAACTTGACGTTGAGGTCGTTGAGCGCAGTGCTGGGCGAGAGCACCTCGACCACCAGCTGCGGCTCGTCGACGTGCGACTCGTCGCGCATCTCGGTAGCAGTGAGCGCAGGCAGTACCACGAGGTCGGGAATGGCAAGCGTGTCCGGAGAGAGGACCGTGGCGAACTCCGTCGTCATCACCCGCCAGCCGCGTGGGCAGTGACGGCGCAGCACATCGGCGAGAGCCTCCGCTACGAAACCGTGAATACGACGCGGGGCGGCACTCACCACCAACACCCCATCGATGAGCTCGTAGCGGTTGCCGTCATCCGGCGTCGCCCCGAGGTCGTCGATCGTCAGCGGCCGCCCATAGGGGATCGCGTCGTACGTCGTGCTCATGACACTCATGGTGCCTCACCTTCCCGAGATTGCCCATGAAACGATGCTGGCCGCTGCGACAGGTGGCCGCAAACGGCTGTCCACAGGCTCAGTCCTCGACCAGGCCGACCCTCAGGTACTCGGCGGCGTAGAGGCCGGTGAGCAGCAGTTCGGCGTAGCGAGGTACGTCGCCGGCGGCCTCTGCGGAGACCACCTCGACGCGGACGCCGCGCTCGTCGGCGGCCTCGGTGAGACCCTGGCGCTGCTCGCGGCGGACCGGGTCGTCGGCACCGTCGTCGAGCACCAGCAGCACCGGGCGACGCTCGGCCACACCCCCGTCGAAGGGGTCGTCGAACACCGTGGTCGGCCGGGCGGCCTCCAGGACGGGGAGCAGGTGCTCGGCGTCGCCGGCGATGGCGGCCCGGCCGGTGGCGCGTCGGATCGACTCCGCGACCCGTCGGGCGGCGCGGGCGGCCAGCACGGAGCCGCCCCACAGCAGCGGTATCGAGTCGGCGAGGGTGAGCGCGAGCAGCTTGGCCGGGTTGCCCGTCATCGCCGCGAGCTCGCGGTGCGGCGAACAGCGGACGGCGACCTCGTCGAAGGCCGTCGCCACCTGCTCGGGGTCGGCGGCCGGGCCGAGGCCGACCCGGTCGAGATAGGAGAGCACCAGTACCGCCACGGCGAGCTGGTCGGTGGTGGCGACCGGGAAGAGCGTGACATCGCGGCCGACGGCGTGCTCGGCCACCAGCGAGCCCTCGGGGGCGGCGACCACGACCTGGCAGCCGCGGCGGACCGCCTCGGCGACGGCGCTGGCGGTGCCGGGGTCGCCACCCTCGGGAGCGAGTACGACGACGAGGTCGAGACTGCCGGCCCAGCCCGGGAGGCCGGGCGCGGGCCAGGCGACGAAGGGCACCGGGCAACTCGGCTCGAGGACGGCGCGCACCAGTCGCGAGTCGGGACCGGCCGCGACCACGGCTCGGGGACGGCCGGCGCCCTCGGCGCGAGCGACCGCCAGCTCGAGCTCGTGCTGCGCGCCGGCGGCCTCACGGCGTACCCGTGCCCCGGACTCGGCCAGTCCCCGCAGCCTCAGGTCGGCGTAGGAGAGCGCCCGCTCGTCGTCGAGCCGGGTCTCGTCGAACCAGGTCATCTCACGAGCCGGAGGCGCGTGCCTCGTCCACCAGCAGCACCGGGATGCCGTCGCGGACCGGGTAGATCAGCCCGCAGTCGCCCTGGCAGGCCAGCTCCCCGCCCTCGGCCGGATCCTGGGGGTTGGTCTCCACCGGCAGCAGGTCGCCGTGGCATTGCGGGCAGACGATGATGGCCAACAAAGTGTCGTCGAGACCCAGCGGACCTTGGTGCGCGCCCACCTCAGAGCCCCTTCGTGATGATGGCGAGGGCCTCGTCGCGGACCTGCTCCATGGTGGCCCGGTCCTTGCCCTCGACGTTGAGCCGCAGCAGCGGCTCGGTGTTGGAGGAGCGGACGTTGAAGGCCCAGTCGGGGGTGCTGACGCTGAGGCCGTCGAGGTGGTCGACGGTGACGCCGTCGCGAGCGCGGTAGGTCGCCTCCAGCTCGGCGAGGATGGCGGGCGCGTCGGCCACCGTGGAGTTGATCTCGCCGGAGAGCGGGTAGCGCTCGTAGGGCGCCAGCAGCTCCGAGAGCGGCACGTCGGCCTCGGCCAGCGCGGCCAGGCCGTGCAGCGCGGCCAGCATCCCGGAGTCGGCGCGCCAGAAGTCGCGGAAGTAGAAGTGGCCGGAGTGCTCGCCGCCGAAGACGGCGTCGGTCTCGGCCATGGTCGCCTTGATGAAGGAGTGGCCGACCCGGGTCCGGACCGGGTTGCCGCCGTGCTCGCGCACGATCTCGGGGACGGCGCGGGAGGTGATCAGGTTGTGGATCACCGCGGCGCCGGGGGCCTTCTTCAGCTCGCGGGTGGCGATCAGCGCGGTCAGCGTGGAGGGCGAGACCAGCTCGCCGCGCTCGTCGACGAGGAAGCAGCGGTCGGCGTCGCCGTCGAAGGCCAGGCCGATGTCGGCGCCGGTCTCGCGGACCTTCGCCTGCAGGTCGACCAGGTTGTGCGCCTCGATCGGGTTGGCCTCGTGGTTGGGGAAGTCGCCGTCGAGCTCGAAGTAGAGCGGGATCAGCTCGATGCCGGGCAGCTTCGCGAAGACCGCCGGGGCGGTGAGGCCGGCCATGCCGTTGCCGGCGTCGGCGACGACCTTGAGCGGGCGGCCCTGGACCGGAGCGAGGGAGAGCAGGTGGTCGACATAGTCCTCGAGGACCTCCTGCTCGGTCACCGTGCCGGTCTTGACCTCGGCCAGGGGGGAGCCCTGGAGCACCAGGTCGCGGATCTCGGCGAGGCCGGACTCCATGCCGACCGGGGCGGCGTAGGCGCGGCACTGCTTGATGCCGTTGTACTTCGCCGGGTTGTGGCTGGCCGTGAACATCACGCCCGGCAGGCCGAGGCTGCCGGAGGCGAAGTAGAGCTCGTCGGTGGAGCACAGCCCGATCAGCACGACGTCGGCGCCGGCCTCGTTGGCGCCCTTGGCGTAGGCGGCCGCCAGGGTGGGCGAGGAGGGTCGCATGTCGTAGCCGATGACGATCCGGTCCGCCCCCAGCACCTGCACGAACGCCCGGCCGGTGGCGGCGGCGAGCTCGTCGTCGATCTGGTCGGGGACGGTGCCGCGGACGTCGTACGCCTTGAAGACGGCGTTGATGTTGTCGGGGTCCAGTGTGGCCATGCTGGTCACACTAGTGGCTCACCCCGGCCTCCTGGCTAGTCGGTCGTGAGCACCCGCAGATGGCCCTTGCGGTGAGTCTCACGGGTGCCCTCCTCGGCCGTCGGCCGCGGCGGGGCGGGGGTCGGCCTGGCGGCTTCCCGCACGGCGTCCGCGAGGGCGAGCAGGTCGTCGGTGGACGGCCCCGGGTCGACTGCGGCGGCGGTGGCGAGCCGAAGCACCTCCCAGCCGCGGGGCGCGGAGAGCCGCTCGGAGTGCTCCCGGCACAGGTCGTAGGCGTGCGGCTCGGCGTAGGTCGCCAGCGGGCCGAGGACGGCGGTCTGGTCGGCGTACACGTAGGTCAGCGTCATGACCGCCGGGCGGCCACAGGCCGTACGTGAACAGCGGCGGGCGGGACTCACGAGGCAGACGGTACCGCCCTGTCCGGCTCCCGGTGACTAGGCTCGCGGATATGAGCACCACTCCGCCGGGCAGGCGCCGTATCCGCGACCGGCACGGCCGGGGTATGCGTGGGCCGGGCGTGATGCCGCGGGTGCCGGGGGTGCCCGAGCTGCCGACCGCGCGGGAGCGGTTCGACGAGCTGGCGCTCGACCTCATCCGCGAGGTCGACGAGAAGTGGTCGAAGCGGCTGGGGATGGTGGAGTACGCCGTCGAGGACGCCCCGCAGGTGCCCGACGACTGGACGGTGGACTCGGTGCCGCTGTCCTCGCTGGTGCGCGGCGCCGGCACCCGGCCGACCCGGATCGTGCTGTTCCGGCGGCCGATCGAGCACCGCTGCGAGACCCGCTCCGACCTGGAGGCGATGATCCACACCGTGGTCGTCGAGCAGGTTGCCGAACTGCTCAACGTGGAGCCGTCGGTGATCGATCCTCGCTACGAGCGGGACTGAGCCACAGCCGGGACCGGTGTGGTGCGGGGCAGCTCGCGCAGCCGTACGACGGCCGAGCCGCCGTCGGTGGCGAGCACCGCGCCCTGGAGGCCGGTGCGGGCGGGGCTGACCTCGACGCTGGCGGCTCCCTCGGGGATGTCGTAGAGGCCGGCCTTGTCCGGGGCGAGCGAGACCCGCTCCTCCCCCAGCGAGGCGCCGGTGGCGTCGCGAGCGGTGACGGTGGCGACCCCGACGGCGTCGGCGCCGGCCAGGATCAGCCGCTTCGCGCCCGCCGGGACGATGGCGGTGGTCTCGCCGGTCACGGTGCCGCCCGGGACCAGGATGGACAGGTCGCCGTCGACGACGCTGCGCAGCGCGGTGGTGACGGGGCCGGAGGCGTCGACCTCGAGACCGACGGCGTCCTGGGCGACCGGGTCGCCGAGCACCTCGTCCAGCACGACGGAGACGATCGAGTGCGGCGGTACGTCGATCGGGTCGGTGTCGGCCGGGGCGAACTCCGAGTCGGCGGTGACCAGCTTGAGGCTGGCGCTGACCTGGTCGTCGCCGCCGTTGGCGATGGCGAGGGTGTGTCGGCCGGAGCCGGGTTGCACGCCCAGCATCAGGTCGGTGGTGGCGGGGGCGGCCTGCGCGGGCAGCCAGTCCTCGGTGCTGACGCCGCCGGTGAGTCGCTCGCCGCGGTCGCGGACCGCGATGCCCACCTGGCCGCGTGCGACGACGGCGTGCAGCGCCATCACGCCGTCGCGCGGCACCACCTGGCTCAGGTCGATCTGGCGGCTGTCATGGCCGTTCACGGTGATGCCACGCAGGTCGTCGACCTCGAGCGGGCCGGTATCGGTGAGCACGTCGACGTCGACGACGGCCGGCCCGGGGTGGGGGTTGACCAGCTCCAGGACCGAGGCGTGGGTGGGCCCGGCGCCGACGCCGGTGAACCACTGGTCGGCGAGCGGCGGCGCACAGTCGTAGCCGGTGGCCGGGCTGGTCGACCACAGCGCCGCGACCAGACCAACGGCCTCGTCGCCGGTGCCGGTGACGGCGGTCGGGGCGTTCGGAGCCGGCGCGCTGGTGACGGCGTCGGCGCCGACCTCGACGGCGGTGTCGCCGACGGTGACGGAGCCGGCGGCGGGGGCGGTGACGCCGAGCTCGGTCTGCGCCGCCTCCTTGCCGTCCAGAGCGCTCGGGCAGGCCAGCGTCAGCCGGTCGAGCGCGACCGACCGGGGGGCGTGCTGCGCGACGCCGGCGGTGTCGGGGCGCACCACCGCCAGCACCGCCGCGACGACGAGCGGCAGCGCCAGGGCGAGCAGCGTGGTGACGTCGAGACGGCGCCTCGGCCTCGTGGCGGCGCGGCGTCCGGGGGTGGGGGTGCTCATCGCGTCGGCCTCCTCCGGCCGCGCTCCATCGTCGGCGCGCAGAGGGTCAGCACGGCCAGCAGGCCGGCGAGCTGGACCACCAGCAGCGCCAGCCGGAGCCAGGAGCGGTGCCCGGTGGTGGCGAGGGTCGGCTCGGCCTCGACCTGCCAGGCGCGGGTGGCGCGGTCCTGTGCGCTGGCCTGGGTCAGGCCGCTGGTGGCGTCGATGGTCGCGGCGACGGTCGGGTCGGCCGGCGCGGGCTGGACGACGTACTGGATGCCGGCGGCGGCCAGGCCGGCCACGGTGTCGTCGCCGGGTCGGGAGACGAAGTCGCGGACCAGTCCGGTGAAGGCCGCCGAGGCGGGTGTCAGCGCGGCGATCTCGTCCTCGCCGAGGGTGGTGCCGTCGTCGCGGACGACCTCGTAGCGGATGCCGCCGGCGATGTCGCCGCGCAGCACCAGGACGCCGTGCTCGGGCCCCTGCTCGGCGGCCTGCAGCATGTAGGCGGGCACTACCTTGGTGACGTGGTCGGAGAGCGAGCCGTGCCCGGCGACCACGACCCAGGCCAGTCCGCCCAGCGGGGCGATCGCCGCGACGGCCCCGAGCACGGCGGCCAGGCCGCGGCGCCAGCCGGTCACGCCGCCGGCGAGCGCGCCCTGGGCGCCGACCACGATCGCCACCACGGCGGCGCCCTGGGCGAGCACCAGCAGGAAGGAGGTGCCGGCGGGGGTCGACAGCGCGCCCAGGCGCAGCGACAGCGGGGAGAGCGCGAGCGCGGTCAGTGCGGCCACCAGGCCGACCAGCCAGCAGACCAGCACCGGGACCCGGGTGCGCGCCGGCACCAGTGCGACCACGGCAAGTGCCGGCAGCACCACCCCGAGCCACCAGGGCGCGCCGAGGTCGGGCAGCCGGCCCAGGGCCAGGCCGGCGCCGTCGAGGGCCGGCATCGGTGGCACTCCGGCGTCGAGCAGCAGGCCGGCCGCACCGCCGTGGAGCAGCAGCGGCAGCCACCAGGCGGCCAGCAGTACCACCGGGACGAGCAGGGCGACCAGCGGCGGCAGCCAGTGGGAGCGGTCGGCCAGGACACCCGGGACCAGCACGGCGGCGACCACCAGCACGACCACGGTCAGCAGCAGGAAGGCCGGCCAGGCGATCGGCGTGAAGGCGGTGACGAGGGCCAGCAGCAGGCCGGTGCGCCAGCCGGCCCGGACCCGCCGGTCGTGCTCGGGGTCGGCGAAGCCGAGCGCGGCATGGACGAGCCAGGGCAGCACGGCGGCGGCGACCACCGGGCCGAGTCGGCCCTCGCTCCAGGCACCGGCGACCAGCGGCACCAGCGCGTACGCCGTGGCGCCCCACAGGATCAGCCAGCGCGGCACGCCCCTGATCGAGAGGAGTCTCCCGATCACCCGGAGGAGCCGCCAGGCGCCCCACAGCCCGAGCGGGGCGGAGAGCAGCATGACGGTGCTGACCGCGCCGCCGGGGGTGAGCAGGGTGCCGAGCAGCGTCAGCGGCAGGAGGTACGGCGGCGCCGGGAGGTCGCTGCCCTGCCCGATGGCGTGCCAGGACTCCAGGTGGAGGCGCCACCAGTCCCCCACTCCGGCCGGCGTCGGCGAGAGCCCGTCGCCGACCACCGTGCCGAGCGCCTCCCGGGTGCCGACCAGCAGCAGCGCGACCACCACCGCCAGCAGCACCGCGACCGGGTTGGTCAGGAAGCGGGCCACCGCGCCGGTGTCCTGCAGCAGCGCCTCGCCGTCGCCGTCGATGCCCTCAGCCGCCGCCTGCCGGTTGCGGGCGGCGAACGATGCCGGATCGCGCTCGGCCGCGGCGGCCCGGCGGCGCTCGGCGATGTCCGCGGCGGAGTTGGTGAGCGCGCCGACGAGGTCGCCGACGGCATCCAGGCCGTGCCGGTAGGGCAGCCAGGGCGGCGCGAGCAGGGCGCGGACCTGTGCCGGGTCGGCGGTGTCGAGGGCGGCCCGCGCCCGGCGGGCGGCATGGATCCGGCCCGGCCGGGAGTAGACGCTGAGCAGCGCTGCCACCTCGTCTAGAGCCTCGCCGAGCGAGCGGATCGCGATGAAGCCGACCGCCCGGAGCAGGGTGCCGAGGAGGAGCCTGAGGAGTTGGAACGGCAGCCGCCAGGGGCGAGCGTTGGCGAGCAGGGTGTAGAGCGCGGCGCGGCGCTCCTGGAAGTGGGTGTGCCGGCCGGTCAGCTGAGTCCGTCGTACCCCTCGATGGGCGGCCTCGGCGTGGAAGACCACCGCTCTCGGCACGATGATGGTGCGCAGCCCCGCCCGGGCCGCGCGCCAGCCCAGGTCGATGTCGTTGCCGAAGATCGGCAGGTTGTCGTCGAGCCCGCCCAGCGCCTCCCAGGCGGAGCGACGGATCAGCAGCCCGGCGGTGTTGACGGCGAGCACGGCGCGGACCTCGTCGTGCTGGCCCTGGTCGTACTCGCCGCGCTCCAGGCCGGTCTCGCGCCGGCCGGTGCCGGAGATGGTGACGCCGAGCTCGAGCAGACGGCGCAGCGAGGGCCACTCCCGCAGCTTGGGGCCGAGCAGGTCGGCGCCCGAGGACTCGGCGGCTGCCAGCAGCTCCGCGAGCGCGGTGGGCGCGGGGTTGGCGTCGTCGTGCAGCAGCCAGATCCAGTCGACGTCCTGGCCAAGCAGGTTCACGCCGGCCTGAACAGCGGCCGGGTAGCCGGTAGCGCCCTTGAGCACCTGGACCTCGCCGAAGGCGTCGCGCAGCAGTCGAGCGCTCTCGTCCACGCTGTTGGTGTCGACGGCGACCACCTGGGCCAACGGCGCCGTCTGCGCCGCGATCCCGTCGATCACGGTCGGCAGCCATCGCGCCCCGTCATGGCTGACGAGCACCGCTGCGACACGAGGAACCGGCACCGTCACGGTCGGCAACCCTAGCCGTGGCGACCAGCCCGGCTCGACTCGCGACTCAGTCGGTCAGGCCGAACGACTCCTGGAGCCGTCGACGGGCCGCCTCCAGGATGGCGCCGTAGTTGGCGTCGAGCGGCTCTACGAGCACCCTCTCCAGCAACGCCTCCACGTTCCAGAGCACCTGTTGCTCGATGTCGTCCGCGATCCCGCTCAGCGAGTCCGACTCGGAGGTGCGAGCAAGCCACTCGAAGAGGATCAGCGCCTCGTCCCGAGACAGCGCCAGGTCGATCGGTTCGTCCTCCACAAGATCCTCCCTACCGGCCGCTGACCGGCAGGCCAGTCCGTAGCTGGTCACGCCTCGCACCACCGACGGGCCCTTCACGATCTCGCAGCCCAACACCTCCAAGGCCTGGACCACCTCCTCGGCCGGCGCGCCGGTGGTCATGCTCAGACCCGCCTACCCCTTCGATGTTCCGGGCCGCCAGAACATTTTTCTAGCGCATGGATCATGCCGGCCCAGGATTGTCGGTGGTCGTCGTTATCTTGGGTTTATGACTTCGACCTTTCCAGACGCCGCCGCTTTCGACGCGGCTGATGATCCTGGGAGCGTGCTCGAGGTCTTTCGTTCTTCTCAAACTCGGGCGCGGGCCGAGGAGGCGTTGCAGATCGCGGCGGCCGCGAAGTATGCCTCCTTTCACGAGGTCGATGACTGGACCCGGGCCGCCTCGTTGCTTGATGGGGTGCCGGGTGGGGAGGGTGAGGTGCTGCTCGGTGGTGACGGCTGTGCCTATGTGACCGAGTTCGCTGTCGTCGAGTTCGCTGCCGCGACAGGTCGGTCGACCTCGTCGGGGCGGGTGTTCCTGGCCCAATGCGTCGAACTGGTGCACCGCCTCCCTAGGACGTGGGGTCGGGTGAAGGCCGGTCAGGTAGATGGCTGGCGGGCCCGTCGCGTCGCCGAGGCCACCATGACGCTCCCCAGGGAGGCGGCCGCCTGGGTCGATGTCCATGTCTGCTCGCGGGTGGAGCGGGTCGGGGTCAGGACCCTGGACCGGTTGATCGAGGAGGCCAAGGCGAGGTTCGACCCCGAACAACTCATCGAGGACGAGGCCTCGGACTTGGCCGAGCGTCGCGTCGAGATCGCCCGGACCGCCAACAGCAGGGCTGCGACTACACGGGTGGAAGCGGTGTTGGACACCACGGACGCCCTGGACCTCGACGCGGTGCTGGATGAGATCGCCGACCAGCTCGCCGCATTTGACGGACTCGGCGACACCAAGACGGTCCGCCGGGCCCGGGCGTTGGGGATGCTCGCCCGCGGCGAGGTCGACTTCACCCGCCCCGCCGCCCGTAGCGACATTGGCCGCCCCGGCACCGACCCCGGCACCGGGGCGCGGGCCTGGGTTCAGCCGCGGCGGGTCGACCTCCGGGTTCGGGTGGCCGAGGGCGACACCCACGCGATCGTGCACTCCCTGACCGGCCAGCCGTTGGGCATGGTCACCATCGACCACCTCCGCGCCTGGTGCGGCCACAGCCAGGTGACCGTCCGGCCGGTCCTCGACCTGACCGCCGAGGCAGCCACAGCAGGCCGGTTCGCCACCGACACCCTCCGGGAACAGGTGGTCGAGACCGCCCGCAAATGCGTCTTCCCCTACTGCGAGCGCCCCGCCGAGTCCTGCGACCTGGACCACGCCAAGAAATGGCAAGAACACGGCCCACCCGGCCAAACCCGGACCGGAAATATCGCCCCGCTATGCCGACAACACCACCGCATCAAAACCCACAGCACAGGCTGGTCCTACTTCCAACTGGCTCCGGGTGAATACCTCTGGACCAGCCCCCACCACTACCGATTCCACACCACCCGACACGGCACTAGGGAAATCAGAAATCCCAGCGACCCCGGATAATACAGCTCGGGGATCGAAACTCGGTCTTACGACGACCACACGTGCCGCGACCGCCAGCGCCCCCACCAACGGGCCACATCCGTTTAGGAAAGACGCCGCCATCCGTCACCACTAAGGGCATCCCGGAGTAGATCACCTGCCCCAGCTGGCGTGTTCCCCACAAATCCGTTCGCGAAATCAGTTACTCGCCACCCGTCGCCCTCCCAATCGACGTCGATTCGCGTAACCATGAACATCCGGTCGCCCGGCGACTGAACGCTCGACTGCACCTCGGCAGCCAACTCCACCTGAAGCCGAGAAGGCTCCTCGCCACCGCCCTCTGCCGCCGACCGTAGCCATGCATCAGCATCAGCGTTGAAGCGCCGTTCGAGATGCGTCACCTGCCCGATGTAGCGGTCCTGAAGAAGATAGTCCCGGAACTGCTGCGAGGTCTCACCACTTACCAAGTGTCCAACCATATCTTCGCTTCTAGCATCGGAATCAACATCAATTTGCAACTGCGAGAACATCGCGGCGAAGTTCTCACCCGAAGCTCGATCCCTCCCGGACTTGCTGAGCTCGACGGCCATCGCGAGACTCGGGTCCGCCACGAGCGGATTCGGCTTTGCCTTGAATGCGGTCGCACCTTTGATGGGTACGCGAACTGGCTCAGGGACGAGAGAGCCGGACTCTCCGGGGAGGGAAACGGACGCGTCTGTCTGTGACGGCGTTGAGGCGGCTCCCGGTGAGACCGTTGTCGCGGTTGACGGATGGGTCGCAGTGGTCGCGCCTGCGCACGCGGTGGCGAGCGCTGCCATCACTGCGACCGGGGCAGCTAGGCGTTCACACTGAACCGCCCTGGGCGAGTCGGAGGGTCTGAAGAGACCCACGGAAGGAAGATCGGCTCGTGCCTGCAGCGAGGAAGTATGACGAGGAGACGATGGCCAGGGCGGTGCGGATGTACCGCGACCGGATCGCCGAGGACGACCAGATCAGCCAGCGCGGCGCTCGTGAGGAAGTGGGCGAGCTGCTGGGCATCAACCCCTCGACGTTGCGGAACTGGATCCGGCGCGACGACGCGCGCAACGGCGTGACCGGTCTGGGCGGTACTGGTGACGCGAACGGCGAGTCGTTGAGCGAGGAGGTTGCCCGGCTGCGGCGAGAGAACGCGAAGCTGCGTCGTGCCAACGACATCTTGCGGACGTCGTCGGCGTTTTTCGCAGCGGCGGAGCTCGACCGCCAGCTCGGCAGCTAGCTGCTGACCAGCCCGCTGATCGAGCGTCTGACACGGAGAATCCGGCTCAACAGAGCCGGATTCTCCTGTCTCAGGC
>NZ_JASGDQ010000040.1:0-35445 GCF_047607185.1 Nocardioides sp. | reverse complement strand
GTCGGCAGAAGTGCAGGCGCGGGGCCTGCACTTCTGCCGACTCGGCCTCGCTCAGAGCAGCACTTCTGCCGACTCGGCGCTTCTCACACTTGCACTTCTGCCGACTCGCGCTCGATGGCGACCGGGCGGCGCTTGGAGATGTAGACGGCGACGGCGATGCCGAGGGCGGCGACCACGGCGATGAGGATGCGCAGCGGATCGCTGGCGTTCTCGCCATAGGTCAGGTTCACGACGGCGGAGACGATCAGCAGGCTGACCAGGTTCATCACCTTGAGCAGCGGGTTGATCGCCGGGCCGGCGGTGTCCTTGAACGGGTCGCCGACGGTGTCGCCGATGACCGTGGCGGCGTGGGCGTCGGAGCCCTTGCCGCCGTGGTTGCCGTCCTCGACCAGCTTCTTGGCGTTGTCCCAGGCGCCGCCGGCATTGGCGAGGAAGACCGCCATCAGGGTGCCGGTGGCGATGGCGCCGGCCAGGAAGCCGGCCAGCGGACCGATCCCGAGCCCGAAGCCGACGGCGACCGGCGCCAGGATGGCCAGGATGCCGGGGGTGGCCAGCTCGCGCAGCGAGTCGCGAGTGACGATGTCGACGACCTTGCCGTACTCCGGCCGGCCGGTGCCCTCCATGATCCCCGGGATCTCCCGGAACTGCCGTCGTACCTCGAAGACGACGGCGCCAGCCGCCCGACCGACGGCGTTGATCGCCAGGCCGGAGAAGAGGAAGACGACCGCGGCACCGAGCAGGGTGCCGACCAGCAGCTTGGCGTCGAAGACGAGGAAGCCGCCGAGGATGGCGCTGGAGTCGCTCGCATCGCCGGAGTCGGCGAAGGCCTCGAAGGCGCTCTGGGTGTACGACGCGAACAGCGCGCTCGCGGCGAGCACCGCGGTGGCGATGGCGATGCCCTTGGTGATCGCCTTGGTGGTGTTGCCGACCGCGTCGAGCTCGGTGAGGATCTGCGCGCCCTCCTCGCTGACGTCGCCGGACATCTCGGCGATGCCCTGGGCGTTGTCGGAGACCGGACCGAAGGTGTCCATCGCGACGATGACGCCAACGGTGGTGAGCAGGCCACAGCCGGCCAGCGCGACGGCGAACAGCGCGGCCGAACCGCCGATCAGCGCCGCCCCGAAGACCGCCGCGCCGATCACGATCGCGGTGTAGACGGCCGACTCGAAGCCCACGCTCAGGCCGCTGAGGATGACGGTGGCGGGCCCGGTCAGCGAGGTCCGGCCGACGTCCTTGACCGGGCGGTAGTCGGTGCCGGTGAAGTAGCCGGTCAGCGCCAGGATCGCGGCCGCGAGCACCACGCCGATGACGACCGCGACGGCCGCGAGCAGCCGCGGGTCGGCGTCCGGCAGGTCGTCGGAGAGCAGCCCGGCCGCGCCGGCCGTCCACTCGCCGGGCAGGTAGAGGAAGGCGACGATCGCCGAGACGATCCCGCCGACGGCCGCGGAGATGTAGAAGGCGCGGTTGATGGTCAGCAGACCGTTCTCACCGACACGAGGCCGGCACAGGTAGATGCCGAGCACGGCGGTCAGCGCGCCGACCGCCGGCACCAGCAGCGGGAACACCAGCCCCTTCTCTCCGAGCGCCTGCGACCCCAGGATCAGCGCGGCGACCAGGGTGACGGCGTAGGACTCGAAGAGGTCGGCGGCCATGCCGGCGCAGTCGCCGACGTTGTCGCCGACGTTGTCGGCGATGGTGGCGGCGTTGCGCGGGTCGTCTTCGGGGATGTTCTGTTCCACCTTGCCGACGAGGTCGGCACCGACGTCGGCGGCCTTGGTGAAGATGCCGCCGCCGACCCTCATGAACATCGCGAGCAGGGCGGCGCCGAAGCCGAAGCCCTCCAGCACGTGGGGAGCCTCGCCCTGGAAGATCAGTACGACGACGCTGGCGCCGAGCAGGCCGAGGCCGACGGTGAGCATTCCGACGGTGGCGCCGGTGCGGAAGCCGATCCGCATGGCCGCCTCCCGGCCGTCCCGGTTGGCCGCGGCGGCGACGCGCACGTTGGCGCGGACCGCGAGCGACATGCCGAGGTAGCCGACCGAGGCGCTGAAGCCGGCGCCGAGCAGGAAGAAGATGCTCCGGCCGATCCGCACTCCCCAGTCGTCGGCCGGCAGCGCCAGCAGCACCACGAACGCGATGACGGCGAAGACGGCCAGGGTGCGGAACTGGCGGGCGAGATAGGCGGCCGCGCCCTCCTCCACCGCCTGGGCGATCTCGGTCATGTGCTCGGTGCCGCTGGCGGCGTCGAGCACCTGTCGGCGGAACATCCAGGCGAGGCCGAGCGCGGCCAGCGCTACTACAGCGACGATGACGACCAGAACCAGGTCGCCTCCGGTGACATCGACATCGGACATGCGCGTCCTCCTGCGAGTGGTGGGTTCCCCCAGTTCACCGAGGATATGTGAGTGTCGTCACATTTTGGAACAGGTGATGGGAAAGTACGCCGCCCGCGCGTCGTCGCGGAGGCCGCTCCGGCAGGGCGCAGAGAGGCTGTCAGCCGGCGGCGATGGCCGACTCGGCGGACTCGTGGATGGTGAACACCTTCGAGAGCCCGGTGATGCGGAAGATCTTGAGCAGCCGGTCCTGGGTGCAGACCAGCTGGAGGCTGCCGTCGTGGGCGCGGACCTTCTTCAGGCCGCCGACCAGCACGCCCAGTCCGGTGGAGTCGAGGAACTCCACCGCCTCCAGATCGACGATGAGGTCGTAGGCCCCCGCTGCGACGAGCTCGGTGATCTTGTCGCGCAACTTGGGCGCGGTGTAGACGTCGATCTCGCCACCGACCGAGACGATGGTCGTCCTACCGACCTCACGGATCGCCAGAGTCAGTTCCACGGAGCACTCCACTCAAGATTATGTCGGTCAACTCCGTCGTCCGAGTCTGGAACGCTCGAGCCGACCAAGCCGACCCTATGTAATCACGAGGTTGGCACAGCGTGCAGCGGCTATCTCAACGAGCTGTGCATAACTTGTCGGCAGTCTTTGCCAGGATGGATGCTGTGACCACGGCTCCTGATGCCGTCTCCTCGATCGCGCACCGGCTGGCCGGCGTGCCCGGCCGGGAGGGACGGCTCACCCATCTCGAGGAGCTTGCGCCCCGTGCCGCCGCGCTCGGCGACTGGCCGGGCTGGGCCGATCCCGAGGTGGTGGCGGCGTTGGCGGCCACCGGCATCCAGCGGCCCTGGCGGCACCAGTCGGCCGCCGCCTCGCTGGCGGCCTCGGGCGCTCACGTAGTGATCGCCACCGGCACCGCGTCGGGCAAGTCGTTCGCCTACCAGCTGCCGGCGCTCTCGGCGATCCGGGCCGCCCGTGGCCCCAAGGGCCAGCGCGGCGCCACCGTGCTCTACCTCGCTCCCACCAAGGCGCTGGCACAGGACCAACTGGCCCGGCTCTCGGCGCTGTCGCTGGACGTCCGGGTGGCGACCCACGACGGCGACAGCCCCCGCGAGCAGCGCGAGTGGACCCGGGCGTTCGGCGAGTTCGTGCTGACCAACCCCGACATGCTGCACCGCTCGCTGCTGCCCGGCCACTCCCGGTGGGCGTCGTTCTTCGGCTCGCTCGCCTATGTGGTCGTCGACGAGTGCCACCACTACCGGGGCGTCTTCGGCGCCCATGTCGCCCACGTGCTGCGCCGGCTGCGCCGGGTCGCGGCGTCGTACGGCGCCTCGCCGACCTTCGTGCTCGCCTCGGCGACCGTCGCCTCCCCCGCGGAGGCCGCCCAGCGGCTGACCGGACTGCCCGTCGAGGCCGTCGTCGAGGACGGCTCCCCGCGCGGGCGGGTCTCGCTCGGGCTGTGGCAGCCGCCGTTGACGGCGTACGCCGGCGAGAACGGCGCGCCGGTGCGACGAGCCGCCTCCTCCGAGACCGCCGACCTACTGGCCGACCTGGTCTCCTCCGGCGTGCGCACCCTGGCCTTCGTGCGCTCGCGCCACGGTGCCGAGCAGGTCGCGCTGACCGCCGCCGCGCTGCTGGCCGAAGTGGATCCGTCGCTGCCCGGCCGGGTGGCGGCCTACCGGGGCGGCTACCTGCCCGAGGAGCGGCGCGAGCTGGAGCAGGCGCTGCGCTCCGGCGAGCTGCTCGGCCTGGCGGCGACCAACGCCCTCGAGCTCGGCATCGACGTCAGCGGGCTCGACGCGGTGCTGATGGCCGGCTATCCCGGCACCCGGGCGGCGCTGTGGCAGCAGCTCGGCCGGGCGGGGCGCGGCGCTCGGGACGCGCTCGGCGTGCTGGTGGCCAGGGACGACCCGCTCGACACCTACCTGGTGACCCATCCCGCGGCGCTGCTGGGACAGCCGGTCGAGGCCACCGTCTTCGATCCGGGCAACCCCTATGTGCTCGGCCCGCAGCTGTGCGCCGCCGCACAGGAGATCCCGTTGACGACCGCCGACTTCGCGCTGTTCGGGCCTACCTCGGAGCAGGTGGTGGCGTCGTTGACCTCTGCCGGGTTGCTGCGGCGGCGGCCGCGGGGCTGGTTCTGGACCGATCGCCGCCGGGCCGTCGACCTGGTGGACATCCGCGGCGCGGACGGCGGCTCGGTGCAGCTGATCGAGGGCGCCACCGGCCGGGTGGTCGGCACCGTCGACACCGGGCGGGCGCACAGCACCGCTCACGCCGGGGCGGTCTACCTCCATCGGGGCGAGAGCTGGCTGGTGACCTCGCTCGACCTGGAGGACCGGGTGGCGGTGATGGAGCGGGCCGATCCGCCGTACTCCACCACGGCGCGCGAACGCACCGACGTCTCGATCGTCGCCGAGCGGGCCCACGAGCGCTGGGGCGAGTCCCGGCTGTCGTTCGGCGAGGTGGACGTGTCGCACCAGGTGGTGTCGTTCCTGATGCGGCGTCGGCCGAGCGGGGAGGTGATCGGCGAGGAGCCGCTCGACCTGCCGGTGCGGACGCTGCGCACCAGCGCGGTCTGGTGGACGGTGCCGGTCGGCGCGCTCGAGGCGGCGGGGCTGGCCGCCGCTGACCTGCCCGGGTCGGCACATGCCGCCGAGCACTGCTCGATCGGGCTGCTGCCGCTGTTCGCGACCTGCGACCGCTGGGACATCGGCGGCGTCTCGACCGCCCTGCATCCCGACACAGGGCAGCTCACCGTCTTCGTCTACGACGGCCAGGCGGGCGGCGCGGGGTTCGCCGAGCGGGGCTATGCGGCCGCCCGGCCGTGGCTCACCGCGACCCTGGAGACGATCCTGGCCTGCGAGTGCGACGACGGCTGCCCGTCGTGCATCCAGTCACCCAAGTGCGGCAATCAGAACAACCCGCTTGACAAGATCGGTGCTGCCCGGTTGCTGCGCGTCCTGCTCCGCGACACCTGATCAGGCGCCAACGAGGCTGGGGGCATCTATGCTGCGACCATGTTGGTCCTCGGCCTCGTCCTGATGGTGCTTGGCGTTCTCGCGCTGCTCGCCGGGATCTTCACACCCGGCGGTGACGCTAGCCTGCTGGGCCTCGAGCTCGGCACGACCAGCGTCTTCCTCGTCGGGGTCTTTTCGGGCGTGGCGATCCTGTGGGGCTTCTCCATCGCGAAGTACGGCGGCAAGCGGGAGCTGCGCCATCGCCGCGAGCAGAAGCGGCTCAACGAGCTCTCCGAGAAGCTGGAGCAGGTCGAGGCCGACCGGGCCCACGAGCGCGACGTCGACCGGCCGGGCGACTAAGAACGTGTTTAAGAAGTCCTGACCTACTGCGCGGCGGCGCGGAGCCGGCGCCTCCGAGTTCTCAAACGCGCTCTCAGGCCGTCGCGCGCGCCCGGGCCCGAACAGCCGCAGCCCGCACACGCGGATACATGTGGTCGGGCTCGTTGCTCAATGCCTGTTCGACGAGAGCCAGTGCCTCAGCCGGGACGGGGATGCTCCGTTCGACCAAGGCATCGACGAGGACCTCGAACGCGTAGGTCGCCTCGCCACCCTCCAGAGTGCCCTCCACGATCGACCACCGAAGTCCTGGGTCAGCTATCAGCGGAGCAAAATCCCTCACAAACTGACCGGCGGCGCGGTGGACCTCGAGCATGGCTACCACGGTATGTCCTCCAACACGATCGGAGCGAGGCTCCGCACGCGCTGGACGCCGGGACCTCGGAGTGCTTCGACGTAGTTCGGATGTCCCCGTTGCCGAACCACTCCCGCGGAAAGACCGTCTTGCCGATCACCGGAGGTGGATCGAACGGGTCGTGCCTGCCAGCACCTGGGTCGAGCTCGTCGCCTGACCAGACATGAAGCCAGGTGCCGTGCGGGAACTCCACGTCCTCTCGCCGAAACGGGGCCTGGCTCACGGGGCCGGCCCGGCGCGGGCCTGCGCTTGCAGGTCCGCGTGAGCGCCGAACCAGTGCGGTCCTGGGGCCGTCACGGTGACGAGCACGTCGTCGCCGGTGAGAGAGCAGGCATCGATCCTGACCCCGTTGGCGGCGGCGATCCGGGCCGACTCGGCACAGGCGTCGCCGCCGGTCACCGCCGCTCTGGCGCCGGCCAGCGCGGCCAGGTCGGCGGCGGCCTGGGCGGTGCGGTGGGCGGCGAACATCGCCGCCACCACGCCCAGCGCGTTGCCGATCATCAGCAGCAGTCCGATCATCGCGATGGCGAACGGCACCGCCGAGCCTCGCTCGCGGCCCGCTCGGCGCCGTGACGGTGCCCTCGGCCTAGGGAGACACTGATCAGTCCCGCCTGCTGCGCGCCGCGACGCGGCACGCTGGCCGCACCGCGGACGCTCGACAGGCGCCCAGCCTGCCCTCCCGACCAGGTCTGAACGAAGTGGCCTTTGCCAGCGCACTCGCCTCACGACGCTCGCGACGGCGCCATTGATCAGCGTCTCCCTCGTCATCAAGTCGTCTCCTCCGCCACGGCGACCGCCTCGGCGTGGACCGTCACCCCGGACAGGCCGGCGAACAGGCCACCCGGCCCGCGCACCCGCGCCTTGGCGGTGACCACGACGTCGCCCTCGGTCGAGCTGACGGCGATGCGGGTCTCGGCGGGACCGACCTCTCGGCCACGCGCCACCGCCTCGGCCTGGGCGTCGCCCCGGGCCAGCGCACGGGCGGTCTCCCGAGCCGCGTCGACCACCCGCAGCTGCGCGGCGCCGATCGAGAGCAGCCAGACGAGCCCGAGCGTCACCGCGACCAGCGCGGGGAGCACCATGACCAGCTCGGCCGTGGCGGCTCCCCGCTCCGCTCTCCGCCCGGTCATAGAGCGTGTTCGAGAACTCGGCGGCGAGTTCGGCGTTGTCCAGCGTGCGTCATGGAGCTCGGGGTCCTCGCGGAAGTGCGAGCGCCAGCGAGCATCTTTCGTGGGGTGAGCTGGCGGAGGAGGGAGCCATGCCGGAGGCATGGCGACCGACGACAACGCAGCCAGGGCGTGCGATGGGAGGCGCCGAGCCGGCGCTTCCGAGTTCTCGAACACGCTCATAGCCCGAGCAGGGAGAGGACGTGGTCGTAGAGCTTCTCGAGCAGGTCGGTGCCGAAGCCGCCGGTGAGCATCTTGTAGAGCAGGCCGGCGAGACCGGCCCCGGCGGCGGTGCCGACGGCGTATTCGGCGGTGGTGATGCCGCGCTCGTCTCGGCGGCGGGTGGGCAGCTGCATGGGTCCTCCTGGGAGTCGGGCCGGCCGCCCTGTGCGGCCGGACACCCCTGAGGATTCCCGCCGGCGCCGACAGCCGACACCCGCCGTACGACTGGCTGTGGAAAGTCGTGTTCGAGAGCCGCCTGTGGATGGTTTTTGGCCTGTCGTGTGACTCCTGGGGCCAGTTGGCCGGACCTGGCCGACCGTCCTCAGCCCAGGCTGAGGGTGCTCAACAGGCCGCCGACGAGAGGCACGATGCCCAGGCAGAGGAAGGCCGGCAGCAGGCACAGGCCGAGGGGTACGGCGGCCTTGACGCCGACCCGCCGGGCCCGGTCCTCGACCTCGGCGCGGGCGTTGCGGCTCAGCTCCTCGGCCAGCCGCGCCACCGTGGCGACCACCGGCGACCCGGTGGCCTGGGCTCGGGCCAGCGCGCGGCCCAGCGGCGCCAGCCCCGGCTCGTCGGCCAGCCCCTCCCAGACGCCGACCGGGTCGGCGCCGAGCCGGAGCCGAGCCGCGGCACCGGCCAGCCGCGTCGACGCCGGGCCGGGAAGCGCGTCGGCGACGGCAGCCACCGCGTCGGCCGGTGCGGCCCCGGCCGCCAGCGCAGCACCGAGCAATCGCACCAGGTGGGGCAGGTCGCGCCGCAGCAGCTCGCGGTCGCGACGCACCTCGGCGGGCTCCGCTCGACCGATGCCGGCCCAGCAGGCGGCGCCCGCGAACGGTGCCGCGACCAGGCCCGCCACCCCACCGACGAAGGTCGCGGCACCGACACCGGCCAGCAGGCTGAGCGGGAGCCGGTAGCGGATCATCCAGCCGCCCGCCGGGGTCTCCGCTGGCGGCACCGGCGGGGAGGGCGGTCTGACCCGGTACGGCAGGCCGAGCGCCACCGCGAGGCCGGCGAGGAGCGCGGCCAGGGCCGTCCCAGTCACGGCGAGTCCACCGACCGGGCGATGGCCTCGATCCACCACAGTCCGGCGAGCGCGAGGGCGAGGCCCAGCGCGAGCGCGACCACGCCGACGGTGGTGCCGAGCAGGAACGCCCACGGGTCCCCGCCGACCCCGGAGCCCATCGCGAGCGCGGCGACGGGCAGCAGGGCGACCAGCTTGCCGGTCGCCCTGGCCGAGGCGAGCTCGCCGTCGACGACGCGGCGGCTGGCCTGCTGCTCGCGCAGGTCGAGGGCGACGCGATCGATCGCCGCCGCGAGCCCCTGCCCGGTGCGGTGGGCGACCTGCCAGGCGGCGGCCACCCAGCGAAGCTCGCCGGCACCGGGCAGCGCCGCCACCAGCCGCAGCGCGGCCGGCACGTCGGCGCCCACCCTCGCGGCCTCGGCGACCGGCGCCAGCACCGGCCAGCTCCGCGCCGCGCTGGTGAGCGCCGCATCCGGCGGCTGCCCCGCCGAGAGCTCGGCGGCGAGCTGCTCGCAGACCTCGACCAGCGTGGCCGCCGTACCCGAGGCCGCCAACCGGGCCGTCCGGCGCCGCCACAGCCGCACCGCCGCGACCGTGACCCCGACGCCGAGCGCGAGCAGCGCCATGACCCGGGTCGGCACCGCCACGACGAGCAGCACCCCCGGCATCGCGAACACCCAGCCGGGCGGGCGGCGGCGCGGCGGGCCAAGGCGCGGTCGTGGCGCGACCGACAGCGTCACTGCGAGCGCGGCCGAGACCACAGCGAGGGTGATCACCCGATCCCTCCGAGCAGACTGGGGAACCGCTTCGGCCGGGTGGACCTCATGGCTGCCCCAGCAGCTCGGCGAGCCGGGCCGCGGCCGGGCCCTCGACCAGGTCGCCGGCCGGTGTGAACGACACCGCGAGCGACATGGACACCAGGCCCGCTGAGGATCTGACGGGCACCGCTACCTGGGACAGCCGCCGCGTCCCGTCGACGCCGCGGGTCAGCTGCAGCACCGCGGCTACGCCCGAGGCGAGCTGACTGTGCGCCGCCTCGCGGCCGAGACCGGCGGCGAGCGCCAGTGCCTCGACTCGGGCCGGCACGTCAGCGGCCGAGTTGGCGTGGAGCGTGCCGCAGCCGCCCTCGTGGCCGGTGTTGAGCGCCGCCAGCAGGTCGACCACCTCACCCCCGCGCACCTCCCCCACGACCAGCCGGTCGGGCCGCATCCGCAGCGCCTGGCGGACCAGCGCCCGCACCTCGACCGCACCCGCGCCCTCGATATTGGCCGGTCGGCCCTCCAAGCCGACCACGTGGGGATGGTCGGGCCGCAGCTCGGCGGCGTCCTCCACCAGCACGATCCGCTCCGAGGCCGGGACCAGCCCGAGCAGCGCCGCCAACAGGGTGGTCTTGCCGGTGCCGGTGCCGCCCGAGACCAGGAAGGCCAGCCGGGAGGAGATGACGGCGCGGAGCAGGGCGGCCCCGTCGGGGGTGACGAAGCCACCGGCGAGGAGGTCGTGGAGCGAGAGCGCGCGCCGCGACGGCACCCGCAGCGAGATGGCGGTGCCGGGACGGGCGAGCGGGGCCAGCACCGCGTGGAACCGGCTGCCGTCGGCTAGCCGCAGATCGGCGTAAGGGGCGGCGTCGTCCAGGCGCCGCCCGGCGGCCGCTGCCAGCCGCTGGGCCAGCCGGCGCACCGCGTCGTCGTTGGGGAAGGTCACGGCGGCGGGCTCCAGGCCCGAGCCTCGGTCGATCCAGACCTGGTCCGGTCCGTTGACCAGTACGTCGGTCACGCCGGGCAGCCGGAGCAGCGGCTCCAACGGGCCGGCCCCGACGACGTCGCGGCGAAGCGACTCGTAGACGGCGAGCACGGTGGCGTCGCCGATCGGCGCTCCCGTCGCCCGCAGCGCCTCCGCGACCCGGTGCGGGGTCAGCTCGCCGGGGGCGCGGGCCAGCCGGTCGCGGACCTCGTCGACGACCTCGGGCGCGAGATCCACTGCGGCGCTCACCCCCGACTCCCGGCCACTTGAATGACTCGCTCGCGCCGCTCACTCATGAGGCCACCGACAGCATCTCGAGCACCGCGGCAGCAGCCCGCCCCAGCGGGGCACGGCGGTTGCGCAGCGGGCCGTAGCCCAGGTCGATGGCCTCGTCGAGGCCACGCTGGTCGGACATCGCCGCCAGCACCGGCGCACCGACCGCGGCGGCCACTGCCGCCTCGTCGGCGAGGCCACCCCGCACCACGAGCCGCAGCCGAGACCGGTCCGGCAGCGAGGCGACCAGTCGGCTGGCCGAGGCGATCCCGACCAGGGTGCAGGACACCACGACGAGCACCTGATCGCACCGGTGGAGCAGCTCCTCGGTGGTCGGCGACAGCGATCGAGGCAGGTCGATCACGACGGTGTCGTGGCCGCGCCGGGCAGCGGAGAGCACCTCCCGGGCGGCCACCTCCGGCAACTCGCGCGAGGAGCCCGCGACCCAGGTCAACAGCGCCAGGTCCCCCCGTCGCGGCAGCGCCTCGCGCAGCGAGCGGGCGCTGAGCCGACCGCTGGTGCGGGCCAGCTCGTCCCAGCGCACGCCCTCGTGCGTCTCCATGCCCAGCACCCGGTCCACGCCGGGCCCGAGTGGATCGGCATCGATCACCACCGTCGGCCCGGCCCGGGCGGCGAGCTGGCCGAGCGCACAGCCGAAGGTGGTGGCCCCGGCGCCGCCCGAGCCGGCGATGACGCCGACGGTGAAGCCACGCGCCCGGCCCACGTCACCAACGTCCGAGAGCAGCGCGGCGAGCCACTCCGCCGAGGCCGGCAGCATCACCACCGCCTCGGCGCCGAGCGCCAGCGCCTCGCGATAGAGCGCGTCGGGGACCGTCCAGCCCACGACGTGCACGCCATCGCGTCGCGGCGGCGCCAGCCGGGCGAGCTCGGCGACCAGATCGGCCCCCACCAGGACGACGGCGGCCTGCTGCCAGCCGCGCAGCGCGCCACCGGCATCGGCGGCGACGGCGGGCGTGACGCCGGCAGCGGCAGCCAGCCGGACCAGCTCGTCGAGGAGGGTCTCGTCAGCGGTGATCAGCAGCGCGTCGGTCATGATTGCGACGATTCCCGCCGACACGACGGGTCACACCAGGTGCCGTCGTACCTGTGGAAAACGCGGGCGCGAAGCCCGCCTGTGGACGGAAATTGGCCGATCGGCGGACCGCCGAGGTGGCGGGGCACCTACCATGGGAACCATGGCAAGCGGCCGGCAAGCGGCGTTCTTCGACCTCGACAAGACGATCATCGCCAAGTCGAGCACGCTGGCGTTCAGCAAGCCGTTCCAGGCCGGTGGGCTGCTCTCCCGCAAGGCGCTGCTGCGCAGCGTCTACTCCCAGTTCGTCTACGTGGTCGGCGGGGCCGACCACGACCAGATGGAGAAGATGCGCCAGTTCCTCTCCGAGCTGGTGACCGGCTGGGATGTCGCCACCGTCAAGGAGATCGTGGCCGACACGCTGCACAATGTCGTCGACCCGCTGGTCTACGACGAGGCGGTGCAGCTCATCGAGGAGCACCACGCTCTCGGCCGTGACGTCGTCATCGTCAGCGCCAGCGGCACCGAGGTGGTGGAGCCGATCGGCGAGCTACTCGGCGCCGATCATGTCATCGCCACCACGATGGCCATCGAGGACGGCAAGTACACCGGCGAGATCGCGTTCTACGCCTACGCCGAGGGCAAGGCCGAGGCGATCGGGCGGCTCGCCGAGGTCAACGGCTACGACCTGGCCGAGTCCTTCGCCTACAGCGACTCCGCGACCGACGTGCCGATGATGGAAGCGGTCGGCCACCCGTTCGCGGTCAACCCCGACAAGGACCTGCGACGGATCGCCAAGGAGCGCGACTGGCCGGTCCTGGTCTTCACCAAGCCGGTGGCGCTGCGATCGAGGCTGCCAGCCGCCCGGCCGACCCTCGCCGCGCTCGCGGTGGGCGGTGTCGTAGTCGCCGGCGGGGTGATCTGGGCGAGTGCCCGGCGGCGGCGGATCGGCGCCTGACAGGTGCCGCGCACAACTCTCCCACTGTCCTCCCGTCGGCGGAGAAGATCAAGCCTTGTCTGCGTCGTACGACGGGGGTAGAAACGACCTTGAGAGAACTCAACAGCGCACACTCGACCGGGTACCCACGCGGCGAACTTCCCTTCCTACAGGGAGCTGATCCGATGACGGGGAGACAGCCCGCCGGCAGCAATAAGGAGTTGCACGCCTGGTAGCCCCACGGTCGGGTGTCACGCGGTGGCATCCGGACTCCTAGAGAGATCGGGTGCCACCTGCTTGTGTCAGAACACGTTCTCAGCCCTGCAGCGGGCTGGCCTCGGCGCCGGCGGCGTAGGCCTCGGCGGCATAGAGCAGCCAGGAGTGCACGCCCTCCCGGGTGCCGGCGGCATAGCCACGCAGGTTCGACTCGTACTGCGGCCGCAGCGCCAGGTGACCCGCCTCCGGCACCGTCAGCGACTTCTCGTCGACGCCGCGGACCACCAGGACCAGCCGCTCGGCGGCGCGGGCCACCAAGCCGTCGTGCGAGCCGAAGGGCGTCGCGGTGGCGAGATCGGCGTGGACGATCGCGGCGACGACCAGCGCGGGAGCGGTCGTGGTCGCGGTGAGCAGCCCGGCCAGCGCCTGCAGCCGGGCGGCGGCCTCGGCGTTTCGCGGCCGGCCGACGTCGGGCCGGCCGGGGGCGGCCAGCGCGTGTAGCCGGGCCAGCGCCTGCAGCGGGGCCCGCTTCAGCACCGGCACCAGCGAGAGCAGTTCGGTGGAGATCCGGACCGCGTCGAGGGCGATCGGGTCACCGCCGGAGGCCCGCACCTCGGCCAGCGAGGAGGCCGACCCCGCCAGCACCGCGGAGGCGTGCGCGCCGCGCAGCAGCGACTCCGCCGTGGTCTCCGGTGAGGTACGACGCAGGCCCCGGTCGCGCAGCACCACGTCGATGCCGTCGCGGGTGCCGGCGTACGCCGAGGAGACACCTTCGAGCGACACCAGCCACGACAGCGGATCAGACACGGCCCTGAACGGTAGCCTAGGCAGCGATGACCGATCCCAGCCGCTCCTTCGGGAAGGTCGCGGACGCCTATGACCGCGGCCGGCCCTCCTATCCGCGCGAGGCGGTGGAGTGGCTGGTGGGAGCCGGGCCGAAGCAGGTCCTCGAGCTCGGCGCCGGCACCGGCAAGCTGACCCGGACCCTGGTCGAGCTGGGTCACGAGGTCTTCGCCACCGACCCCGACGACGCGATGCTCGACGTGCTCAGCCGCAACCTGCCCGAGGTGCGCGCCACTGCCGGCACCGCCGAGCAGATCCCCGCGCCCGATCAGTCCTTCGACGTGGTCATCGCCGGGCAGGCCTACCACTGGTTCGACCCCGAGACGGCGCTGCCCGAGATCGCCCGGGTGCTCAAGGAGGGTGGCGTGCTCGGGCTGGTCTGGAACCAGCGCGACGAGTCCATCCCGTGGGTGCGCAAGCTGGGCGGGATCATCGGCAAGCACGTCGAGAACGTCGACCCCACCCACGACCTGGAGTCGTCCGGGTTCTTCGCGACGCCGGTCGCCGAGACGTTCAAGTTCTGGCAGCAGATCGACCAGCACAGCGTGGTCGACCTGGTGCTGTCGCGCTCGGTCAACCTCGACCTGTCCGAGGAGGAGGTCGCCGCCAAGCGGGCGGCGACTCTGGCCTTCTACGAGGACTACGGCCGGGGCATGGACGGTATGAAGCTGCCCTATCTCACCTACGTCTACCGCGCGCTGGTCACCGACCGGCCGGCGCGGCCCGCGATGCCGACCACCCTGGTCTCGACCACCTCGAGCGAGGGCGGCGATGACACCGCGGTGCGGCTGCCGCGCGTGCTCGACGGCGACGACCCCGGCACCGACGAGCTGATCTTCAGCTTCCGCTGAGTCCCGGCTCCGACTGGCCGTTTGCCGCGGCCCTCCGCTCGGCCCGGCGGGCGGCGACGTCGGCGTCGCTGCAGAAGTCACGCTGGTGACGTTTGAGGCACAGCAGCCCCAGCAGATGGCCGTCGTCGGTGACGACCGCCCGTCGCCGCTCGCCGGCGGCGATCATCAGCTGTCGCAGCGGCTCCAGCTCCGCGTCGGGCGAGACGGTACGGCCCTCGAGCGACGACCAGGGCAGCGCCGGACCGGAGGCGAAGGGCGGCAGGTCCTCGGGCACGAGAGTCCCCAGGAGCGTCCCCGACCGCACGATGAGGATCATGTGGAGCTTGGGGTTGGCGAAGCCCTGCCGCGCCGCCTCAACCGTCAGCTCCGGCCCGTCCAGGTTGGCGCGGGTCAACAGGGCGTCGCGCACCCGAGCGAGGCGGACCTCAGAGCGCGTTCGCGAACTCGGCGTCGCCGGGCTCCACGCGAACCCGCCCAGCTCCTCCATGGCTCTGATCATAGAAGCCGCTCGTAGCACCGCGAGCCGGGGCGGGCCAGCGGGCGCCTCGCATGTGTCACCTCTTGCGCTTGACGGTGATGCCCTTCTTCGCGGTGGCGGGCGCGACGGCCGCGTCACCGGAGTAGGTCACGGTGAGCTTGATCCGGCCGGGCTTCGTGGCCTTCCTCAGCCTCACCGTGGCGACGCCGTTGACCAGCTGGACGGTGTAGACCTTGGTCCTCTTGCCCTGCTTGGCCTTGATGGTGACGGTGCCGGTCGGGGTCACGCCGGTGGCGAAGACCGTCACCGTGACCTTCGGCCGGACACCGACCTTGACCTTCTTCTTGGCCTTGACCGTCAGCGCCGGGGCCACCTTGTCGGCGACCACCAGCGAGACCGCCGCCGAGGTGCCCGCCTTGGTCAGACTGTCACCGAGATAGCTCGCGACGACGGAGTGGGTGCCGATGGCGAGACCGCTCAGCGTGGTCGTCGCCTTGCCGGCGGCGTCGAGCGTGCCGGTAGCCCTCACCGCCCCGTCGACCAGGAACTGCACCTGGCCGGTCGGCACGACGCCGGTCGACGAGGTGACCGTCGCGGTGGCCTCGCTGGAGCCGTTGGCAGCGACGCTGGCCGGCGTCAGCGCCAGGCCGACCGTGGCGTCACCGACCTCGTCACCGACCTCGTCGGCGACCCGGGTGAGGTTGACCGGCACCTGACCGAGGTCGTCGGGCGAGGAGATGCCGGTGCCCAGCGTGACCGTGCCGAACCAGGTCTGGCCCGGCTCCATGTCCGGCTCGTCGAACGCGGTCGTGAGCGGGAAGGACACTCCGGCCTCGACCGACTCCGGTCCGGTCACGGTGAGGTTGCCGGGGCTGCCGGACACCACCGCGGTCGTCAGGTCGACGGTGTCGGTGGCCCCGTCGCCGGCCTCCCAGTCCTGGACCAGGACCCAGTAGCTGCCGCCGTACGGTGGCACGAAGTCGCAGGACTCCTTGGAACCGCCGCTCGCGCTGTAGCAGACCAGGTTGTCCGGGTCCACAGCTCCCCTGCCGACGTAGAGGTCGAGGTCCGTGGCGGTGGCATTGGCCAGGCTGGCCACGACCCTGGTGGCGTTGGCCGGGACGGTCAGACGCTTGATCCGGACGCCGTCTTGCGGTCTGAGACCGTCGAACGGGTCGTCGTAGGTCGGGTCCTGAACCAGCGAGAGCTGGTCGGTCTGGCCCAGCACCAAGCCGCTGGAGGACACCTGCAGGTCGTCGGTGGCGACGGTCCGGAAGCCGTCGGTGGACTGCGAGCCCGAGTCCTGGCTCGTCGTGATGTCGATCGAGTCCGGCAGTACGGCGTCGCTGGGCAGCACCGCAACGGGAAGGTGGGCGACCGGCGCCGTCGAGCCCGCCGGCGGCGTCAGCGTCACCTTGCCGAAGAGCCAGTCCTCGGTGCTGGCGGCGGAGTCGACCTGCGCGGTGACGACCAGGTCCGCCGTACCGCCTTCGCTCAGGTCGATCGAGTCCTCGGCGACGCTCAGCTGGAGGTCGCCGGAGTCGGACTCCGTGGTGACGGTCCAGGTGCCGACGCCGGTGGAGGTGCCGGTGAGCGTGCGGGTCCACGAGCAGCTGACCAGGCACTCGTCGTCGGCCATGCTCGCCAGGTTGAGGGTGCGCACGTCGCCGCCCTCCTGCGGGTTGGCCGCGAGATAGTCCTCCTCGTTCTCGTCGAGCACGAAGCCGGCCTCGGCCGCCTTGGTCAGGTCGACGCGGCCCGAGCCCATGTCGAACCAGCCGGCCGGCGAGACGCCGTCGTCGTTCTTGACGTCCTCGGAGGCGGTCGTCATCAGCGCGGACTGCCGCTCGGCGGGCGACCAGTCGTCGTGTACGGCGTGCAGCAGCGCCAGCGAGCCGGCGGTGTGCGGGCTCGCCATCGAGGTGCCCGACTCGAACTCGTAGTCGATGTCGTTGTCGGTGCCGGCCGCGGCGAGGATGTCCACCCCCGGCGCGGCGACCGAGGGGCTGATGATCGACATGGCGCCGTTGGGGCCGCGACTGGAGAAGGCGGCCATGATGTCGGCGACGTCGTCACCGACGTACTTGACGCCACCTGAGAGCGACGCCTCCGGGTTGTCGTCCTTGTGGTCGGCCAGCCAGGCACGCAACGCGACGCCGTCGTCGTAGGTGAGGTGGACCGCCGGCAGCACGTGGGCGTCGGCGTTGAGCGAGTCACCGCTGGCCTCGTCGTTGACCAGGATCATGCCGGCACCGCCGGCGTCGAGCACCGCCTGGCCCTTCTCGAGGCGACCGTTGGTGCCGCGCAGGCAGACCACGATCTTGCCGGCCACGGCGTCGGTGTCCAGCTCGCCGTCCTCGCACAGCTCGTCGCCGGCGTCGGCGGCGTCGATCAGGGGGTACGTGCCGTCGGTGGCGGCAGCGAAGGCGACGCCGTCGATGTCATCGAGCGTCGAGCCGTCGTCGGCGGAGATGTCCTGGACCTCGGCCTGCCACTGTCGGTTGTGCGTCGTGGCGGCGGCGCTGGTGACCCACGGTGCGTTGGCCGGGCTGCCGACGGTGGTGTCGTCGGGGCCGTCGTTGCCGGCCGAGACGGCCACGTCGATGCCGGCCGCCCGCGCGTTGAGGAAGCCCACGGCGTCGGGAGCCACCAACTCGTCCCACGGGTCGGTGGCGGGCGCGGAGGAGCCGATGGAGTAGTTGATCACGTCGACCTCGTCGGCGATCGCCTGGTCGATGGCAGCGATCAGCGCCGCGCCCTCGCAGCAGGCGGCGTAGGCGATGATGTTGGCGTGGGGGGCGACGCCCTTGATGGTCTCGGTCGTCGAGAACTCGTTGGCAGTGCCCTCTGCGGCATAGGTAGTCGCCGAGACCTGGTTGCCGGCGGCCGTGCTGGCGGTGTGGCTGCCGTGGCCGTCGTAGTCGTAGTCGGTGCCGCCGTCGGTGTCGGAGCTGAGGAAGTTGTAGTAGCCGATCAGCTTGTCGTTGCAGCCCCAGTCGGGGATGTAGGCGCCGCCCGTGGACTGGTCGCCGTCGGTGTTGTCGGGGTCGCAGACGCCGTAGTAGTGATCGCGCGGATTGGTGACGGTGTAGCCGTCGCCGCCCTCCGAGACCGGGACCGTCGCGGCGAAGGAGGGGTTGGCGGCGTTGATGCCGGTGTCGATGATGCCCACGACGACGCCCTCGCCCTTGCTGCCGACCCCGTCGGGCACGTCGTCGCCGTCCCAGATGCCCGGGGCGCCGATCCACTCAGGGCCGACGTCGGTCTGCAGTTCGCGCTTGATCTCGATCTGGACCGCGGAGATGCCCGGCAGCTTGGCGACCTGGGCGGCCTGGGCGCGCGTCAGCGAGACGGCGAAGCCGTTGATCGCGTTGGTGTAGGTGTACTCAACCTCGAGCGGCGACCCGGTGATGCCACGGATGTCGGACTTGATCGCGGCCTGGTCGTCGAGGATCTGGCTGCGGTAGCGCTTCGCGCTCGGCACCTTCGCCGTTGTCCGCGACGTCGCAAGCGCGCGGGTCGGTACGGCCGGGTCGTCGAGTTGGACGATATAGGTCTCGGGACCCGGGCCGTCGCCCAGCGCGATCACGGTGCCGTCCTTCTCGGTGCCGCTATCGGAGCCGGTGAGGGCCGTAGCGCTCGCTGGCTTGAGCCCGGCACTACCCGTCGTGGCGGACGCCGACGACAGCGTCACGGGGAGAGCGGCGACAACGAGCGCTGCAGTGACGCCCGCAAACAGGTGGCGATGAGATGGCACCCCGAGACCTCCGGTTCAAGAGACTGCGGTCGTGCCCGACCGGCACGACGTACGTATCTCGGCATCGTAAGAGGTAGCGGCCGGGCCGGGAGTACCCACCCCGAATTGGCCCTCGTCTGGTGGCGTCCGCCACTCCCGCGTGCCCGTTGCCGAGGAGCCGGCGCGAGCGCCCTACGCGTGTCAGTTTGCGCCCGGTCACCAAGGTGCGGGTGTCAGTTTGCGCCCGGTCACCAAGGTGCGGGTGTCAGTTTGCGCCTGCTCACCAAGGTGCGGGTGTCAGTTTGCGCCTGGTCGGCACGGGCCTAGTGTGGGACAGGCCACCTCCACCAGTTGAAAGAGCCGAGACGTGAGCGACGAGACGCTGTCCAACCTGTTGCATGAGAGCCGCCGTTTCGAGCCGCCCGCCGAGCTCGCGGCGCAGGCAAATGTCACCGCCGACGCCTATGCCGCCGGCGAGAGCGACCGGCTGGGGTTCTGGGCGGAGGCGGCCGGGCGGCTGTCGTGGGCCGAGCCGTGGGGCACGGTGCTCGACGACGCCAACCCGCCGTTCTACAAGTGGTTCACCGGCGGGCGGCTCAACGCCGCCTACAACTGCGTGGACCGCCACGTCGAGGCGGGCAACGGGGACCGGGTCGCGATCCACTGGGTCGGCGAGCCGGTGGAGGACACCCGCACGATCACCTACGCCGACCTGCAACGCGACGTCTCCCGGGCCGCCAACGCGCTCACCGCCCTGGGCGTGGGCGAGGGGGACCGGGTGGCGATCTACCTGCCGATGATCCCGGAGGCGGTGGTGGCGATGCTGGCCTGTGCCCGCATCGGCGCGATCCACACCGTCGTCTTCGGCGGCTTCTCCGCCGAGGCGCTGGCTGCCCGCGTCGAGGACTGCCAGGCCAAGCTGGTCATCACCTCCGACGGCGGCTACCGGCGCGGTGCTCCCTCCGCGCTCAAGCCGGCCGTGGACGAGGCGCTCGACAAGGCCGCCGCCGCGGGCTGGACCGTCGAGCACGTCCTGATGGTGCGTCGTACCGGCCAGGACGTGGCCTGGAATGACGAGATCGACGTGTGGTGGCACGAGGTCGTCGACACCGCCTCCGACCAGCACACGCCATCGGCCTTCGACGCCGAGCACCCGCTGTTCGTGATGTACACCTCCGGCACCACCGGCAAGCCCAAGGGCATCCTGCACACCACCGGCGGCTACCTCACCCAGGCTGCCTGGACGCACTACGCCGTCTTCGACCTCAAGCCTGAGGACGTCTACTGGTGCACCGCCGACGTCGGCTGGATCACCGGCCACTCCTATATCGCCTACGGCCCGCTGGCCAATGGCGTCACCCAGGTGCTCTACGAGGGCACCCCGGACTCGCCGGAGCGGGGCCGCTGGTGGCAGATCATCGAGGAGTACGGCGTCACGATCTTCTACACCGCGCCGACCGCGATCCGCTCCTTCATGAAGCAGGGCCGCGAGATCCCCGATGCCCGCGACCTGTCCTCGCTGCGCATCCTGGGCAGCGTCGGCGAGCCGATCAACCCCGAGGCCTACGTCTGGTACCGCACCGTGATCGGCGGCGACCGCACCCCCGTGGTCGACACCTGGTGGCAGACCGAGACCGGCGCCATCATGATCTCCCCGCTGCCCGGCGTGACCGCCGGCAAGCCCGGCTCGGCGATGAACCCGCTGCCCGGCATCACCGCCGACGTCGTCAACGACGAGGGCGTGCCGGTGCCCAACGGCTCCGGCGGCTACCTGGTCCTCACCGGTCCGTGGCCCTCGATGCTGCGCACCATCTGGGGCGACGACCAGCGCTACGTCGACACCTACTGGGCCCGGTTCCGCGACCAGGGCTACTACTTCGCCGGCGACGGCGCCAAGAAGGACGAGGACGGCGACCTGTGGGTGCTGGGCCGGGTCGACGACGTCATGAACGTCTCCGGCCACCGGCTGTCCACCACCGAGATCGAGTCGGCGCTGGTCTCCCACCCGAAGGTCGCCGAGGCCGCTGTGGTCGGTGCGACCGACCCCGACACCGGCCAGGCGGTGGTCGCCTTCGTCATCCTCCGCGAGACTGCGACATCCGAGGGGGGCGGCGACCCGGCCGGCATCGAGCAGGAGCTGTCGGCGCACGTCCGTGCCGAGATCGGCCCGATCGCCAAGCCGCGCCAGATCATGGTCGTGCCGGAGCTGCCCAAGACCCGCTCGGGCAAGATCATGCGGCGGCTGCTGCGCGACGTCGCCGAGAAGCGCGAGGTCGGCGACACCACCACCCTCGCCGACGCCTCCATCATGGACCTCATCGCCGCCGGGCAGGCCACCTCGACCGAGGACTGACCCGCGGGCCGGCCGACGGGGGTCTGCGTCGGCCGGCCGGATGGGGCCTCGCGCGAGCCGGCTGGGAAGCGCTGATCAATGGCGCCGCGGCGCGCAGCAGGCGGGATCGATCAGCGATTCCCTAGGATCGGGTTCACTCGCAACCCGTCCACGAGGAGTCGCCGCATGGTCGTGTGGGGCTGGCTGCTCGCCGTGGCCAGTGTTGCGGCGGCGGCCCTGGTCGTCGTACGCCGGCGCCCGGGGCCTCTCGACACCGCCGTCCTCCTCCTCGGCGGGCTCGGCGTCGCGATCTGGAATGTCACCGGCGGCTTCTACCTGGTCGGCCCCTTGACGCCTCCCACCGGCGCACTCTTCCTCGTCGGCATCTCGCTCGCCGTCACCACCTGGCTGGTGCTCGCTCGCCGGCTCGCCTATCCCGAGTGGCGGCCCGCGTCCACCGTCCTGGTGCTGCTGGCGGTGGAGCCGACGCTGCTCGCTCTCAGCACGCTGCTGCCGGCCGACACCTGGGGCGAGCTGTTCTGGCCGCCCGAGCCGTGGCGCGAGGAGCCGTTCGGACTCGGCTACCAGATCCACAGCCCGTACTGCATCGTGCTCATCGCCGTCGGCGCAGCCGCGCTGCTGCGACGAACCGAGCAGACCACCGGGCTCGACCGGATCCTGGCGCTCGGCGCAGTGGTGTCGGTGTCCCTCGGCGTGGGAGCCCTGATCGCCGGAGTGCGCAGCCTGCCGATCACCGGGTTCGTCGCGCTGCTACTCCTCCTGGTCGCCTTCGACCGCACCCACACCGGCGCGGCCGGCGTCGCCGCGGCCGCCGAGCGCGATCCCGTCACCGATGCGCTGGGCCGCAGGGGGCTCGATCTCGTGCTCGCCCACGCCGTCGAGTTCGCGGATCGCCGTAGGACGCCGCTGTCCGTGATGGTGATCGACATCGACGACTTCAAAGGCGTCAACGACACCCACGGTCACATCGTCGGGGACCTGGCGCTGCGCCGGGTGGTCGACCGGGCCCGGGCCGCGACCGGTGGCCTGGTCGGTCGGTTCGGCGGCGACGAGTTCGTCGTGGTGCTCCTGGGAACGGCGCTGGCCGAGGCCGTCGAGCACGCCCAACTGCTGGCCCGAGTCGTCGCCGAGCCCTTCGACGCTGCCGGCAGCCCGGCCGCGCTCACGGTGAGCGTCGGGGTGGCCGAGTACGCCGGCGGCCCGGCGGAGGACCTGCTGGCCGCCGCCGACGAGGCGATGTACGTCGCCAAGCGTCACGGTGGCGGCGGAGTCTCGACGGCCTCCGCACAGCCGACCGGCTGAGCGAGTGCCCGAATCCGGTGGTGTCACCGCACCCGTCACTGGTCTGATGGGCCGGTGACCTCCCTCCTCAAGCCTTCGCTCGACCACTACGACGCCTGGGCGGAGTGCGTCCGCGACTACGAACGCTTCGAGGACATGAACGGCTCCGGCTGGTGGTGGCTGGAGGACTTCGGGCCCGACCTCGACAGCTGCCGGCGGATGGTCGCCAAGGCGCGCGAGCTGGCCGTCGCGCCGCCCGAGGGGCTGGTGGTCAGCGACTGCTACTGGGTCGCCGAGCAGGCCGCGGTGATCGGCTTCCTGATGGTCCGGCACTCGCTCGACAACGAGTTCCTGCGCACCCAGGGTGGCCACATCGGCTACAGCATCCGGCCGTCGTACCGCCGGCAGGGTCACGCCTCCCGCGCCCTCGGCCTCGCGCTGGACCGCGCCCGCGAGCTCGGCCTCGACCGAGTGCTGCTCACCTGTCTGCTCGACAACCTCGCCTCCGCCAGGACCATCGAGTCGCAAGGCGGCGTCTTCGAGAGCGTCTACGACGACAAGCGCCGCTACTGGATCACCCTCAAATAGCCAGCAACCGTCCACAGGGGCGGCCCGTGACCCGACCGTGCCAGGATCGTCGCGTGTTCGACGTGGCGGAGGCGACGATCCAGGACCTGCGGGCGGCGCTGGAGTCGGGAGCGGTCACCAGCGTGGGGCTGGTCGCGGCCTACCAGGCCCGGATCGCGGCGTACGACCGGAGTGGCCCGCGGCTCAACGCGGTCGTCGTCGACAACCCTGAGGCATTGGCGCAGGCGCGTGCCTCGGACGTACGGCGGGCGCGCGGCGAGACGCTGGGGCCGCTGGACGGCATCCCCTACACCGCCAAGGACTCCTACCTGGTGCGCGGACTCAGCTGCGCCGCCGGCAGCCCGGCGTTCGCGCGGCTGGTGGCCCAGCGCGACGCCTTCACCATCGAGCGGCTGCGGGCGGCCGGGGCGATCTGTCTCGGGCTGACCAATATGCCGCCGATGGCCAACGGCGGTATGCAGCGCGGCCTCTACGGCCGGGCGGAGAGTCCCTACAACGGCGACTACCTGACGGCGGCGTTCGGGTCGGGTTCCTCCAACGGCTCCGGCACCGCGACGGCGGCGAGCCTTGCGGCGTTCGGGCTCGCCGAGGAGACCTGGTCGAGCGGCCGGTCGCCGGCCTCCAACAACGCGCTGTGCGCCTACACCCCCTCGTGGGGCGTCATCTCGACGCGCGGCAACTGGCCGTTGGTGCCGACCATGGACGTGGTGGTGCCGCACACCCGCACCATGGCCGACCTGCTCGAGGTGCTCGACGTGATCGTCGCCGACGACCACGACCCCCGGGGCGACTTCTGGCGGACCCAGCCGTGGCTGCCGATCCCCCTGGCCAGCCGGGTCCGGCCGCCGACGTACACCTCGCTGCTGCCCGCGGAGCTGGCCGGCGCCCGGCTGGGCGTGCCGCGGATGTACCTCAACCGGGACCCCGGCGCCGGCGGCGTCGGGATCGGCGGCCCGACCGGCCAGCGCATCGAGACCAGGGCGTCGGTCATCGACCTCTGGGAGGTGCTGCGCGCCGACCTCGAGGCGGCCGGCGCCACGGTGGTGGAGGTGGACTTCCCGGTCGTCAGCAACTACGAGGGCGACCGGCCCGGGGCGCCGACGATCAGGACCCGCGGGCTGGTCTCCCCGGAGTTCCTGCGGCGCGAGATCGTGGACCTGTCCGCCTGGGCGTGGGACGACTTCCTCCGGGCCAACGGCGACCCGGAGCTCTCCTCGCTCGCCAACGTGGACGGCGCCACCATCTTCCCGTCGCCACCGGGCGCGCTGCCCGACCGCTACACCGGCTTCGACGACGACATCGCCGGCTATCCCGACGTGGTTCGCGAGCGTCCGTACGCCGCGCTGACCGACATCCCCGAGCTGGCCGCCGGGGTGCGCGGGCTCGAGGAGACCCGGCGCCGCGACCTCGACCAGTGGCTCGACGACAACGCGCTCGACGCGGTGGTCTTCCCGGCGGCGGCCGACGTCGGCCCGGCCGACATGGACCTCAACCCCGCCGCGGCCGACCTCGGCTGGCGCAACGGTGTCTGGGTGAGCAATGGCAACCTGGTGCCGCGCCACCTGGGCATACCGACGGTGACGGTGCCGATGGGGACGATGGCCGACATCGGGATGCCGGTAGGGCTGACCATCGCCGGCAGGGGGTACGACGACACCGCGCTGCTGCGGCTCGGGCTCGCCATCGAGGCAACCCGGGTCCGGCGTACCGCACCACCACGCACGCCACCACTGGGGTAGTGCTCGGTAGTGTTGCCACCGGTGTGCCGGGAAGTCTGGTCGGCGATCATGGTCGCCTGCCCGAAGGACATCTGTGAGCGAGCTTGCGAGCGAACCGACAGCACCACGGCGGCCACGAGCGAAGCGAGGGGCGGAGCCGTGAGCAGCAACCGACTCTTCCAGCGCGGCTCGTTCCTGGAGTCGTCCCGCGTCGCCGAGATCCTGCGCGCCGAGACCGCCGGCGGTCTGCTGCTCATCGCCGGCGCGATCGTCGCGATCGTCTGGGCCAACAGCCCGTGGCGTGACTCCTACGAGGCCCTTCGCGACGCCCGGCTCGGGCCGGGCGCCCTTCACCTCGACCTCACCATCGGCCAATGGGCCAGCGACGGACTGCTGGCGATCTTCTTCTTCGTGGTGGGCCTGGAACTCAAGCGGGAGTTCGTGGCCGGCGACCTGCGCGACCCGCGCCGGGCGGCGCTGCCGATCGCGGCCGCCTTCGGCGGCATGGTGGTGCCGGCACTGGTCTACGCGGCGGTCAACCTCGGTGGCCCGGGGGCACAGGGCTGGGCGATCCCGATGGCCACCGACATCGCCTTCGCGGTGGCGGTGCTGGCGGTCATCTCGACGCACCTGCCCAGCGGGCTGCGGACGTTCCTGCTGACGCTGGCGGTGGTCGACGACCTCGGCGGCGTCAGCGTCATCGCGATCTTCTACACCGACGAGCTGCACCTGCTCTGGCTCGGCGCCGCGCTGGTGCCGATCGCCATCTTCGGGGTGCTGGTGCAACGACGGATCCGCAGTCCGTGGCTGCTCGTCCCGCTCGCCGTGCTCGCCTGGGGACTGCTGCACGCCAGCGGCATCCATGCGACGGTGGCCGGGGTGCTGCTCGGCTTCACGGTCCCGGTCCGGGGTGGGAGCCACAGCCTCGCCGAGCACTTCGAGCACCTGATCCGGCCGATCAGCGCCGGCTTCGCGGTCCCGGTCTTCGCGTTCTTCGCCGCCGGGGTGGCCATCGGCGGATGGAGTGGGCTGACCGGGGCGCTCGCCGACCGGGCCGCGCTCGGCATCATCGCCGGCCTGGTGCTGGGCAAGACGGTCGGCATCACCGCGGCGACCTGGCTGCTCCACACCTTCACCCAGGCCGAGCTGGACGACGAGCTGGCCTGGATCGACGTGGTCGGCATGGCGATGCTCGGTGGCATCGGGTTCACGGTGTCGCTGCTGATCGGCGAGCTGGCCTTCGGGCACGGCAGCGTGCGCGACGAGCACGTGAAGGTCGGCGTGCTGGTCGGGTCGGTAGCGGCGGCCGTGCTGGCTGCCGTCGTACTCCGCGCCCGGAACCGGGTCTACCGACGGATCGCCGACGAAGATCGGTAAGGTCGGACCCGCACCATCACTCGACAGGGGGATCCATGGCCCAGCAGCAGGACGAGCCGACGATCGGGCGACTCGTCGCCGACGCCAGCCGCGACATCTCCACGCTGATCTCCAAGGAGATCGAGCTGGCGAAGTCAGAGCTCAAGGTCTCGGTGCGGGCCGGCGGCACCGGCCTGGCGCTCTTCGCGGTGGCCGGCTTCCTGGTGCTGCTGGCGATCATCATGCTCTCGGTCGCGCTGGCCTACTTCATCAACTGGAACGGCCGCGGCCTGAGCCTGCACTGGGCGTTCCTCATCGTCTTCGGCGTCTACCTGCTGCTCGCCGGCCTGCTCGCCTTCATCGGCGTCAGGAAGGTCAAGCAGGTCCGCGCCCCGAAGAAGGCGATCACGCAGGCCCAGGAGATCCCCAAGGCCCTCAAGGGAAAGAACTGAACGAATGCCCGCCTGCTCAGCGGGCGCGGCGGGCCATTCGCTCGACGTCCATGATGACGACGGAGCGGGGCTCGAGGCGGAGCCAGCCGCGGGAGGCGAAGTCGGCGAGCGCCTTGTTGACCGTCTCGCGGGAGGCGCCGACCAGCTGGGCGAGCTCCTCCTGGGTGAGGTCGTGGTGGACGTGTACGCCGTCGTCGGCGGTGCGGCCGAACCGGTCGGCGAGGTCGAGCAGCGCCTTGGCGACGCGACCGGGAACGTCGGAGAAGACCAGGTCGGCGACGACGTCGTTGGCCTTGCGGAGCCGACCGGCGATCTGGGCGAGCAGACCGCGGGCAACGGCCGGGCGGCCCTCGAGCCAGCGCAGGAGGTCCTCGTGGGACAGCGAGGCGAAGCTGACATCGGTGACGGCGGTGACCGTGGCCGAGCGCGGGCCGGGGTCGAAGAGCGAGAGCTCGCCGAACATGGAGCCCGGGCCGAGGATCGCCAGCAGGTTCTCCCGGCCGTCGGACGACGTACGTCCGAGCTTCACCTTGCCGTCGAGGACGACGTAGAGCTTGTCGCCGGTGTCGCCCTCATGGAACAGCACATCCCCGCGGCGCAGCTTGGTCTCGGCCATCGACGCGTGGAGTGCCGCCATCGCCTCGTCGTCGAGCGCGCTGAACAGCGGCGCCTGACGGAGTACGTCGTTGTCCACCCCAAACCTCCCAAAGAGATGCCGCGCCAGCATGACCCGGTGACTGAATCCTAGCCAGTCTGCTTGCTCCCAGGCAGCAATGGGTGCTCACGGATTGAACGAGTTGGGGAAACGCTGATCAATGGCGCCGTAGCGAGCGTTGCGAGGCGAGTGCGCTGGCAAGCCGCGGGCGCAAAGGCAGGCTGGAGCCCTGTCGAGCGTCAGCGGCGCGGCCAGTGTGCCGCGTAGCGGCGCGCAGCAGGCGGGATTGATCAGCGTTTCCCGGGAGGTCCGATCGGGCACTGTCGGCGCCTCGTCCTACCCTAGACGCGTGTCGACCACCGCGCCCGCAGCCGCTCCGAAGGGCCCCGAGACCGCGACGGCGCTGGTGCGGCGGGCGCGCAAGATCGACCGGATCCTGGCCCAGACCTATCCCGACGCGAAGGCCGAGCTCGACTTCCGTAACCCCTTCGAGTGCCTCGTCGTGACCGTGCTGTCCGCGCAGACCACCGACAAGCGGGTCAACGCGGTCAGCCCGAGGCTCTTCGCCGCCTATCCCGACGCCAGGGCACTCGCCGCCGCCGACCGCGCGGTGGTCGAGTCGATCGTCGGGCCGCTGGGCTTCTTCCGGGCCAAGACCGACGCGCTGCTGAAGCTCTCCGCCGCCCTGGTGGCCGACTACGACGGCGAGGTGCCGGCGCGTCTCGACGATCTGGTCAAACTGCCGGGCGTGGGCCGCAAGACCGCCAATGTGGTGCTCGGCAATGCGTTCGGGATGCCCGGCATCACCGTCGACACCCACTTCGGACGGCTGGCGCGCCGGTTCGGCTGGACGAGCGAGACCGATCCAGTCAAGGTCGAGCACGCCGTCGGGGCACTGTTCCCGAAGAAGGACTGGACGATGCTGTCGCATCACCTGATCTGGCACGGCCGGCGCTGCTGTCACGCCAAGAAGCCGGCGTGCGGGGCCTGTCCGGTGTCCGGGCTGTGCCCGTCGTACGGCGTGGGGCCGACCGATCCGGTCGCCGCGGCCAAGCTGCTGCGGACCGAGGGGCCCAACTGATGAAGCGGCTGATCGTTCTCGTGGCGCTGCTGCTCACGGCTTGTGATGGTGCCGGCATCACGCCGCCTCACGACTCTGACATCGACGTCGCCACGCCGGAGCTGGTCGCGATCAAAGCCAAGACGGGCATCGTCGACTGTCCGACCGGGCAGACGACCGATGGAGGCCTGCCGAGGAAGAAGCTGCAGTGCCTTGGCGGCGGCACCGAGACCGACCTTTCCACGCTGAAGGGACCCCTGATCCTCAACTTCTGGTCCTCGGCTTGCGCCTACTGCATCGATGAGATGCCGGCGCTGGAGGAGTTCTGGGAGAAGTACGGCGACCGGGTTCCGATCCTGGGCGTCGACACCAACGACACCTATCCCGGCGTGGCGCTCAAGCAGGCTCACGAGCGCGGCGTCACCTACCCGTTGGTGGCCGATCCGGGCGGCGACCTGCAACAGACCGATCTGCGCATCATCGGGCAGCCGACGTTCTTCTTCCTCTCCGCCGATGGCAAGTTGAGCGACGGCGTTCCGGGGGGACTGAAGTCGCTGGACGAGGTCGTGGCGATGGTCGACGAGCATCTCGGCCTGGACCTGTGAGCCGACCCGACTGGCTGGCCGACGTCGTGGCCGGCGCGGCGCACATCAAAGCCACCGACCTGACCGCCTTCGGGGTGCCGGAGGGCTCCGCCCCCCGGCGCAGCGCGGTGCTGATGCTCTTCGGCGAGAGCGAGCGCGGCCCCGACATCCTGCTCACCGAGCGCGCCCACACCATGCGCTCCCATCCCGGACAGGTCTCCTTCCCCGGCGGGTCGCTCGACCCCGGCGAGACTCCGATCGAGGCGGCGCTGCGCGAGGCCGACGAGGAGGCCGGCATCCCGCCCCAGTCCGTGGACGTGCTGGGCACGCTGCCGGAGCTCTACCTCCCGCCGAGCCACTTCGCGGTGACTCCCGTGCTGGGCTGGTGGGACGACCCCCGCGAGGTCGAGCCGGCCAGCGCCGAGGAGGTGCACGCGGTCTACCGGGTGCCGATCAGCGAGCTGGCCGACCCGGCCCACCGGATCACGGTCGTCTCACCGCGACACGGCTGGAAGACGCCCGGCTTCCTGATCGGTCCCGACAAAGACGTCATCTTGTGGGGATTCACCGGGGGTGTCGTCGCGCGATTCCTCGACTTCCTCGGTTGGATCGACGACATGCCCGACGCGCCCGAGGTGGACCTGCCGCCGTACATGCTCGCCGGCCGCGAGCGCGCCCAGGACCGCGACGTCCAGGAATGGTCGCACGAGTGAACTGGATCGACTGGTGCCTGGTCCTGCTGCTGGTGGCTTACGCGCTGTCGGGCTACTGGCAGGGCTTCGTCACCGGCGCGTTCGCGACCGCCGGGCTGCTGCTCGGCGGCCTGCTGGGCGTCTGGCTGGCGCCGAGGCTGCTCGGTGACGCCGCGCCCTCGCTGTGGGTCTCGCTCGGCGCCCTGTTCGTCGTCATCCTGGCGGCGTCGCTGGGCCAGGGGGTGCTGCAGTACGTCGGCGCGAAGGTCCGCGACAGCATCCGCTGGCAGCCGGTCCGCCTCGTGGACGCGGTCGGTGGCGCCGCGCTCTCCGCGCTGGCGGTGCTCCTGGTGGCCTGGGCGCTCGGCGTCGCGATCTCCGGCTCGCGCATCTCCGGCATCACCAACGCGGTCCGCGGCTCGACGATCCTCAGCAGCGTCAACGGCGTGATGCCGAGCGGGGCCAGTCGCGCGCTGGACCGGTTCAACAACGTCGTCGGCACCTCGTTCTTCCCCCGCTACCTCGAGCCGTTCGCACCGGAGCGGATCGTCAAGGTGGGCGCCGGGCCGAAGCGGCTCAAGACCGACCCCGACGTCGTACGCGCCGCCGGCTCGGTCCTCAAGGTGACCGGCACCAACTCCTGCGGCAGCGGCGTCGAGGGCAGCGGCTTCCTGGTCGCGCCGGGCTACCTGATGACCAACGCCCACGTCGTCGCCGGTGTCACCGACCCGGCCGTCGAGATCGGCGGCGAGGAGACCGCCGGCCGGGTCGTCCTCTACGACTCCGGCATCGACATCGCGGTGATCTCCTTCGACAGCGGCGCGGCCAATCCGCTGGAGTTCGACGACACCGCCGAGCCGCAGGACGGCGTCGCGATCCTGGGCTACCCCGAGGATGGGCCGTACGACGTGCAGCCGGGCCGGATCCGCTCCCAGCAGCGGCTCCGCTCGCCCGATATCTACGGCCAGGGCACCGTTATCCGAGACGTCTACTCCATCCGCGGCCTGATCCGTCCCGGCAACTCCGGCGGTCCGATCGTGGACTCCGACGGCGAGGTCGTCGGCGTCGTCTTCGCCGCGTCGGTGACCGACCCCGACACCGGCTACGCGCTCACCGCCGGCCAGGTGGAGAAGCTCGCCAGCGAGGGCGCCGGGCGCACCGCCCGCGTCTCCACCGGCGGCTGCGCCTGACCCGCCCCCCGCCCGCCGAGAGGTCCCTCATTGCCCCTCGAAAAGTCCCGGATTGCCCCGCGAAACGTCCCGAATCGCCCCTCGAGAGGTCCCGGATCGCCCCTCGAAAAGTCCCGGATCGTCACCGGGCAATCAGAGACCTCTCGGCGGGCAGAAAGAGACCCCTCGAGGGGCAATGAGAGACCTCTCGGCGGGCAATCAGGGACCTCTCGGCGGGCGGGGGGAGCGGGGTCAGCGGGTGGCTAGATAGGCCAGCTGGGCTCGGACGGAGAGCTCGGCGGCGCCCCAGAGGACCCGGTCGACGTCGGCGTACACGATCTCGACCACCTGGCGTGGGTCGGCCGATGCCGGGGTGGCGTCGAGCCGGCCGAGGGCGGTCTCGACCTGGGCGAGCCGTTCGCGCCGGTGAGAGATGTAGTAGTCGAGCACCGGCAGCGCCCGCTCGATGACCGGGCCGTGGCCAGGCCAGATCGCTTCGACCTCGTGGGCCTCGGCGAGCGCGTGCAGCCGGTCGAGGGAGTCGAGATAGGCGCCGAGGGCGCCGTCGGGGTGAGCCACCACGGTGGTGCCTCGGCCGAGCACGGTGTCGCCGGTGAGGATCGCGCCGTCGGAGGGCAGGTAGAACGACAGCGAGTCGCGGGTGTGGCCCGGCGTGGCGACGACGCGCACCTCGAGATCGCCGACGGCGACGACCTCGCCGTCGTGGAGCCCCTCGGCGCCGAGGGTGTACGCCGGATCGAGCGCCCGTACCGGCGCACCGACTCGCTCCGCGAGCTCCCGCGCCCCCGCGGAGTGGTCGAGGTGGTGATGGGTGAGCAGCACCCCGGCGACGTCGCCGGCCGCCGCCGCGACGGCCGCGAGGTGGGCATCGTCGAGCGGACCGGGGTCGACGACCAGGGACCGCTCGCCCGAGCGCAGCACCCAGGTGTTGGTGCCGTCGAGGGTCATCGGCCCCGGGTTGGCCGCCAGCACGCACTCGTGCGGTCCGAACGAGCCGCCCGCCCAGGTCATCGCCGCCGCGCCTCCAACAGTGGCACCATCCAGTCGGGCGCAGTGAGCAGCTCGCCCTCCAGCGTCGGCGTGAACATGGCGACGCGCGCCTCGACGGTCTCGGCCATGACCTCCTCGACCGAGGAGAAGGTGGCCAGCCGCAGCATCGAGCCGTAGGTCGGCGGCAGCATGGTCCACTCACCGGCGTCGGCCCGGTCGAGCGCGGCCGCGGGCGAGACCCACTCCACCGACGAGGACTCGGTGGACAGCTCCAGCGCCTCCTGGCCCTCGGGCAGCAGCGCGGTGAAGAACCAGGTGCGGTAGCGACGCGTCTCGAAGACCGGGGTCGTCCAGGCATCCCACAGGCCGAGCTCGCTCGGCGCGAGGATGACGCCGGTCTCCTCCTCCAGCTCGCGGACCGCGGCGGCGACGACGGCGGCGGCCTGGACCGGCGAGGCGGCGCCGAGCCGCTCGACCCAGCCGTCGGCGAGATCGACGACGTCCTCGGGCGCCACGCCACCGCCGGGGAAGGCAACCATGCCGCCGGCGAACGCCATCGACGTACGTCGGCGCATCACGAACACCTCCGGCCCGTCGGCGCCGGGGCGCAACAGCAGCACGGTCGCGGCGTCACGTGGCTCGACGGGGGTGACCGACCCGTCGGCGTACGCCCGGGCCTTCTCGATCAGCGACGGCGGCAGGGAGATCCTCACAGCTCGACGACGACCTCGACCTCGACCGGTGCGTCCAGCGGCAGCACCGGCACCCCGACGGCGGAGCGCGCGTGCTTGCCGGCCTCTCCGAAGACCTGGCCGAACAGCTCCGAGGCGCCGTTGGCGACCCCGGGCTGACCGGTGAAGTCGGGCGTGGAGGCGACGAAGGCGACCACCTTCACGATCCGCCTGACCAGCGAGAGGTCACCGACCTCCGCCTTGACCGCCGCGATGGCGTTGAGGGCGCACTGGCGAGCGCACTCGTACCCCACCTCCGAGGTCACCTCGCCGCCGAGCTTGCCGGTGGCGATCAGCGCGCCAGCACGCATCGGCAGCTGGCCTGAGGTGTAGACGTAGCTGCCGCTGCGCAGGGCCGGGAGGTACGCCGCCACCGGCGGCACCACCTCCGGGACGGTCAGGCCGATCTCGGCCAGAGCCTCCTCGGGGGTCATTCGACGGGCCGTTTGAAGTAGCCGACCAGGTTGCCGGAGCCGTTGTCGGTGATGGTGACGAGCTCCCAGCCGTCCTGGCCGAAATTGTTGAGGATCTGCCCCGCGACGTGGTTGAGGATCGGGGCGACCTGGTACTCCCACTTGGTCATACCCGCACCCTACTCACGTCCGACCGGGGGTGGACGCGACGGCGGGCGTTGCCCGGTGCACCCGACCTGACCCGCGCCCGCGACGGCGACCGCACCGCTACAGTCACCGTCTATGGCGACGGCGTCGGACTGGTCACGGGTGCGGTTGCACGTCGTGAGCGGGAAGGGCGGCACCGGCAAGTCGACGGTGGCGGCGGCGCTCGCCCTCGGGCTGGCCAGCCAGGGCAAGAACGTGCTGCTCTGCGAGGTCGAGGGCCGGCAGGGCATCGCCCGGATGTTCGACGTCGACCCACTCCCCTACGCCGAGACCCGCATCGCCACCGGCCTGACCGGGGAGGGGCAGACCCCGGGCAACGTCTACGCGCTCCACATCGACGCGGAGGCGGCACTGCTGGAGTACCTCGCGATGTACTACAAGCTGGGCCGCGCCGGGAAGGCACTGGACCGGTTCGGGGTCGTCGAGTTCGCCACCACCATCGCGCCGGGCGTGCGCGACGTGCTGCTCACCGGCAAGGTCTTCGAGGCGGTGCAGCGCAACAGCCGCAACAAGGGCGCCCGCCACTACGACGCGGTGGTGCTCGACGCGCCGCCGACCGGCCGGATCACCCAGTTCCTCAACGTCTCCGACCAAGTGGCCGGGCTCGCCAAGGTGGGGCCGATCAAGCATCAGGCGGACACCATGATGACCCTGTTCCGGTCGGTCCGTACGGCGGTCCACCTGGTCACCCTGCTCGAGGAGATGCCGGTCCAGGAGACCGCGGACGGCATCACCGAGCTGCACCGCGCCGGCCTGCCGGTGGGCGGCGTGGTGGTCAACCTGGTCCGCTCCCGCGACCTCGACCCCGCCGACCTGGCGGCGGCCGGAGCCGGCACCCTCGACCGCACCGCCATCGCGAAGGACCTCGACCGGGTCGGCATCGAGGCAACCCCGCAGCTGGTCGACGGGCTGGTGGCCGAGGCCGCCGAGCACGCCGAGCGGCGCGCACTGGAGGACGCCCAGCGGGAGGTCGTCCAGGGGCTCGAGGTGCCGTCGTACGAGCTGCCGAGACTGCCGGGCGGGGTCGACCTCGGCGGGCTCTACCAGCTCGCGGCGCTGCTGAAGGAGCAGCGACTGGCATGAGAAGCCCTGTGTCAAGCCGCCTGGTTCTGGGCGGCTGTGAGGACTCGTTGGAGGGCGTGGTGGCGGTCGGGGTTGTAGGCGACGTTTTGCTGCCAGCAGTGCCAGATGACGTAGAGCCAGGCGCGGGCGAGGATGCGGACGGCGTGGGGGTGGTCGTGGCCTCGGTCGCGGGCGCGTTGGTAGAGATCGGCGGCCCAGGGGTTGGTGTGGCGGGTGTCGCCGGCGAAGTCGGTGACGGCGTCGCGGAGTTGTTTGTCGCAGGACCAGCGGAAGGTGACGGCGCGGAGTTTGCCGGATTGTCGGGTCGAGGGTGCGGCGCCGGCGAGGCAGGCCAGCGATTCGGGGGTGGGGAACTTGGCTCGGCAGTCGCCGATCTCGGCGAGCAGCCGGGCCGCGCGGACGCGACCGGATCGGGGCAGGCTGGTGAAGATGTGGGCGTCGGCGTGCGCGGCGAGCTGGGCCTCGATCTGGGCCGAGAGTGTTTTGATCTGAGCGACCAGGGTGGTCAAGACCGCGAGCAGTGCCTGGGTGATGTGGGCTTGTGTGTCGGCGTCGGTGCCGGTGATGCCGCGGGGTGCGGCGGTCAGTCGGGCGTGCAGTGTGGCGGGGTCGGTCCGGCCGGAGTAGCCCTGTTTGGTCAGCCAGTCGGTCAGGCGTTGCGGGGTCAGCCAGTCGGCTCGGGTCTGGGTGGTGAACCGGCCCAGGAACGCCAGACTGATCGTGGAGTCGAGATCGGCGAACATCCCGACTGCGCCGGGAAACACATTACGCAGATGGGATCTGAGCTGGTTGGCTACCGCGACGCGGTGGGAGACGAGGTCCTTGCGGGCCCGGCAGGCACGGCGCAACGCGATGGTGTCGGCGGTGTCGGGCTCGAGCCGTCGCAGCCGGGCGCGGTCGGTGCGCAGAGTGTCGGCGAGCACGAACGCGTCGAACCGGTCGTCCTTGTTGCCTGCGGAGCCGTAGCGGCCGCGGAGGTTCTTGACCTGGTTCGGGCTGATCACCACTACGGTCAGTGCAGCGCCGAGCAGGGTGTCGATGACCGGTCCGTCGGGTCGTTCGATCGCTACCTCGCCGACACCGTGTCGAGCCAGAAAGGTGATCAGGTCACGCAGTCCGGCTGCGGTGTGTTCGACCATGGTGCGGGCGATCTCGCGGCCGCGTCGGTCGACGACGCTGACGGCGTGGTCGTCGCGTGCCCAGTCGATTCCGGCGGTCACGTCGTTGAGGGGTTCCTCGGGCAGGGTGTTGCTGGCAGACTTCACGTCAGCCTCCTCGCTGCTAGTCCCAGTGGGGAGGCACCTTCATCTGGTGCCGTGGGTACCGGGACGTGGCTGCCGGTTCGCTCACTGATCGGCGCTCGGAGGCGCTCAGCCCTGTCGACGGTCTGCACGTCCCGGGACACCACCAGACCTCGCAGATCTCATGCTGGACATCAACGGCGTCGAGCGAGCAGGGCGATGACCTGGTGGCACCTCGGGTGCATTGACGCTCCATCGGGAAGCGCCAACATCAGGAAGGTAGACCAGTGAGC
>NZ_JASGDQ010000039.1:0-20943 GCF_047607185.1 Nocardioides sp. | reverse complement strand
GGTCCCAGACCTGCACTAGCGCCGACTCGAACCTTCTCAGAGCAGCACTTCTGCCGACTCGCGCCCTCTCGGGCCCGCACTTCTGCCGAGTCGTCAGTGGCCGTGGCCGTGGCCGTGACCAGCGGCGGCAGCCGGCTCCTCATCCTCGGGCTTGTCGACCACCAGGGTCTCCGTGGTCAGCAGCAGGCCGGCGATCGAGACGGCGTTGACCAGTGCCGAGCGGGTGACCTTGACCGGGTCGATGACGCCCTGGGCGACCAGGTCGCCGTACTCCCCCGTGGCGGCGTTGTAGCCGTTGCCCGCGCCGAGCTCGCGCACCTTGGTGGTGATGACATAACCGTTGTCGCCACCGTTCTCGGCGATCCAGCGCAGCGGCTCGTCGGCGGCCTTGCGCACGATGCGCACGCCGACAGCCTCGTCACCGGACAGGCCGAGGTCCTTCTCCAGCACGGAGACCGCGTGGATCAGGGCCGAGCCACCGCCGGCGACGATGCCCTCCTCGATCGCGGCGCGGGTCGCGGAGACGGCGTCCTCGATGCGGTGCTTCTTCTCCTTCAGCTCCACCTCGGTATGGGCGCCGACCTTGATCACGCACACGCCACCGGCCAGCTTCGCGAGTCGCTCCTGGAGCTTCTCGCGGTCCCAGTCGGAGTCGGTGTTCTCGATCTCGGCCTTGATCTGGCCGACCCGGCCCTCGACCTGAGCGGGATCGCCGCCACCGTCGACGATGGTGGTGTTGTCCTTGGTGATGACGACGCGCCGGGCGGTGCCCAGCTCCTCCAGGCCGATCTGGTCGAGCTTGAGGCCGACCTCCGGCGAGATCACGGTGCCGCCGGTCAGGATGGCGATGTCCTGCAGGATCGCCTTGCGGCGGTCGCCGAACGCCGGCGCCTTGACCGCGACGGCGTTGAACGCGCCGCGGATCTTGTTGACGACGAGCGTGGACAGCGCCTCGCCCTCCACGTCCTCGGCGAGGATGAAGAGCGGCTTGCCGGTCCCGACGACCTTCTCCAGCAGCGGCAGCAGCTCCTGGATCGAGCTGATCTTGCCCTGGTGCAGCAGGATGTAGGGCTCGTCGAGGACGGCCTCCATCCGCTCCGGGTCGGTCACGAAGTAGGCCGAGATGTAGCCCTTGTCGAACTGCATACCCTCGGTGAACTCGAGCTCGGTGCCCGTGGTGTTGGACTCCTCGACGGTGATGACGCCGTCCTTGCCGACCTTGTCGAAGGCGTCGGCCAGCAGCGCGCCGATGTGGGAGTCGCGGCTGGAGATGGTCGCGACGGCGGCCATGTCCTCCTTGCTGTCCACGTCGCGGGCGGAGGCGCGCAGTGCGTCGCCGACAGCGGTGGCAGCCTGGTCCATGCCGCGCTTGAGACCCATCGGGTTGGCGCCGGCGGCGACGGCCCGGAGGCCCTCGTGGACCAGCGCCTGGGCCAGCACGGTCGCGGTGGTGGTGCCATCACCGGCGACGTCGTTGGTCTTGGTGGCGACCTCCTTGGTGAGCTGCGCACCGAGGTTCTCGAACGGGTCGTCCAACTCGACCTCACGAGCGACGGTGACACCGTCGTTGGTGATGGTCGGGGCGCCCCACTTCTTGTCGAGCACGACATAGCGGCCCTTGGGGCCCAGGGTCACCTTGACGGCGTTGGCGAGCGCGTCCACGCCGCGCTCGAGCGCGCGGCGGGCGTTCTCGTCGAACTCCAGGATCTTCGGCATATCTCTCCTTCGAGATGATTCAAACGACTCGGGACGTCATCCGAGTTGGCTGTCCGAGCAGCCGCTTCGCATGACGTCCCGAGTCACGAGGCTTGGTCAGGAAATGACAGCCAGGACGTCACGCGCCGAGAGGATGAGGTAGTCCTCGCCGCCGTACTTGACCTCGGTGCCGCCGTACTTGCTGTAGATGACCTTGTCGCCGACGTTGACGTCGAGCGGGACCCGGTTGCCGTTGTCGTCGACGCGACCGGGTCCGACCGCGAGGACCTCGCCCTCCTGCGGCTTCTCCTTGGCGGTGTCCGGGATCACCAGGCCGGAGGCGGTGGTCTGCTCAGCCTCGACCTGCTTGATGACGATGCGGTCCTCGAGAGGCTTGATGTTGATCGACACGGTGTCGACCTCCCCTTCACACTTCGATGGGCGAATCTGATGAGAACGTCATTGGCACACTCGACCTGAGAGTGCCAACTCAGACGTTAGCACTCACGATCAATGAGTGCCAGGGCGGTGGTGTTGGATGGGCTCGTGGACCCCGACGCGCTGGCCTGGTTGCTCACCGACGACGGCCAGCGGCTGCTGGCCCGGGCAAGCGAGCTGACGGGCCTCGAGCCGCTGCGGGCACAGACGATCCTGCGCAAGGAGTGGCAGGCGCCGTACGTCGCCGCGGCAACGACCCAGGTGGAGCTGCGCGCCAAGGCGGTGGCCAAGTTCGGGGAGGCCGCCGAGCGGATGTACTTCACTCCCGACGGGCTGGAGCAGGCCACCCGAGCGGCTGTCGCCGACCATCGGGCCGCCCGACTGAGCGCCTTCGGCGCAGCGACACTGGTCGACCTCGGCTGCGGCATCGGCGGCGACCTGATCGCAGCGGCGCGGGCCGGCCTGACCAGCGCCGGCGTCGACCTGGACCCGGTGCGGGTCGCGGTGGCGCGGGCCAACCTGGCCGCTCTCGGGCTGCCCGGCGCGGTGAGCGTGGCCGACGCGACCAGGGTGGACCACTCCCCCTTCGACGTGGCCTTCGCCGACCCGGCTCGACGCGGCGCACGAGGGCGCACCTTCGACCCCGAGGGCTGGACGCCGCCGTGGTCGTGGGTGAGCACGCTGTTCACCCGCGACGCCTGCGTCAAGGTCGCGCCGGGCATCCCGCACGGCCTGATCCCACCCGGCGTCGAGGGCGAGTGGGTCTCCGACCGCGGCGAGGTCAAGGAGGCGGCGCTGTGGGCCGGCCGCCTCGCGACGGTACGACGACGCGCCACCGTGATCGCCCCTCCTCACTGGCAGGGCGGCGGGCTGGCCACGCTGACCGACGAGGACGCTCCCCCGCCGGGCACGGGCGCCGGCGAGGTCCGCAAGGTCGGCGAGTTCCTCTACGAGCCCGATGGCGCGGTGATCCGGGCCGGCCTGGTGACCGCCGTCGCCGCCGGCGTCCGGGGTGGCCTGCTCGACGAGCACCTCGCCTATGTCACCTCCGAGGAGTCCTTCCGGACCCCGTTCGCGACCGGCTACCGGGTGCTCGAGGAGCTGCCCTACCGGGAGCGGCCGCTGCGCGCGGCGCTGCGCGAGCGCGGCGTCGGCCGGCTGACGATCAAGAAGCGCGGCGTGGCGGTGGTGCCCGAGCAATTGCGCCACCGCCTGGCGCTGCGCGGCCCCAACGAGGCCACCATCGTGATGACCCGGGTCGCCGGCGAGGGCACCTGTCTGCTGGTCACACGATTCTGATCCCGCGCTCACAGGTCAGTCACAGCAGCCGGCCCGAAAGTGAGGCCATGACCGAGCTTGAGGACAACCACCGCGCCACTCGTCGTACCGTCCTGCGCACCGGCGCCGTCGCCGGCGCGGGACTCTTCGCGCTGACCGCCGTCAGGGACCTCGCCCAGCAGGCGGTGGCGGCGGTGCCCAGCGCCTCGTCCTCGCTGGCGCTGGCCTCCTCGACCGGCTGCGCGACGCTGACTCCCGAACTGACCCAGGGCCCGTTCTGGGTCGACGAACAGCTCAACCGCAGCGACATCCGCGCCGACAGCACGACCGGAGCGATCCAGGGCGGCGTCCCCCTCACGCTGACGATCAACCTCCAGGACGCCGGCGGCGAGTGCACCCCCCAGGCGGGTGCCTATGTCGACATCTGGCACGCCAACGCACAGGGCGAGTACTCCGATGTGTCCGGCAGCGGGAACCCCGACAACCGCGGCGTCGACTGGCTGCGCGGCTACCAGGTCTCCGACGCCAACGGGGCGGTCACCTTCACCACGATCATGCCCGGCTGGTACGTCAGCCGGACCATCCACATCCACTTCCGGATCCGGGTCGCCTTGTCCGACTCCTCCTCGGTGAACTTCACCTCCCAGCTCTTCTTCGACGACACCGTCAACGACACCGTGCAGGACACCAGCGGCTACCAGGGCAGCTCCGGCCGCGACACCCACAACTCCGACGACAGCCTGTACGACGCCAGCCTGCTCGTCCCGCTCACCGGCAGCACCACCGCCGGCTACACCGGGTCGTTCACCGCCAGCCTCGACTTCGGCGACGGCACCTCCTCCAGCGCGTCCTCCTCCACCACGACCTCCTCCACCACGACCGACAGCACGGCCGACACCACTACCGGCCGGGTCGCCGCCCGGGCCACCAGCGTGCGGATCGCAACGCGGCGCAGCGGCCGGCGGGTCGCCATCGTGAAGGTGCGAACCCACGAGCGGGTCGCCGCCCGGCTGCGGCTGATCCGGGGCGACAACGTGCGGGCCCACCGCCGCTGGGGCTGGCTTGCCTCCGGCACGGTGCACACCCTTCGGCTGCGGATCCCCGCCTCGGTGGCCGCCGGGAGCGCCCGGCTCGAGGTGAAGCTGGCCGACGCCTCCGGGAACGTGAAGTACCGCTCCGTCACGGTCGACGTCCCCTGACCTCCCTCCCCCGCGCCGGTCACCGGCGTCCTCCTCTGACGTCCCGCGTCAGACCAGGACGCTGGTGACCGGCTGAGAGGAGTCGGCCGGCAGGTCGAGGGAGCTGGGGGTGCGGCCGCGCGCGACCATCTCGGCGCCGAGGGCGGCGACCATGGCGCCGTTGTCGGTGCACAGGCCGGGCCGCGGCACCCTGACCCGGATGCCGAGCTTCCCGGCCCGCTCCTCGGCCAGCGCGCGGAGCCGGCTGTTGGCGGCCACCCCTCCGCCGATGACCAGATCCTCGATGCCCTCGCTGCTCGCGGCATCGAGCGCCTTGCGGACCAGCACGTCGCAGACGGCCTCCTGGAAGCTGGCAGCCACGTCGGCGATCGGCACCGGCTCGCCGGAGCGCTCGCGAGCCTCGACCCAGCGGGCGACCGCGGTCTTGAGGCCGGAGAAGGAGAAGTCGAAGCGGTGCCGCTCCAGGTCGTGGCGCGCGGTGAGGCCACGCGGGAAGGCGATCGCCACCGACGATCCGGAGCGGGCCTCGCGGTCGATGACCGGGCCGCCGGGGAAGCCCAGGCCGAGCAGCCGGGCCACCTTGTCGAAGGCCTCCCCCGCCGCGTCGTCGATGGTGGCACCCATCGGCTCGACGCCCCTCCCGTGACCGGTCACGTCCTCGACGCGCAGCAGCGAGGAGTGCCCGCCGGAGACCAGCATCGCCAGGCACGGCTCGGGCAGCCGGCCGTGCTCGAGCTGGTCGACCGCGACGTGCGAGGCAAGATGGTTGACGCCGTACAGCGGCTTGCCGAGGCCGAGGGCCAGCGCCTTGGCGGCCGCCACGCCGACCAGCAGCGCGCCGGCAAGCCCGGGCCCGCTGGTCACCGCGATGGCGTCCACATCGGCGAGCCCGACGCCGGCGGTCTCGCAGGCTCGCTCGATCGTGGGCACCATGGCCTCGAGGTGGGCGCGGCTGGCGACCTCGGGCACCACGCCGCCGAACCGGACATGCTCCTCGACGCTGCTGGCGACCGCGTCGGCGAGCAGCGTCGTGCCGCGCACGATCCCGACGCCGGTCTCGTCGCACGAGGTCTCGATCCCCAACACCAGCGGCTCGCTCATGTGCACTTCCCCAGGTCGAGCTGGAGGACGACCCCGGTGGCGCCGTCGCGGTAGTAGCGCGGCCGTCGGTCGATCTCGGTGAAGCCGGCGGCGGCGTAGAGGGCGAGCGCGGCGGCGTTCTCCTCACGGACCTCCAACAGCAGCCGGTCGGCGCCGGCCGCCGCCGACCGGCCGACCACCTCGACGAGGAGGTCGCTGCCCAGACCGTGACGGCGGTACGCCGGATGGACGGCGATCCGCTGCAGCTCGGCGACCTCGAAGACGATGCTGAGAATGGCGTGACCGGCGACCGCGCCGTCCTCGGAGTCGGCCACCAGCAGGCTCACCGTGGGCAGGCCGCCGTCGACGGCGAGCGTGAGGTAGTCCGGGGTCCAGGCGTCGTCGGGGAAGCTGAGCAGCTCGAGCGCGGCGACGGCGGGTACGTCGGCCGGGACCGCCTCGCGGATCATCGGTCGGCCTGGGCGACCGCGTCGGGGCGGCGCAGGTAGAGCGGCTCGGGGTCGAGCAGCTCGGCCCGCTGCTCGGCGACGGTACGGGCCAGCCAGCCTGCGCTCGGCCGCGCCGGACCGACGGCCCGCGGAAAGTCGACGGGGTAGAGCAGCGCGCCCTCGCCCACGACGGGACCGTCGGTCGCGGCGTCGGCCGGGCGGATCACGACCGGCCCGCCGAGGCGGCTGCCGTCGGCGTCGTACCTCGCCAGGTAGACCTCCTTGCGACGGGCGTCGGTCGCGACCGCGAAGCCGGCGTCGACAGCCCCGGTCGAGACTGCCTCGACGGCGAGCACGTCGAGGGTGCAGACGGCGTGGACGGGGATGTCGAGCACGAAGCCGAGGGTGCGAGCGGTGACCAGGCCGACGCGCAGCCCGGTGAACGGGCCGGGTCCGGCGCCCACCGCGACGGCGGTGAGGTCGTGGCGGGTCGCGCCGGCTGCGGTCAGCACCTCCTCGATGAGCGGGGCGAGCTGCTCGCCGTGCTTCATCGCGCGGTCCGAGACCCGCTCGGCGACCACGCCGTCGTCGTACAGCGCGACGGTGACCTGGGGGGTGGCCGTGTCGAAGGCGAGCAGCATCTACACGGCACCCCAGTCCAGGATGTGCCAGCGCGGTCCCACTGGGGTGATCTCGACCCGGCGGGGATCGAGACCACCCCCTCCGAATTCGGCAGAGAGCTCGTCGACGGCCAGCGCCCGGACGATGCGGATGTCCAGGTGCGACTCGGCCAGCCCCTCGGCCAGCCCCTCCCCCCACTCCACGACCGTCACCGCGTCGTCGAACTCGGTGTCGAGGTCGAGGTCGTCCAGCTCGGCCCGAGGATGGGTAGAGCTGCCGAGGCGGTAGGCGTCGACGTGGACCAGCTCCGGGCCGTCGGCGAGCGAGGGGTGGACGCGGGCGATCACGAAGGTGGGCGAGGTGATGTCGCCGCGCACCCCCAGCCCGGCGCCGAGCCCCTGGGTGAAGGTGGTCTTGCCGGCGCCCAGCTCGCCGGAGAGCACCAGCAGGTCGCCGGCCCGCAGCTGGGCCGCCAGCCGCTCGCCGAGCGCGCGCATGTCGTCGGCGGTGGCGATCTCGACCACGTGGGTGCGCAGCGGCCGGCGCATCTCGACGTACGGCGAGGTGCGGGCGATCTCCCGGAAGCCCTGCTTGTCCCAGAACCTGATGTTGCGGGGCAGCTCCTCGCGAGCCACCACGGTCAGGTCCTCGTAGCGCTGCACCGGATCTCCGAGCGCCGCCTCGACGGCGGCGGCCACCATGGCGTGCGCGACGCCGTGGTTCTGTACGGCGGGGAGCACCGCGAACCGGCGCAGGTAGACGGTCCGGCCGACCGGGTCGAGCACCAGGCTGCCGACCGGCTCGCCGTCGAGCATCGCCAGCAGGCCGCCGTGGGCGGCGAGCCTCTCGGCGATCGTCTCGACGGTCTCGCCGAGCGCGTCGGCGGGCGGGTCCAGCGGCGGCCGCTCGCCGAACGCCGCCCGGACGATGCCGAGCACCGTGGCGGCCTGCTCCGGGCCGACCCGCCTGACGTCGAGCCCGGTCCCGACGGTCGTCACCGGTGTGCCCCCTCGGCCGCTGCCGCGAGCAGCTGGTCGAGGGCGGCGTTGACCTGGCCGTGCCGCTCCAGGATGACCATGTGGCCGGCGCCCTGGCACTCCACGAGCACCGAGCCCGGGATGCGGCTGTGCAGCTTGCGGGCGTGACCGATGGAGGTGAGCCGGTCGGCGGTGCCGCAGATGACGGTGGTCGGCACCCGGCCGAGGATGTGGACGTGGTCGAACTTGTCGAGCTCCTTGAAGCCGGGGAAGAACTCCGCGACCACCTGGAAGGGCGTCGCCGAGAGCATGTCGTTGACGAACTCGACGTAGCCGGCAGGCACCTTGTCGCCGAAGGCGAAGGCGTCGGTGGCGACGGTGGCGATCGAGCGGCCCAGGCGCCGGGCGCCGTCGACGGCACGGTGGCCGCGAGCGAGCGCCCGTAGGGTGCCGCTGGTGATGCCGGCGCCGAACCGGGCCGGGACCAGAGGGAAGAAGAGCCGGGCCGGGTCGAGGCCGCCGGCGGTGGTGGAGATCAGCGCGACGCCGGCGATCCGGCCGCCCTGGTCGGCGGGCGCGAACAGCTCCGGGAACTGCTCGGCGAAGGCCACGATGGTCATGCCGCCCATGGAGTGGCCGACGAGCACGACGGGGCCCTCGGGGACGACCGCGTCGATGACGCTCTTGAGGTCGGTGCCGAGCTGGTCGATGGTGCCTTCCTTGATGGAGCCGCGACCCGAGCGGCCGTGCGAGCGCTGGTCGTAGAAGACGGTGCGGACCAGACCCCGGTAGGCGGCCCGCTGGAAGTGCCAGCAGTCGAGGTTGAGGGCGTAGCCGTGGACGAAGACCACGGTCAGGTCCGAGGTGGCCTCGTCGACCTCCACCTGGAGGGGCACGCCGTCGTTGGTGACGACGGTGCGCGCCGGGGCTCGCAGCGAGCCGAACGGCGTCGCGTCGCCGCGGCGACGGGCGATGGAGCGGCGTCGCTGCGCCACCCGGACGGCGGCTCCGGTGGCGGCGAGACCGGCGGCTCCGGCGGCGGCCCCGGCGATGCGAGCGGACAGACCCACCTCAGGCCTCCCTGTCTGTGTCGATGTGACGCCTGGTCAGTCTCCCACCCAGCCGCGTGACGATCTCATAGGAGATGGTTCCCGCCGCCTCCGCCCACTCCTGCGCGGTCGGTTCGCCGCTGTCGCCGGGCCCGAACAGGACGACGTCCTCGCCGACCGGCGGGTGGTCGCCGGCGAGGTCGACGACGAACTGGTCCATGCAGATGGTGCCCCGGATCGGCCGCCGGGCGCCGGCGATCCACACCTCGGCTCGGTCGGCCGCCGCGCGCGGGATGCCCTCGGCGTAGCCGACCGGGACCAGGCCCAGACTGGTCGGTGCCGGCGCGACCCAGTGGCCGCCGTAGGAGACCGCGGCGCCGGCCGGGACGTCCTTGACCATCGCCAGGTCGGCACGCAGCGTCATCGCCGGTCGCAGCCCGAGTCCGGTGATCACGCCGGGGCCTGGGGGGAGGCCGTACGCCGCGATGCCGACGCGCACCAGGTCGAACCGGGCGCTGGGCCGCAAGATCGCCCCGGCCGAGTTGCCCAGGTGCCGCACCTCGGGGGTGAGCCCGGCCTCGGCCAGCTCGGCGAGGGCCTCCCGGAAGACCTTCTCCTGGGCGTCGTTGGCGGGGTCCTCGGGGACCTCGCTGGAGGCGAGGTGGGACCAGATGCCCGTCACCTTCCAGATGCCCCGATCCTGGCCCTTCCGGGCGTGCTCGAACAGCATCGGCCAGTCCGCCGGCATGGCGCCGCCCCGGGAGAGGCCGGTGTCGACCTTGAGCTGGAGCCGGGCCCGGCGGTTGGCGCGGCGCGCCGCGTCGGCGATCTGGTCGAGCTCGGCGAGGGTGTAGGCGGTGAGGTCGACGTCGCGCTCGACCAGTGCGGCCAGGTCGTCGCGAGGCACGCTCAGCCAGGTGAGCAGTCTGCCGGTGTCGCCGGCCTCGCGCAGCCGTAGCGCCTCGGCGGGGGCGGCAACGCCGAGCCAGGGCGCGCCGGCCTCGCGGGCGGCCCGGGCCACCTCGACCATGCCGTGGCCGTAGCCGTCGGCCTTGACCACGACCATCACCGGGGTCTGGGTGAGGTAGGCCAGGCGCCGTACGTTGTGCCGGACGGCCGCCAGGTCGACCACGATCTCCGCGCGGCTCGTCACGGCATCCCCCTCACGACGGCAACTCTCTCATCACCTCCGGGAGCGCCTGGGCCGCCCTCGTCGCGGTGAGAGGTCCGTCACGGCTGGCCAGGGTCGCGGCGGCGCCGTGCAGCCAGGCGCCGACGCTGGCGGCGTCGAGTGGGCCGAGGCCGGCCGCGAGCAGGCTGCCGACCAGACCTGCCAGGACGTCGCCGGCTCCTGCCGTCGCCAGCCAGGGCGTGCCGGTGGTGTTGATCCGGACCGGGCCGTCCGGGCTGGCGACGAGGGTCCGGCGGCCCTTCAGCAGGACGACACAGCCGTAGCGGGCGGCCGCCTCCCGGACGTGGTGCAGCGGCCGCGCCTCGATGTCCTCGCGCTGCTCCCCGAGCATCGCGGCGAGCTCGCCGGCGTGCGGGGTGAGCACAGCGCCGGGCACCGGGCCGGTGAGGTGGGCCAGCGCGTCGGCGTCGATCACGACCGGGACGCCGTCGGCCAGCGCCGCCGCGAGCTGGTCCGCGGCGTCGGCGTCGGTGCCGGACCCCACGACCCAGGCCTGGACCTGGCCCTCGCCGACGACCTCCGGGTGATGCTGCTTGACCACGTCGGCGGCGCTGCCGACGTAGCGGACCATGCCGGCCAGGCCGGTGCCGGCGCCGGCGGTGCTGAGCAGCGCCGCGCCGGGGTAGCGGGCGCTGCCGGTACGCAGGCCGACCACGCCGCGGCCGTACTTCTGCGCGTCGGGCGCCGGCCGGGGCAGCAGCCGGGCGACATCGGCGGCCTGCAGCGCCTCGACCGGCGCCGGTGGGAGGTCGAGGCCGAGGTCGACCAGGTGTACGACGCCACAGCAGCGGGCCGCCGGGTCGGCGAGGTGGGCGAGCTTGTGGGTGCCGAAGGTGATGGTGAGGTCGGCGCGTACCGCCATCCCGGCGAGCTCGCCGGTATCCACATCGACCCCGGAGGGCACGTCGACGGCGACCATCGGGATCGAGGGACTGATCGGCACGAGCGCCTCGGCGACGCGGGCGGGCAGCCCCGGCCGGCCGCCGATGCCGAGGATGCCGTCCACGACGACGTCGACCGAGCCCTTGCGCAGCGGCCGGGGCGCGGTCACCACGCCGCCAGCGGCCCGCAGCGCGGCCAGGCCGCCCTCGTGAGCGCGGTCGCCGAGCAGCCAGGCCTCGACGGCCGCGCCCCGGCGGGCGAGCAGCGCGCCGGCGTACAGCGCGTCGCCGCCGTTGTCTCCCGGACCGACGAGCAGCACGACGCGCCGGCCGTAGCCACCACCGAGCAGGTCGACGACGGCATGGGCCAGGCCGGTCGCCGCCCGCTGCATCAGAGCGCCCTCCGGCAACCGCGCCATCAGCGCGGCCTCGGCCGCCCGGATCTGCGCGACGGTGTGGGCTGCCCTCATGCCAGGAACGTACCGCGAGGTGCCGGGCCATGCGGCGCGCGTCGCGGTCTATGTCGACGAGGGCACCTCCGGCTCCGGCACCGCCGGACCTACCCTGGAGCGCTCCTAGGGCGTGGGCCCGGGGAGCCGGCGGAGCACCTCGGCAAGGGTCGCGTCGATGGTGTCGAACCGAGCGTCATGCGCATCCAGCCGCCCGTCGATGACGTCGAGCCGCCCGTCGATGGCGTCGAGCCGCCCGTCGATGGCGTCGAGCCGTCCATCAACGGCGTCGAACCGCTTGCGGGTCTCTTTGGCGAAGCGCCGCTGACGCTTCTCGAGACGGTCAAGCTTCTGGTAGATGAACATGACGTCGTCGCTGAGCTGAACGACCTTGCGGCCGAGCTCGCTGGGCTGAGCGGTCATGGTGTCCTCCTCCGGGTCCGAGATGCCCCGAGCCTAGGCGGGCGGTCGGCAGCGCGCCACCGATCGGGAGGCGGCCTGTGGACAAGCCCCCGCGAGCCGGCTGACCCGCCTTGCTACAGGGTGGCGAGGACGTCGTCGATGATCGCCACGCCCTCGGCGACCTCCTCGGGCGTGACGACGCACGGGGGTACGACGTGGATGCGGTTGTTGACGATGAAGGGCAGCAGTCCGCGCTCCAGCAGCCTGGTCCGCACGGTGCCCATGGCGGCGTCGGGCAGCGGCTCGCGGGTGGCGCGGTCGGCGACCAGCTCGATGGCGTGGAAGACCCCGAGGCCGCGGACCTCGCCGACGACGTCGTGGCGCTCTGCGAGCTTGGCCAGCGCGGGCGCGATGTGGTCCTGGCCGACGCTGCGGGCATTGGCCACGATCCCCTCGGACGCCATCGCGTCGAGCGCGGCGACGATGGCCGCCATCGCCAACGGGTGACCGGAGTAGGTCAGCCCGCCCGGGAAGACCCGCTCGTCGAAGTGGTGGGCGATCGGGTTGGAGATGATGACGCCGCCGGCCGGGACGTAGCCGGAGTTGACGCCCTTGGCGAAGGTGATGAGGTCGGGGGTGATCCCCCAGTGGTCGATCGCCAGCCACTCGCCGGCCCGACCGAAGCCGGCCATCACCTCGTCGGCGATGAGGACGATGCCGAACTCGTCGCACAGCGCCCGTACGCCGGCCAGGTAGCCGTCCGGAGGCACCAGCACGCCCGCCGTCCCGGGAATGGTCTCGAGCAGGATCGCGGCCACGGTGGCCGGGCCCTCCGCCTCGATGACGCGACGCAGGTGCCGCAGCGCCCGCTCCGACTCCTCCTGCGGCGTACCCGCCCAGAACTCCGTGCGGTAGAGGTAGGGGCCGAAGAAGTGGACATGGCCGTGGGCGAACTCGTTGCCGGCCGGCCGACGCCAGTCGCCGGTGGCGACGATCGCGGCACCGGTGTTGCCGTGGTAGGAGCGATAGGTGGAGAGCACCTTCTCCCGGCCGGTGAACAGCCGCGCCATTCGGATGGCGTTCTCGTTGGCGTCGGCGCCGCCGTTGGTGAAGAAGACCTTGTCGAAGCCGTCGGGGGCATGAGCGGTGATCCGCTCGGCGGCCTCGCCCCGCGCCAGGTTGGCGTGCTTGGGGTCGACCATGGTCAGCGTCGCGGCCTGCTCCTGGATCGCCGCGACCACCGCGGGATGCTGGTAGCCGATGTTGACGTTGACCAGTTGGCTGGAGAAGTCGAGGTAGCTCCTCCCGGCGTGGTCCCAGAGCCGGGAGCCCAGCCCGCCGGCGAAGACCAGCGGCTTGAGCGCGCCCTGCGCGGACCAGGAGTGGAAGACGTGTGCCCGGTCGAGCTCGAAGGCGCGGGCGTCCAGATCAGGAGTCTGGCTCATGACTATCGATTCCTTGTCGATGCGACGATCATCCTGCGAAATCCGTCGCCGACAGCCCCGTCGAGCAACGAACTCGTCACAGCATAGGGGCATTCGCTCCGTGGTGGAGCAGGTGGCGCACTCGGCTGACAGTGTGCGCGAACGCGTCGGCGTCGCGGTAGTCCTCGTCGCGTCGGCCCGACGCCGGACCGGTCGCGACGATGTCGACGATCCGGCCCGGGCGCGGTGACATGACGACGACCCGGTCGGAGCAGAAGACCGCCTCCGGGATGGAGTGGGTGACGAAGACGACGGCGGCGCCGGACTCCTCGGCGATCCGCACCAGCTCGGTCTGCATCCGCTCCCGGGTGATCTCGTCGAGAGCCCCGAACGGCTCGTCCATGAGCAGCAGCCGGGGACGCTCGGCAAGTGCGCGGGCGATGGCCACCCGCTGCTGCATCCCGCCGGAGAGCTGGTCCGGGTAGTGGTCGGCGACGTCGGCGAGACCGACCAGCTCCAGCAGCTCCACGATCCGGGCCCGACGAGTCGACCGGTCGATGCCGTGGAGCTGCAGCGGCAGCCGGACGTTGTCGGCGACGGTGCGCCACGGCAGCAGCCCGGCCTGTTGGAAGGCGATGCCGTAGTCGTGGTCGAGCCGTGCCCGCTCCGTCGTCTTCCCGAAGACCGAGACCGAGCCCGTCGTCGGCGAGTCGAGGTCGGCGACGAGGCGCAGCAGCGTCGACTTGCCACATCCCGACGGGCCGATCAGCGAGACGAACTCGCCCTCGGCGACGGTCAGGTCGATGTCGGCAAGCGCGACCGTCTCCCCCGCCCGGGTCGGGAAGACCCGGCCGACCCCGGACATCTCGACAGCGATCACTCGACGGTGACCGACTTCGCCAGATTGCGGGGCTGGTCGACGTCGTGCTCGCACAGGGTCGCGAGCTCGCAGGCGAAGAGCTGCAGCGGGACGGTGGCGACGAGGGGCTGGAGCAGGACGGGCACGGACGGGATCGGGATGACCACGTCGGCGTACGGCTTGATGCGCTCGTCGCCCTCCTCGGCCAGCACGATGGTGCGGGCGCCGCGGGCGCGGACCTCCTGGATGCCGGAGAGCATCTTGTCGTGGAGCTGGTCGCGGCCCTGCGGCGGCACCACGCAGAAGACCGGCAGCCCGGGCTCGACGAGCGCGATCGGGCCGTGCTTGAGCTCGCCGGCGGCGAAGCCCTCGGCATGGAGGTAGGCGAGCTCCTTGAGCTTCAGCGCGCCCTCCAGCGCGACGGGGTAGCCGGCGTGGCGGCCGACGAAGAGGACCGAGCGGGAGTCGCGCAGCTCGCGAGCCAGCTCGTAGACGTCGTCGGCGTGGGAGAGCACCCAGTCGATCGCGGCCGGGATCTCCTCCAGCTGCTCCACGATATTGGTGATCTCGTCGCCGAACCTGGTGCCCTTGACCTGTGCCAGGTAGAGCGCCAGCAGGTAGCAGGCGACCAGCTGGGTCAGGAAGCCCTTCGTCGAGGCGACGCCGATCTCCGGCCCGGCGTGGGTGTAGATGACGGCGTCGGACTCGCGCGGGATGGTCGAGCCGTTGGTGTTGCAGATCGCCAGCACCTTGGAGCGCTGCACCCGGGCGTGCCGGATCGCCTGCAGGGTGTCGGCGGTCTCGCCGGACTGCGAGATGGCGACGACGAGCGTGGAGTTGTCGAGGATCGGGTCGCGGTAGCGGAACTCACTGGACAGCTCGACCTCGACCGGGATGCGGCACCAGTGCTCGATGGCGTACTTGGCGACCATGCCGGCGTAGAACGACGTGCCGGCCGCGATGATGATGATCTTGTCGATGTCGCGCAGCTCGTCGTCGGAGAGCCGCATCTCGTCGAGCTGCAGCCGGCCCTCGGTGTTGCGACGACCGAGCAGGGAGTCGGCCACCGCGCGCGGCTGCTCGAAGATCTCCTTGCGCATGAACCAGTCGTAGCCGTCCTTCTCGGCGGCAGCGAGGTCCCAGTCGATGTGGAAGGGGCGGCCCTGCGACGGCGTACCGTCGAAGTTGGTGACCGTGGCGCCCTCGCGGGTGATGGTGACGACCTGGTCCTGGCCGAGCTCGAGCGCCTCCCGGGTGAACTCGATGAACCCGGCGACATCGGAGCACAGGAAGCTCTCCCGCTCGCCGAGGCCGACGACCAGCGGGGAGTTGCGCCGGGCGGCGACCACCTGGGCGGGGTCGTCGCGGTCGGCGGCGACCAGCGTGAAGGCGCCCTCCAGCTGTCGGCAGACGGTCTGCATCGCCGCGGTCAGGCTCAGGCCGCGCTCCAGCTCGATCTCGACGAGATGCGCGGCGATCTCGGTGTCGGTCTCCGAGGTCAGGGTGTGGCCGTCGCGCTCGAGGCCGGCGCGGAGCTCGGCGAAGTTCTCGATGATGCCGTTGTGGATCAGCGCCAGCCGGCCGTGCTGGCCGGTGTGGGGGTGGGCGTTGGCGTCGGTCGGGCCGCCGTGGGTGGCCCAGCGGGTGTGTCCCAGGCCGGTGGTCGCGGCGGGCAGCGGCTGCTCGTCGACGACCTTCTCCAGGTTGGCGAGCTTGCCGGCCTTCTTGCGGATCGGCAGGGTGCCGTCGCCGGGCACCAGCGCGATGCCGGTGGAGTCGTAGCCGCGGTACTCCATGCGTCGCAGACCCTCGATGACGACGTCCTGGGCCGACCGCTCGCCGACGTACCCGATGATCCCGCACATGGGCAGGAGTGTACGGCGTGCCGGGGCCCCTCCCGCCCTTCCCGAGCCTGGACGCAGGGGCTGTGATCCGCGCCGCAGACACGTACGGAACAATCGCCCTCATGACCTCCCGCGAGGCCGAGAGCGGTGTCCATGGCTCTCCCCCTGACGCAGAGTCCTCGCCCTATCTGGAGCTCAGCCGCGAGGACTGGGCGAAGCTGGCGACCGAGACCGACCTCCCGCTCTCGGCCGAGGAGGTCCATCGGCTGCAGGGGCTCGGCGACGCCATCGACCTGACCGAGGTCGAGGAGGTCTACCTCCCGCTCTCCCGGATGCTCTCCCTCTACGTCTCCGCGGCCGGCAAGCTGCACCGCGCCCAGGAGGCGTTCCTGCACCGGCGCACTCCCCCGCGCACGCCGTTCGTGATCGGTGTCGCGGGCTCGGTGGCGGTCGGCAAGTCCACCACCGCCCGGGTGCTGCAGCAACTGCTCGCGCACTGGCCCGAGCACCCCAACGTCTCCCTGGTCACCACCGACGGCTTCCTCTACCCCAACGCCGAGCTGGAGCGGCGCGGACTGATGCAGCGCAAGGGCTTCCCGGAGTCCTACGACCGTCGCGCGCTGCTGAGGTTCGTGGTCGACATCAAGTCCGGCCGCGACGAGGTGCGGGCACCGGTCTACTCCCATCTGGTCTACGACGTGGTGCCCGACGAGAAGGTGGTCATCGCCCACCCCGACATCGTGATCGTCGAGGGGCTCAACGTGCTCCAGCCGGCCCGGGTGCGCGAGGACGGCCGCACCGGCCTGGCGGTCTCGGACTTCTTCGACTTCTCGGTCTACGTCGATGCCGGCACCGCGCACATCAAGCAGTGGTACATCAACCGCTTCCTACGGCTGCGGGAGACCGCCTTCCGCGACCCCGGCTCCTACTTCCGCAAGTACGCCGCCCTCACCCGCGACGAGGCAGCCGCCGAGGCCGAGCGGATCTGGGAGGACATCAACGGCCCCAACCTGGTCCAGAACGTCCTGCCCACCCGCTCCCGCGCGACGCTGGTGCTGCGCAAGGACCGCGACCACTCGGTCCGCTATGTGCGGGTCCGCAAGCTCTGAGCCTGAGAACGCGCGAGGCGCGGCGCTACAGCGCGAGGCGCTCCTTGACGACGGCAGCGAGCTGGTCGGCGAGTTGGCGCGCTCGCGGCTCGGTGGCGGCCTCGACCATGACCCGCACCAGCGGCTCGGTGCCGGAGGGGCGGAGCAGGACGCGACCGGCGCCGGCGAGCACGTCCTCGGCCTGACGTACGGCGGCCAGCACCTCGGGGTCGTCGGCCCGGCTCTTGTCGACGCCGGAGACGTTGACGAGCACCTGCGGGAAGCGGGTGACGACGCTGGCCAGCTCCGCCAGCGGGGTGCCGGTGGCGACCATCCGGCCGGCGACGTGCAGCGCGGTGAGGATGCCGTCGCCGGTGGTGGCGAAGTCGCTCATGATGACGTGACCGGACTGCTCGCCGCCGAGCGAGTAGCCGCCCGCCGACATCTCCTCGAGCACATAGCGGTCGCCGACGGCGGTGGTGCGCACGGTGACGCCGGCGCCGGTCATCGCCTGGTGCAGGCCGATATTGCTCATCACCGTGGTGACCAGGGTGTCGTGGGCGAGCTTGCCCTGCTCCCGCAGCGCGAGCGCCAGCAGGCCCATCAGCTGGTCGCCGTCGACGAGATTGCCGGCGGCGTCGACGGCCAGGCACCGGTCGGCGTCGCCGTCGAAGGCGAAGCCGGCGTCCGCGCCGTGCTCGAGGACCGCCTTCTGCAACTGCTCGGGGTGGGTGGAGCCGCAGCCGTCGTTGATCTCGACGCCGGTGGGCTGGTCGTTGATGGCCACCACGGTCGCGCCGGCCTGGCGGAAGGCCAGCGGCGCGGCTACCGAAGCGGCGCCGTGGGCGCAGTCGAGGACGACGCTGCACCCGGCCAGCGAGCCGGCGGTCGAGCGCAGCGTGTCGACCAGGTGGTCGACGTACTCCCCGACGGCGGTCTCGTGGAAGCCGATCCGGCCCACGCCCGAGCCTGTCGGCAGCGTCCAGCGCTCGCCGAGCCGGGACTCGATCTCGTCCTCGAGGGCGTCGTCGAGCTTCACCCCGCCGCGCTGCAGGAACTTGATGCCGTTGTCGGGCATCGGGTTGTGCGAGGCGGTGACCACCACCCCCAGGTCGGCGCCGAGCGACTCGGTGAGGTAGGCGATGGCGGGGGTCGGCAGCACGCCGAGGTCGAGCACGTCGACACCGGCCGAGGCCAGACCGGCCACCACCGCGGCCTCCAGGAAGTGCCCGCTCACCCGCGGGTCGCGGCCGATGACGGCAGTCGGCCGGCCGGTGGTCCGCCCCGAGAAGTCCTCGTGGGCGAGCAGGACATGGGCCGCGGAAACGGCGAGATCCAGGGCCAGCGACGCGGTGAGCACCTCACCGTTCGCCAGGCCCCGGACCCCGTCGGTGCCGAAAAGGCGCATAGATCAGCGCTTGCTGAACTGCGAAGCCTTACGAGCCTTCTTCAGTCCGGCCTTCTTGCGCTCGACGACGCGAGCGTCGCGGGTGAGCAGGCCGGCCTTCTTCAGCGTCGGCCGGTTGGCCTCCACGTCGACGGCGTTGAGCGAGCGGGCGACGCCCAGCCGCAGCGCGCCGGCCTGGCCGGCGATGCCGCCGCCGTGGATGCGGGCGATGACGTCGAAGCGGCCCTCGAGCTGCAGCGCCGCGAACGGCTCGTTGGCGATCTGACGGTGCAGCGCGTTGGGGAAGTAGTCCTCCAGCTTGCGGCCGTTGATCGTCCACACTCCCGTGCCGGGCACGATGCGGACGCGAGCGACCGCCTCCTTGCGGCGGCCGGTGGCGCCGGCGGGCGCGATGGTCGCCGGGCGGGCCGGGGTGTCGGCGGACGGAGCGGACTCGCTGGTGTAGGCGACGCCGGCCTCGTCGACCTCGTAGTCGACCTCAGCCTCAGTGGTGTTCTCAGACATGTGTGATTCCTTGGTCGATTACTGAGAGATCTGCTTGATCTCGAACGGGACAGCCTGCTGGGCCTGGTGGGGATGCGTCGGGCCGGAGTAGACCTTGAGCTTCTTGATCATCTGCCGACCGAGCTTGTTCTTCGGGAGCATTCCCCACACGGCCTTCTCGACCGCCTTGCGCGCGTCCTTGTCCAGGATCTCGCCGATCGGGGTCGCCGTCAGACCGCCCGGGTAGCCGGAGTGGCGGTAGGCGAGCTTCGTGGTGCGCTTGGTGCCGGAGAGGGAGACCTTCTCGGCGTTGACCACGATGACGAAGTCGCCGGTGTCGGCGTTGGGGGCGAAGATCGCCTTGTGCTTGCCGCGGAGCAGGTTCGCGACCTGGACCGCGAGCCGACCGAGCCGGATGTCGGTCGCGTCGATCACGTGCCAGGCGCGCTCGATGTCGCCGGGCTTCGGAGCATAGGTGCCCACGTGTGCCTCACTTGTTCGTAGGAATGGTGCTGCTCGTGGCCTCTGACGAACACAGCCGGGTTGCCAACGGAATTGGTAGAGCCGGTCTGCCCCCACTGATGGGAGCGGCAGGGGTCACGACCGCACAAGGTTACGGGCCGCCGTACGCAAGGGTCAAAACGTCGGCTAACGTGAGACGCGTGACTGATTCTCTCACCGTCCGCGACAACCGCACCGGGCAGGAGTACGACGTCCCGATCACCGACGGCACCATCCGCGCCGCAGACATCGGGCAGATCAAGGTGGCAGACGAGCCAGGTCTCGCCGTCTACGACCCCGGCTTCCTCAACACCGCCTCGTGTCGATCCGCCATCACCTATATCGACGGTGACCAGGGCATCCTGGAGTACCGGGGCTATCCGATCGAGCAGCTGGCGGAGAACTCCACCTTCCTCGAGGTCGCCTACCTGCTGGTCCACGGCTCGTTGCCGACGAAGGACGAGTACGACCAATGGGTGCACAACATCACCTACCACACCTTCGTCCACGAGAACGTCAAGAGCTTCATGGAGGGCTTCCGCTACGACGCCCACCCGATGGGCATGTTGATGGCCTCGGTGGGCGCGCTCTCCACGTTCTACCCCGAGTCGCGCAATATCTCCGACGCCGACAACCGCGCCATCCAGGTGATCCGGATGATCGCCAAGATGCCGACGCTGGGCGCCTGGTCGTTCCGGCACGCGCAGGGCAAGCCCTACGTCTACCCCGACAACGACCTGTCCTACACGGCCAACTTCCTCTCCATGCTCTTCAAGATGACCGAGGTGACCTACGAGCCCGACGAGCGACTCGTCAAGGCGCTGGACACCCTGTTCATCCTGCACGCCGACCACGAGCAGAACGCCTCCACCAATGCGGTCCGTGCCGTCGGATCGACGCAGGTCGACCCCTACTCCGCCGTCTCCGCTGGCATCGGCGCGCTGTTCGGCCCGCTGCACGGCGGTGCCAACGAGGCGGTGCTGAGGATGCTGCGCCGCATCGGCAACGTCTCGGAGATCCCCGCGTTCATCGAGGGCGTCAAGAACGGCAACGAGCGGTTGATGGGCTTCGGTCACCGGGTCTACAAGAACTACGACCCGCGCGCCCGGATCATCAAGAAGGCCGCCGACGACGTCTTCGACGTCACCGGCGTCAACCCGCTGCTCGCGGTGGCTCAGGAGCTGGAGAAGATCGCGCTCAACGACGAGTACTTCGTCAAGCGCAAGCTCTACCCCAATGTGGACTTCTACTCCGGCCTCATCTACGAGGCGCTGCAGTTCCCGCCGGAGTTCTTCACCGTGCTCTTCGCCATCGGCCGCACCCCCGGCTGGCTGGCCCAGTGGCTGGAGCTGGTGCAGGACAAGGAGCAGAAGATCGCTCGTCCCAAGCAGATCTACACCGGCGACCGGACCCTCGACTTCACCCCGGCCGAGCAACGCTGGGCGTAATCCCCATCGGCAAGGCCTTGGCTGGACGCCAAGGCGACTGTGACTGCACCAGCCGAGCGGTCGCAAACTGACCGGAGGAGCGCCAGCGGGGGAGGTCAGTTTGCGACCGCTCGGCGTCTCTTGCGTGTCACAGTCGCCTTGGCGTCCAGCCAAGGCCTTGCCGATGGGGATTACGCCC
>NZ_JASGDQ010000038.1:0-6416 GCF_047607185.1 Nocardioides sp. | reverse complement strand
CCGGCGCCGACCAGGGCACGGCGGCGGCGCCGCTGCCGCCGGCCGTCGCGGACGGCGGCCGCATGGAGTCGCGCCGTGGGGATGGGCAGGTCGCTCATCGCGCGGTCGAAGACCTCGCGCAGGTCGTCGTACTCGGCGAGGTTCATCGGATGCTCCCAGGGAAGGTGGTGTCGGTGAGCAGCCCGCGCAGCTGGCGCAGGGCTCGCAGGCAGCGGTTCTTGACCGCTGCCTCGGTCAGGTCCAGGTCGTGAGCGGTGTCGGCCACGCTGCGGTCCTCCCAGAACCGCAGCACCACCACCGCCCGGTCGAGCGGCGCGAGCTCACGCAGCGCGGCCACCAGCGCGAGCCGCTCGGTCGGGTCGGCGTCGAGGACCGGTGCGTCCGGCGTGGCCGCCAGCGGCACCTCGGAGGAGGAGCGCCGCCGCCGCTCGGAGAGGAAGGCCTTGATCAGCACCCCGTGGACGTAGGCCACCGGGTCGGTTGCGGTGCGCACTCGGGGCCAGGCGGCGTACGCCTTGGCGAGCGCGACCTGGACCAGGTCCTCGGCGGCGTGCGACGACGTCGTCAGCAGATAGGCGCTGCGGTAGAGCTGCCCCGATCTGGCGGCGACGAACCCGGCGAACTCGCTGTCGTCCACGAGCCTCGCCCTCCTTCCCGCACCGCCGCGCGGGCGGTGTGTCCCGGTCTCGATCACTGGTCACTCGTCGGGAAAGACGCCGCGTGACCCCGATCAGGTCTCAGCGCGGTTCTCCAACTAGGATTTCGCCCCATGGCGGAATACATCCTCTCCTTGCGCAACGTCCGCAAGGCGCACGGCGACAAGGTCGTCCTGGACAACGTCACCCTCTCGTTCCTGCACGGCGCGAAGATCGGTGTCGTCGGTCCCAACGGCATGGGCAAGTCGTCGCTGCTGAAGCTGATGGCGGGGCTGGACCAGCCCAACAACGGCGACGTGATCCGCGACCCTGGCTCCACTGTCGGCATGCTCCAGCAGGAGCCGCCGCTCACCGAGGGCAAGACCGTCCTGGAGAACGTCGAGGAGGCGGTCGGCGAGATCAAGGCGAAGATGAGCCGCCTGGAGGAGGCCTATGCCGAGATGGGCGAGCCCGACGCCGACTACGACGCCCTGATGGAGGAGACCGGCGAGCTCCAGACCTATCTGGACAATATCAACGCCTGGGACGTCGACTCCAAGCTCGAGCAGGCCATGGACGCGCTGCGCTGCCCGCCGCCGGACGCGCTGGTCGACAACCTCTCCGGTGGCGAGCGGCGGCGCGTCGCGCTGTGCAAGCTGCTGCTGCAGGAGCCCGACCTGCTGCTGCTCGACGAGCCCACCAACCACCTCGACGCCGAGTCGGTGCAGTGGCTGGAGGGCCACCTGAAGACCTACAAGGGCGCTGTCCTCGCCGTCACCCACGACCGCTACTTCCTCGACAACGTCGCCGAGTGGATCGCCGAGGTCGACCGCGGCTCCATCCACGGCTACGAGGGCAACTACTCCACCTACCTGGAGACCAAGAAGGAGCGGCTCAAGATCGAGGGCGCCAAGGACGCCAAGCGCGCCAGGATGCTGGAGAAGGAGCTGGAGTGGGTCCGCTCCAACGCCAAGGCCCGGCAGACCAAGTCCAAGTCGCGTCTGGCCCGCTACGAGGAGCTGGCCGCCGAGGCGGAGAAGTCCCGCAAGATCGACACCGCCGAGATCAACATCCCGGCCGGCCCCCGACTGGGCGACGTGGTGCTGGAGGCCAAGGGCCTGACCAAGGCCTTCGACGGCCGGGTGCTGTGGGACGACATCTCCTTCACGCTGCCGCGCGCCGGCATCGTCGGCATCGTCGGCCCCAACGGCGTCGGCAAGACCACGCTGTTCCGGATGATCACCGGGGGCGAGACTCCCGACTCCGGCGAGCTGGTCGTCGGCCAGACGGTGAAGATCTCCTATGCCGACCAGAGCCGGGCCAATATCGACCCGAAGAAGAACGTCTGGGAGGTCGTCTCCGACGGCCTCGACTTCGTCAAGGTCGCCAACTTCGAGATGAACAGCCGGGCCTACGTCGCCTCGTTCGGCTTCAAGGGCCCCGACCAGCAGAAGCTCGCCGGCGTCCTCTCGGGCGGTGAGCGCAACCGTCTCAACCTGGCGCTGACGCTGAAGCAGGGCGGCAACCTGCTGCTGCTCGACGAGCCGACCAACGACCTCGACGTCGAGACGCTGTCCTCGCTGGAGGACGCGCTGCTCGACTTCCCGGGCTGCGCCGTGGTCACCTCCCACGACCGCTGGTTCCTCGACCGCATCGCCACCCACATCCTCGCCTGGGAGGGCACCGAGGAGGACGAGGGTCAGTGGTTCTGGTTCGAGGGCAACTTCGCCTCCTACGAGGAGAACAAGGTCGAGCGGCTCGGCCTCGAGGCGGCCCGCCCGCACCGAGTTACCCACCGCCGCCTCACCCGCGACTGACCGCGCCGCCCGGCACGCACGCTGGCCGCGTTGGCGGCCCTCGACGGCCCGCTTCGCTCCAAGGCCGCCTTCGGACCGCCGCCTTGCCATCGCACGCGCCGGACAGCGCGGTCTCAGGACGCGTTCTCAGCCGGGCGGGTTGCGCATCTCCGCGTTGGGGTGCGCGCCGACGAGGTGATCGCAGACGGCGTCGAAGACCCGGCCGACCGCCGCGAAGTCGTCGGCCGCGACAAGGTCGAGGAGATACTCCCGTACCCCGGTGACGTGGACCGGCGCGGCCCGGACCAGCAGCTCCATGCCCAGGCCGGTGATCCGGGCGACCACGCCGCGGCCGTCGTCGGTCGACGTCGACCGCTCGACCAGTCCGGCGCCCTCCATCCGCTTGATGGTGTGCGTCACCCGGGAGCGGCTGTGCGCCATCGCGTCGGCCAGCTGTGCCATCCGCAGCGAGCCGTCGGCCTCCGAGAGCCGCACCAGCACCTCGTACTCCGGCAGCGACAGGTCGAAGTCGCGCCGCAGGTCGGCGTCGAGGCGGTCCTTGAGCAGGGTGGTCCCCAGGTAGAGCGCCCGCCACGCATGTTGCTGGTCGTCGTCGAGCCAGCGAGTCGTCTCGCCCACAACGCCACAGGATACGACGGTCGTTGCTCGCTCAACGACGAGCCGGCTCCGGCACGCCGTACGACGGATGCCAGACTGTCCGCCGTGGCTCACCTCTGTCCTCGGTCGATGCCGTGAGGCACGTCTACGAGTGCCCGATGCGCTGGGCGGACATCGACTCGCTGGCGCACGTCAACAATGTCGTCTACGCCGACTATCTCCAGGAGGCCCGCGTCGACCTGCTCCGGCTGCACGTCGAGCAGCCGGTGGACGGGCTGGTGGTCGCCGGCCACCAGGTAAGATACCTCGCGCCGATGCCGTTCGACGCCGCGCCGGTCGTCGAGACCTGGGTGACCGAGATCCGCTCGGCCAGCTTCGTGCTCGGCTACGAGGTCTACCGCGAGGTCGCCGGGGAGCGGATCGTGCACGCCCGCGCCAGCAGCGTGCTGGCGCCGTTCGTGCTGGCCACCGGCCGGCCGCGCCGGCTCACGCCCGAGGAGAAGGCCGAGCTGGCGCCGTACCTGGAGCCCGCCGAGGCGCCGACAGCCGAGTTCTCGACCGCCCCGGCCGCCGCGGCGTCGTACCCGCTGCGGGTTCGCTTCTCCGACCTCGACCCCTACGGCCATGTCAACAACGTCAAGCACTTCGAGTACTTCCAGGAGGGCCGGCTCGCCGCCGTCCGGCCGGCTCTGCACGGGATCGAGGCCCGTCCCGGGCTGGTGGTCGCCCAGGCCGATCTCGTCTACCGGCGCCCCATCCTGTTCCGTCACGAGCCCTACCAGGTGCGCACCTGGCTGACCCGGCTCGGCACCTCCTCGATGGTGGTAGAGGCCGAGATCCTCGACGGCACCGTCCAACTGGCCCGGGCACGGCACGTGATGGTCTTCTGGGACCTCGCCGCCGGCCGGTCCACCGTGCCGACGGAGGAGGTCCGCGCGCTGGTCACCGCCGCTCTCAGCCCGGGGTGTTGATCATGAACTGGGCCGCGTGAGTGACGTACTCCCAGAACTGCGCGTCCTGTTCGGGGGTGAGGTCGACGGCGTCCAGGCCGGCTCGGAACAGCGCCAGCCAGTGGTCGCGGGCGTCCGGGGTGACGGCGTACGGCGCGTGCCTCATCCGCAGCCTCGGGTGGCCGCGCCGCTCGGAGTAGGTCGTCGGGCCGCCCCAGTACTGCGCCAGGAACAGGGTGAGCCGCTCCCGGGCGCCGTCCAGGTCGTCGGCGGGATACATCGGCGCGAGCACCGGGTCGGTCGCCACCCCCTCGTAGAAGGTCGCCACGATCTTCTCGATGGTGGGAAGTCCGCCGATCTCCTCGAAGAATGTCACGGGACTATTGTGGCGCTATGCCCACAACTCGCAGCGCCACCACCGTCTGGAACGGCACCCTCTTCGAGGGCGCCGGCAAGGTCACCCTCGAGTCCTCCGGCCTGGGGACGTACGACGTCTCGTGGCCCTCGCGCGCGGAGCAGTCCGGCGGCAAGACCAGCCCCGAGGAGCTGATCGCCGCGGCCCACTCGTCCTGCTACTCGATGGCCTTCTCCAACGGCCTCGCCGAGAACGGCACGCCGGCCGAGTCGCTGACCGTCTCTGCCGAGGTGGAGTTCACCCCCGGCACCGGCATCACCGGCATCGCGCTCACCGTGCGCGGCGTCGTGCCCGGCCTGGACGAGGCCACCTTCCTCGAGCTGGCGCAGGCCGCCAAGGAGGGCTGCCCGGTCTCCCAGGCGCTCGCGGCCGTGCCCATCACCCTGGACGCGGCGTTCGCGGATCTCAGCTGAGCGGCGGGTCGGTCGCCGGGTCGTTGGGCTGAGCGGGGCTCGGCTGCGCCGGCGGCCGGCTGAAGTTGCCGACCCGCAGCACCTCGCCGTTGCGGACGAACCACACGGTGCCGTCCTCGTCGCGCAGCCGGGTGATCCGCAGCGAGACCGACTCGACCCGTCCCACCGACGCGGTGCCGGTCATCGCGCCGAGGTCGACGAGGTCCCCGACGCCGTACTGGTCCTCGAAGATCATGAAGACGCCGGACAGGAAGTCCTTCACCAGTGACTGCGCGCCGAAGCCCAGCGCCAGCCCGACGATGCCGGCGCTGGCGATGATCGGGGCGATGTTGACGCCGAGCTGATCGAGCACCATCGTGCCGACGATCGCGACCAGGACGCCGGTGATGATGCTCTTGATGAGGTCGGCGACGGTGCGTGCCCGCTGCACCCGGCGCGCGGAGTCGCCCGGTAGCCGACCAGAGATCGCATCGGGGAGCATACCGGCCTCGGCGCGCGCGACGATGCGGTCGACCACCTTGAAGCAGATCCACCGGACGAGGAGTCCGAGCACGATCACCCCGACGATGGCCAGCGGTCGTCCGATCATCCAATCGAGAGCGTCATGTGCCATGCGGGTCAGTATTCCGTGTCCGACCCAGGGCAGGTACGACGACCACGGCCACAGCCGATATCCTCTGGTCGTGACCACTCCGCCGCAGAGCATCGTTCGCCGTGCCGCCGTGACGACCGGCGCACTCGTCGCCGTCGCCGCCTGTGTCGTCGCTGGTGCCGGCCCCGCCTCGGCCGACGTGCCGGCCGGTTGGGCGCCCGAGACGCACATGAGCTGGGGGCACCTGCTGGTCATCTGTGTGGCGATCCCGGTGGGCGTCGGGGTGATCATCTCGCTGTTGGCGGCGCTGCCCGGCCTGCTCAAGGGCGAGAGCCTCACCGGCGCCGCCCCGGCCGGCGAGTGGCTGGGCGGCCCGCGCAAGGGCACCGCCGAGCTGGCCGCGCCGGACGGCGAGACGTCCGAGGCCGGTGGCGCCAGTGCCAAGTGGTGAGCTGCTGCCCACGAGATTGAGCACGGCCCAGCGCGCCACGGTCGAGGACGCGATCCGCAAGGCGGAGCTCGCCTCCCGGGCCGAGTTCTCGGTCTATGTCGGTCCGGTCGGCGTGGACGACACCCGGGCCTACGCCACCCAGCTCCACAACACGCTCGTCGCGCCGGCGCGCAGCATCATGATCGTCGTCGATCCGGCCCGTCGGCTGCTCGAGATCGTCACCGGCGGCTGGGTGCGGCAGAGCCTCTCCGACGCGGAGACCGCGCTGGCCGCCGAGACCATGCGCTCCAGCTTCGCCGAAGGTGACCTGGTCGGTGGCCTGCGGGCCGGGATCCACCAGCTCGCCGCTCACATCCGCTAGCGCGAGTCGGCAGAAGTGCTGGCCTGAGAGGGCCCGAGTCGGCAGAAGTGCTGGTTCAAAGAGGCCCGAGTCGGCAGAAGTGCAGGCTCAAAGAGGCCCCAGTCGGCAGAAGCGCTGGCTCAAAGAGACCCCAGTCGGCAGAAGTTCGGGTGTCGGCCCCAGCACGTCTTCCGACGCGGCGGGTT
>NZ_JASGDQ010000037.1:0-26468 GCF_047607185.1 Nocardioides sp. | reverse complement strand
TTGATGTGGAGGGTGATCTTGTCGGGAGTGCACTTGTCCACGGAGTAGACGGTGCCAAGTGCGGTTTCGTCGTCGGGTCGCACCTGGTCGGCGCGGATGGTCATCGTCTGCTTCATCGAAACTCCTTGGCTTCTGGTTGGTCTGTGTCCGTGCCGGCCGCTTTTTGCCGGCACGGGCGCGGGCGCTCCGTAACGCGCCGGAGGCGCGCTTTTGGACTGAGTCACGGGTCAAGGGACAGCAGGACGCCCCGTTTACGGGACCCTGGTGTCTTGGTGCGGAGCATCGTCCTGTGGTTGCTGAGAACTGGCGTACGGCTGCGCCCTTGACGCGGGACGGTCATCGAGTCGGGAGGCACCCTGGCGTGCGAGAGGGCTGAGGCTGACCCCGGAGGGGTCAATCGCGCGACTTGCAGTCGACTGTGCTAGCGGAGCGTTCAGCTGCGTGACTCTGGTTGCACAGAAGTAGCGTCTTCTTACGTCTCGATCAGGCACGTGTCCGCCATTGACCGTTTAAACGCTAGAGTCGTCGGCCAGGGGCGGGCGCGAGGTTTCTTCGCCTTCTAACAGAGGAAGAAACCCCCCAAAAAAAGGGATCGTCGGTGCTTGCGTCGAGTCACACCGCTGTGGTTTGATCCTCTGTGTCAGGTCAGTTCGGGTCTCGAAAGACCTTGATCCGCCGGGGAACGTCCCGTTTCGTCGAACGCGAAGTGGGACGGGCCACTTGGCACGCCTTCTCGTTCGGCCCCGTCTACGACCCGGAATGGGTCGGCTTCGGTCCGATGACCTGCCACGACGAGCACCTGCTGGCCGCCGGCGCGGGCTTCCCGGACCACGCCCATGCCGACCTCGAGATCGTCAGCTGGGTCGTCTCCGGCGCGCTGCGGCACACCGACTCGCTGGGACACTCGGCCGTGCTCACGCCCGGCCAGGTCGGGCACCTGAGAGCGGGTTCGGGCGTCATCCACAGCGAGGTGGCCACCGCGCCGCAGACCCGGTTCGTGCAGGCCTGGCTCCTCCCCGAGGAGTACGACGTCGAGCCGGCGTACTCCTCGCACACGGTCGCCTCCTCCTCGCTGTCGCCTGCGCTCACCATCGGCGGCGCGGCCCTCTTCGTCTCGACGCTCGCCAACGGCGAGTCGGTCACCCTGCCGACCGCGCCGCTGGTGCACGTCTTCGTGGCGTCCGGTGCGCTGCTGCGCAACTCGCTGGCCGAGCCGCTCGCCGCCGGGGACGCGTTCTTGATGACGGATGAGCCGGCGGCGAGCGTCACCGCCGCGCTCGACACCACGCTGCTGGTCTGGGCGCTTGGTTTGGGTGCTCGCCCGGCCGGCCCGCTGAGCGAGGTTTGACCACGGGTGCCGGTGGACAGGATGACGGGCGAAACAAGAGGATGAGACGCTGGCACGGCCCGGCCGTGACCACCACCGTCGGAAGGAGCGCGCCGTGACGGTCTTCCTGGTCATCGGCGTGCTCGGCCTGCTGCTGCTGGTCGTCTCGCTCGTCGCGGGCGATCTCTTCGACGGCGCCTTCGACGCACTCTCGGGCGACTGGTTCTCCAGCGCCGCGCTAGGCGGGTTCGTCTCAGCACTCGGCTTCGGCGCGGCGATCGCCGACGGCAGCGGGGCACCCGGGCTGGTCACCGGCGCCGTCGGGCTGGCCGCCGGCGTGCTCTTCGGCTGGTTCGCGACCTGGCTGACCCGCGTGGTCAGGGGCGGCGGCAGCGACGCGACGCCGACCACCGACGACGCCATCGGCCGCGACGCGACGGTGCTCACCGCCATCCCCGAGGGTGGCTTCGGCACGGTCAAGGTGACCCTCGGTGGCCATGTGCTGCGCTACAACGCCCGGGCCGAGCAGGCCATCGAGCCGGGCACGCCCGTCCACGTCACCGGCGTGCTCTCCCCCACCGCCGTCACGGTCGCGCCGGTGTGGCGCGAGCTCGCCTGAAAGGAACCAAGATGGACGTCCTCACCCCGGTCATCGGGCTCGTCGTACTGCTCGTGCTGATCGTGCTGCTGGTGACCAGCCGCTACAAGGTGGCCGGCCCCAACCAGGCGTTCATCGTCACCGGCCGCAAGGGCAAGGCGGTGATCAACCCCGAGACCGGCGAGCTGACCACCGACCTGTCCGGCCAGAAGGTCGTGCTCGGCGGCGGCGTCTTCGTGATCCCGTTCGTGCAGAAGCTGTCGCGGATGGACCTGTCCAGCCGCCGCATCTCGGTGCAGATCCGCGGCGCCGTCTCCGGCCAGGGCGTCAAGCTCAACCTCGACGGCGTGGCCATCGTGAAGGTCGGCGGCAATGCCGACCAGATCCGGCTGGCAGCGCAGCGGTTCCTGTCCCAGCAGGACGACATCGAGCCGTTCACTCAGGAGGTCCTCGCCGGCGCGCTGCGCTCCATCGTCGGTGGCCTGACCGTCGAGCAGATCATCCGTGACCGGGCCGCGTTCGCGCAGCGGGTCGCCGACGAGTCCGAGGCGTCGCTGACCGGCCAGGGGCTGATCCTCGACGCCTTCCAGATCCAGGACATCTCCGACGACGGTACCTATCTCGCCGACCTCGGCCGCCCCGAGGCCGCCCGGATCCAACAGGCCGCCTCCATCGCCGAGGCGGAGGCCCGCCGGGCGGCCGAGCAGGCCCGCATCAAGGCCGAGGAGGAGATCGCGGTCGCGCAGCGGGCGCTGGCGCTCAAGCAGGCCGAGATCAAGGCCGAGACCGACGCCGCCGCCGCGCAGGCGGCCGCCGCCGGGCCGCTCGCCCAGGCCGAGCGGGACCAGTCCATCCTCGCCGAGCAGGAGAAGGTCGCAGTCCAGCAGGCGGCGCTGACCGAGCGGCAGCTGGAGACCGAGGTCCGCAAGCCGGCCGACGCCGCGCGCTACCGGGTCGAGCAGGAGGCCGAGGCACAGCGTACGGCGGAGATCGCCGCCGCCGAGGCACGCAAGGCCGCCACCATCGCGGCAGCCGAGGCGAAGGCGGAGGAAGCCCGGCTCACCGGTGAGGCCGAGAAGTCCCGGCGCGCGGCGCTGGCCGAGGCCGAGGCGATCGAGGGCGCCAAGCGCGGTGAGGCGGAGAAGGCACTGCGACTCGCCAACGCCGATGCCACCAGGGCCGAGGGAGACGCCAACGCCGCCGCGACGCTGGCCGTCGGCCAGGCCGAGGCCGAGGCGATGGACAAGCGGGCGGCCGCCTTCGCGTCGTACAACGACGCCGCGGTGCTGCAGATGCTCATCGAGGTGCTGCCGCAGATCGCGCGCGAGGTGGCCTCCCCCATCGCCAGCATCGACCAGCTCACCGTGCTGTCCACCGACGGAGCCGGGGCGCTGCCGAAGCAGGTCACCGACAACGTGGTGCAGACGCTGCAGATGCTCAAGACCACGACCGGGCTCGATCTGGAGGCGCTGGTGCACCGCTCGATCGAGAAGGCTGCCAACGGCCTGCCCGGCGCCCGGGGCGACGAGGCCTGAGCGATGCCCGGGCGCCTGGTGACAGGTGCGTGCCGGGCGGCGCTGGCGTCGTCAGACGGGGATGGCGACATAGGTGGTCTCGAGATACTCCTCGATGCCCTCGAAGCCACCCTCGCGGCCGAAGCCGGACTGCTTCATGCCGCCGAAGGGGGCGGCGGCGTTGGAGATCAGTCCGGTGTTGACGCCGACCATGCCGTAGTCCAGTGCCTCCGCCAGCCGGATGGTGCGGGCCAAGTCGCGGGTGTAGACGTAGGAGGCGAGGCCGTACTCGGTGGCATTGGCCCGCTCGATCGCCTCGGCCTCGGTGGCGAAGGTGGTGATCGGGGCAACCGGGCCGAAGATCTCGTTGCTGTTGATCTCCGACTCGGGATGTACGCCGAGCAGCACGGTCGGGCTGTAGAAGTAGCCGGGGCCCTCCGGCGCGGAGCCGCCGACGACGACCCGGGCGCCGTCGTGGACCGCGTCGGTGACGAGCTGGTGCACCGAGTCGACGGCCTTCTCCTCGATCAGTGGGCCGACGTCGACGCCGGCGTCCTGACCCCGGCCGACGACCAGCTTGCCCATCCGGGCGGCCAGCTTGTCGGCGAACTCCTCGGCAAGGCTCTCGTGCACCAGGAAGCGGTTGGCCGCGGTGCAGGCCTCGCCCATGTTGCGCATCTTCGCGACCATCGCGCCCTCGACCGCGGCATCGACGTCGGCGTCCTCGAAGACCAGGAAGGGCGCATTGCCACCCAGTTCCATGCTCAGCCGCTGCAGCTGGTCGGCGGACTGCCTGACCAGCAGCCTGCCGACGGCGGTGGAGCCAGTGAAGGAGACCTTGCGGAGCCGGTCGTCGGCCATCAGCGCCTTGCTCGCCTCGGCGGCGCGGGTGGTCGGCACCACGTTGAGTACGCCGTCGGGCAGGCCGGCCTCGGCGAGGATCCCGGCAAGCGCCAGCATGGTCAGCGGAGTCAGCTCGGCGGGCTTGACCACCATGGTGCAGCCGGCGGCGATGGCCGGCCCGAGCTTGCGGGTGCCCATCGCCAGCGGGAAGTTCCACGGTGTGACGAACAGGCAGGGGCCGACCGGCTTGCGGATCGTGAGCAGCCGGGAGGTGCCGGCCGGCGCCTGCATCCAGCGGCCGTGGATGCGCACCGCCTCCTCCGAGAACCACCTGAAGAACTCGTTGCCGTAAGCCACCTCGCCCTTGGCCTCGGCGACGGTCTTGCCCATCTCCAGGCTCATCAGCTCGGCGAGGTCGTCGGCACGCTCGCCGATCAGCTCGAAGGCACGGCGCAGGATCTCGCCGCGGTCGCGTGGCGCGCTCGCCGCCCAGTCCGACTGCGCCGCGGCCGCCGCGTCGAGGGCGTCCAAGGCGTCGCCCGCCGAGCCGTCGGCAACCCGTGCCAGGACGGTGGCATCGGCGGGGTCGTAGACGGCGAAGGTCTCGCCGCCCTCCGCCTCACGCCAGCTGCCACCGATGAACAGGCCCCGCTGCTCGGGGCTGAGGAGGTCGAGTCCACTCATGACCCCAGCCTCCCACTTGACGGAAGCGGTTTTCCCCGGGGGTCCCGACCCGGGATTTCGTCCCAAATTTTGGGCATGCCCCTTTCGACACACGGGCGCAAAGGGGCCTATGATCAGGCCCGTCGACTTGAGGAGGGAGCACTCCACATTCGACCGCGCCCCTTCGCTGACCCCATGCACCGGGGGGCGCGCCTCCACCTTTGCCGGCGCCGGGTCCCCCCTCTGGCGCCGCGGCCGGGGGAGATTGTGGCGAGGGCCCGGCTTCGGCCGGGCCCTCGTTTTCTCGGTCGGCGTGGATCCAGGCTCACGTTGATGAGGAATCCGGCACCGTCAGTTGGTCGAACGGCGTAACAACAGCGGGGGAGCGTCGTTGACCTTGGCGTGACGCACACCACACGACTGATCGCCGTCGCTCTCGGCTCCCTGCTCCTGGCCACCTCGCTCGCCGTGACGACCCCGCCGGCGCAGGCAGACGACGCGATCCCGCTACCACACGACGACCCCTTCTACACCTACGACGGCTCGATCCCGCTCGCGCAGCAACCGGCCGGCGCGGTGCTCGACTCGCGTTCGGTCACGCTGAAGATCTCGTCGACGGTGCCGATCAGCGCCACCCAGCTCCTCTATCGAACCCAGGACGAGCTGGGCCGCCCCTCGGTGACGGTCACGACGGTAGTGGCGCCGCTCGATGCAGCGCCGCTGGGCGTGGTGAGCTACCTCAGCTTCTACGACGGTCTCGGCGACCTCTGCTCGCCCAGCTACACCTATCGCACCGGCAACGACTCCAACGAGATGGCGATCGTCTCGACGCTGGTGGCGCAGGGGTACGCCGTCACGATCCCCGACTTCGAGGGCGAGGACCTGCACTGGGTCGCCGGCCACGAGGCGGGGTGGAGCACCCTCGACTCGATCCGTGCGACCGAGTCCTTCCTCGGCGCCTCCGCCGCGTCGACGCGGGTCGGCCTCTTCGGCTACTCCGGTGGCTCGATCGCGGGGGAGTGGGCCAGCGAGCTGGCCGCGTCGTACGCTCCGGAACTGAACATCGTGGGGACCGCGATCGGCGGCATCCCGGTCCATCTCGCCCACAACCTGGCCTACATCGACGGGTCGCAGACGTGGTCCGGGGTCATCCCGGCGGCTCTCGTGGCGCTGGCGCGGGCCTACGAGGTCGACCTCGGCAAGTACGAGTCGGCCTACGGGCAGCAGCTGGCGGCCACCGTGGCCGACCAGTGCATCGGCTCCTTCAACGGCAACTACCCGGGCCTGACGGCGGCCCAGCTGATCAAGCCTGGGCTGCCGTCCTTGGTGGAGATCCCGGCCGTGACCCGGATCTTGAACCGGCTGATCATGGGCAGCGAACCGGGCCATCCCACCATGCCGATGTTCATGGTCGCGGGCGACCACGACGGCACCGGTGACGACGTGATGATCGTGGGCGACGTACAAGGGCTCGCCCACGAATACTGCTCCGAGGGCACCCAGGTCCAGTTGCAGGTCGTCGAGGGCGGCGAGCACGGCGTCGCCGGGATCACCTTCCTCGGGACCGGGGCGACCTGGCTCCTGCAGCGGATGGCCGGGGTGCCGATGGTCGACGGCTGCTCCTCGATCCCCGAGGGCAACTCGCTGGACCCGCTGCCGGTCAAACTGCTGACCTTCTCGGCGTCGCTCTCCGCGCGCAACCACGGCAAGCGCAAGGACGCCCTGACGGTGACCGCGCCGTCGTGGGCGGCGGGGGCGCCGGTGACCTTCTACCGCAAGAAGGGCAAGCACCGCCACGTCCTCGGGCGCTCGACGCTCGACGCCGACGGCTCCGCCTCGCGGGTCGTCCGGGATCGCAACGGTCGCAAGATCACCCGGTACGTCGCTGTGGTCGGTGCCACCACCGACACCAACGCCACCAAGACGACCCGGATCAAGCGCCGCTGAGAACGTGTCCGCGCAGGCCGGATCAGGACTTGCGGCGTGGCTTCTTCGGGCGGTCGTCCCCGTCGCGGGACTGGCCCCGGTGGCCGCCCGGGCCGCGGTCGGGCCGCAGCTCGATGAGCTTGCCGGAGATGCGGGTGCTCTTGAGCGCCTCAAGGGTCTCGGGCGAGAGGTCGGCCGGCAGCTCGACCAGGGAGAAGTCCGGGCGGATCGAGATATTGCCGAAGTCGCCACGGCGCAGGCCGCCCTCGTTGGCGATGGCGCCGACGATCTGGCGGGGCTCGACCTTGTGCCGGCGGCCGACGTTGATGCGGTACGTCGCCAGCGGCTGGCCGGTGCCGCGTGACCGCCTGCCACCCTGGCCACCGGCCTCGGCCCGGTCGCCGCGCTCGCGCCGCTCGGGTCGCACCGGCCGGTCGGCGGCGGGGTCGAGCAGCAGCGGCTCGTCGCCGTGCAGCACGGTGGCCAGCGCGGCCGCCACGTCGAGTTCGGGGACGTCGTACTCCTTGACGTAGTGGGCCACCACGTCCCGGAAGAAGCCCACCTTCTCGCTGTCGGAGAGCGCGGCGGTGATGGCGTCGTCGAACCGGGAGAGCCGGGTGGCGTTGACCTCGTCGACGCTCGGCAGCTGCATCTCGGTCAGGGTGGAGCGGGTGGCCTTCTCGATGGCCTTGAGGAGGTAGCGCTCGCGCGGGGTGATGAAGGAGATCGCGTCGCCGGTGCGGCCAGCCCGGCCGGTACGGCCGATGCGGTGGACGTAGGCCTCGGTGTCGGTGGGGATGTCGTAGTTGACGACGTGGCTGATCCGCTCGACGTCGAGGCCACGGGCCGCGACGTCGGTGGCCACGAGGATGTCGAGAGTGCCGTCCTTGAGCTGGTTGACGGTCTTCTCACGGACGTTCTGGACGACATCGCCGGAGATGGCGGCGGCCGCGAAGCCCCGGGCCCGCAGCTTCTCGGCCAGCGACTCGGTCTCCATCTTGGTGCGGACGAAGACGATCATGCCCTCGAAGTTCTCGACCTCGAGGATGCGGGTGAGGGCGTCGACCTTCTGGGGGTAGGACACCATCAGGTAGCGCTGGGTGATGTTGGCGGCGGTCGCAGTCTTGGACTTGACCTGCACCTCGACCGGGTCGTTGAGGTACTGCCCGGTCAACGCCTTGATCTGGCGCGGCATGGTCGCGGAGAAGAGCGCGACCTGCTTGTCGGTCGGGGTGTCGGCGAGGATCGTCTCGATGTCCTCGGCGAAGCCCATCGAGAGCATCTCGTCGGCCTCGTCGAGCACCAGGAAGCGCAGCTGCGACAGGTCGAGGGTGCCCTTGTCGAGGTGGTCCATGATCCGGCCGGGCGTGCCCACGACGACGTGGACGCCGCGGCGCAGCGCGGTCAGCTGGGGGCCGTAGCCCTGGCCGCCGTAGACGGGTACGACGCGGACGCCGGGCAGTTGGGCGGCGTACCGCTCGAAGGCCTCGCACACCTGCAGCGCGAGCTCACGGGTCGGTGCGAGCACCAGCGCCTGCGGCTTGGCGGTCTCGTAGACGTCGAGATTGGACAGGATCGGCAGCGCGAAGGCGGCGGTCTTGCCGGTGCCGGTCTGGGCCAGGCCGACCACGTCACGGCCGGTCAGCAGCAGCGGAATGGTCTCGGCCTGGATCGGCGAGGGGGTCTCGTAGCCGACCTCGCGGAGCGCGGCGAGCACTCCCTCGGACAGGCCGAGGTCGTCGAAGGTGATGGGGGCGGGCTCGTCGGTCACCCGTCAACGGTAGTGGTCGTCGTACGAGGCGCAAGATTCTTCGTCGCGGTGGGCTCGGTCACCCGGGCCGTGAGTCGTGTGCTCAGATCGCGGCTAGCGCCGAGCAGATGCGGCGCCCGGCGCGGGCAGTGGAGCGCGGATGGTCATGGAGGCCGTCTGCGGCGGGATCAGGTGGAGCATCAGCGGTCGAATTCGGAAACCTTTGTGTCCCTGGGTGGGGATGGGCTAGTCTAGGTGAACACAAGGTGAACGGAAGGTGTCCGATGAGGGAGTCCACGCAGTTGATGTGCAGTTGGGTGACCGTTGTCGACGCGGCCGGTCGACCTCGACTGGAGGCCGTCTGGACGACCGCCCAGCCGGCGGTCGTGCACCAGGCCGCCTGACGACGAAGCCAACCGACGCCCGGTCCACGAGCACGTGGGCCGGGCGTCGTCATGTGTTCGCCGGGGCTTGGAATGAATTTTCAAGTTATAACGTTGAGGTCGTTGAAAGTTCACCCATCCACCGACCTCAGGAGCACCCCCATGGCCGACTTCGAGTCCAGCAACGCCATCGACGACATCACGGGCGACTACACGCTCGATCCCAGCCACACCCACCTCGGCTTCAGCGCCCGGCACGCCATGGTCACCACCGTGCGCGGCTTCTTCAAGGAGTTCGAGGGCACCGCCCACGTCGACGTCGCCACGCCGGCCAACTCCAAGGTCTCGGTGAAGATCACCGCCAACTCGATCACCACCGGCAACGAACAGCGCGACGGCCACCTGCTCTCGGGCGACTTCTTCGAGACCGAGACCAACCCCTTCATCACCTTCGAGTCCACCAACGTGGAGTTCGACGGCGAGACCTGGAATATCACCGGCGACCTCACCATCAAGGGCGTCAGCCACTCCGTCACGATCCCGTTCGAGCAGACCGGCTCCGCGCAGGACCCCTTCGGCAACACCCGGGTCGGCTTCGAGGGCGCGGTCGCGATCAACCGCTCCGACTGGGGGCTGACCTTCAACGCCCCGCTCGCCACCGGCGGTGTGCTGGTCAGCGAGAAGATCAAGCTCGACTTCGACATATCGGCGATCAAGAACGCCTGACCTCCGAGGTCAGCGTTCTTCGGAACGCCTGAGTCGTCGTCGTACGACGACAGTGGGCCGCCGGTCTCCCGGCGGCCCACTTCCTATTTCCCGGCCGGTCAGCGACGCAGTCGGGAGTGCCGGCGCTGGTGCCGGGCGATCTTGACGACGACCAGCACCACGAACGCGACCAGCAGCCACTTCGGGTGGGTGATCAGCAGCCCGGCCACGATCAGAAACAACAGCGCGCTGTAGGGCCAGCCCAGCCAGCGCCTGCGCGCCGGCCGGGCTGACACCGGGACGACCTTGGGCAGGTCGTGGAAGACGTCGTCCAGATCGCGGCGGGTGCGGGCGGTCCAGATGGCGTCCAGACGCTCGGCGTACTCCGTCTGGGTGAGACGGCCGGCCGAGTAGTGCTCGCCGAGGGACGCGGCGGCGCGGTCGCGCTCCTCGTCCCCGACGCGCAGGTCAGCGGGGTTCACGACTCGTCGGAGGCGTCGGACTCGGGGCCCTCCGGGCCGTCGGCGAGGATGCCGTAGAGCTTGCGGCGGGTCTCGACGAGCACGCCGAGGGCCGCCTGTCGCTGCCCCTCGGAGCCCTGCGAGGCGAGCTGCCAGACGGCGGTAGCGACCTGGCCGATCTCCGACTTGAGCGTGCTCTTGAACTCGGACCCGGCGCTGGCGCGCTCCTCGCGCGGCTGGAACGGCAGCCAGACCGCGGCCAGTTCGTCGGCGTGGTCGGCGACGTACGCCTGGCCCTCGGCGGTCAGCAGCAGCGCCCGGCGGCCGGTCGCCTCGTCGCTGAAGACCAGGCCCTCGTCCTCGAGCTGTTGGATGGTCGGGTAGACCGACCCGGGGCTCGGGCGCCAGGCGCCGTTGCTCTTGGCGGCGATCTGCTGGATCACCTGGTAGCCGTTGACGGCCTCGCCGCCCTGCGCCTCGGCGAGCACGCTGAGGATCGCGGTGCGGACGTCGCCGCGTCGGACCCGGGGGCCGCGCCGCTGGTCGGGCTGCTGGAATCCGAAGAGGGCGGCTGCCCACGGCGGCGGTCCGCCCTGTGGGCCACGGCCGCCGTGACGCGGGCCCCGGCCTCCGCCGGGCTGGTCGGTCCACTCGCCCCAGGCGCCCCAGTTGCCGGCGCCGGGGTGGTGGCGCCAGTTCTTGTTGCCAGTCATGGATGTTCTCCTAACGAAAGACTTGTGTTCTATCGACGTAGGTTCGCGATATATCGCGAGCGTACGACGAGTTAACGCCCGGCGCAACGAGATTTGTTCCCCACGCCGCCGAGAAGTCCCAAACTGCCCCGCGAGAGGTCCCGGATTGCCCCACGAGAGGTCCCGGATTGCCCCACGAGAGGTCCCTCATCGCCCCTCGAGAGGTCTCCGATTGACCGCGGCTGGCGGACAACTTGAGACTCATCGAGGGGCGATCGGAGACCCCTCGGCCGTCATCAGAGACCCTTCGAGGGGCAATCCGGGACCTCTCGGCGGGCTAGGAGGCGAGCCAGGCGGCGTAGGAGTCGAACGAGTAGGGGCGGCCGAGGAAGTCGGCGACCAGGTCGGCGGCGTCCCTCGAGCCGCCGGGGCCCAGGACGCGGTCGCGGTAGCGGCCGGCGACCTCGGGTGCGAAGAGGTCGTCGGCGGAGAACGCGCTGAACATGTCCTTGGCGATGACCAGCGACCACATGTAGGTGTAGTAGGCCGAGGAGTAGCCGCCGAGGTGGCCGAACGAGGCAAAAATATGCGTCCCGGGGATCCACGCGGTCGGGGCGTAGCGCTCCTGCAGTTGCGCCATCCGGGCGGTCAGGTCAGTCGGCCGCTCGGCGTGGAAGTAGTAGGACATCGCGGCATAGAACATCTGCTGACGGGCCTGGATCCCCTTGCCGAAGTCCTCGGCGGCGCGCATCTTCTCCACCAGCTCGGCCGGGATCGGCTCGCCGGCCTCGTCGGAGGCGAAGGTCGCCAGCACGTCGGCGTCCCAGGCCCACTCCTCCAGCATCTGCGAGGGTGCCTCGACGAAGTCCCACTCGGTCGCCACCCCGGCGAACCGGGCCCATCGGCCGTGCCCGCCGAGCAGGTGGTGCAGCAGGTGGCCGAACTCGTGGAACAGCGTCACCACGTGGTCGTGCTCCATCAGCCCCCGGGAGAAGTTGCAGACCAGCACGCCCTCGGGCAGCTGCCGGCCGGCCAGGCCGTCGGCGAGGGTGAACTGTGCGGCGTGCTTGTACTTCCCGTCGCGCGGGTGCAGGTCGAGGTGGATCCGGCCCAGCACGTCCGGGCCGCGGAAGACGTCGTACGACGCGACGTCCTCGTGCCAGGTCGTCACCTCGACCGGCTGGTAGCGCAGCCCGAACAGCCGACCGGTGACCTCCAGCAGGCCGGCCCGGACCTTCTCGAAGGCGAAGTAGGTGCGCACCTGCTGGGCGTCGACCTCGAACTGCTCCTTGCGGACCAGCTCCTCGTAGTAGGGCAGGTCGGCCGAGGTGATGGCGGTGGCATCGGGGACGTCGCGGCGGAACCGCTCCAGCACCACCGCCAGGTCGCGCGCCATCGGCCCGCTCGCGGCCTCGGCGATCCGGTCGACGAACTCCGGGATCGCGGCGCCGTCCTTGATCATCTTCACGTCGGCGTCGTACGACGGCCAGTTGGGGTAGCCGACCAGGGTCGCGAGCTCGTGGCGCAGCTCGAAGATCTCCTTGAGCACCGCGTCGTTGTGCTCCCAGCCGCGCTCCAGGAACGCGACGGTGACGTCACGTCGCACCTGCGGATCGTGGACGAACATCCGGGCCGGCACCGAGTCGGGGTAGTCGGTCGAGACGCTCACCAGGCCGTCGGCGTCGGCCGGGTGCGCGGCCAGCCAGTCCGCCGGCATCCCGGCGAGCCGCTCCGGTGGGACATGGACGTAGCGGACGTCGTCGCGGATGACCCGGCTGAACTCCTGGTTGAGCGCGGTCAGCCGCTCGTTGATCGCACCGATGCGGGCCCGGGTCTCGTCGTCGCGGTCGACGCCGGCGCGGCGGAAGTCCTTGAGCGTCTTCTCCAGCAGCCGCGCCGCCTGCGCGTCCAGGGTGGTGGCGTCGAGGGCGGCGAACACCTCGTAGAGCGCACGGTCCTGGTTGAGCTCGGTGACCAGCTTCTCGACCTCGACCTCGGCGGTCTCGCTGGCGGTGCGGACGGTCTCGTCGGGGTGGACGTTGGCGTAGAGCGAGGCCGGCGCGGCGACATTGCCGAGCTCGAGGGTGAGCTCGTCCCAGACCTCCAGCACCTCCAGCCCCGTCCCCGGCGGGGAGATGCGCAGCGCGTCGGCCAGCTCGCGTGCCCGCGCCAGCCCGGCGACGGCGCGACCGGAGATCCAGTCGAAGGCGGTGGTGGCGTTGGGGAGGTCGAGAGGCGTCACGCTGCCCACCCTACGAGTTGGGTCCGCGACCGGCATTCTCAACCGACCAGTTGGTTGCGGCGGCGGGTGAGAGCGGCAGGTCAGATAGGCCCGCTCGGCGGCGGTGCCGGAGGGACTCTCTACAGTTTCGCCATGGGTTTGAGGGACATGCTGGCCGACACCCGGCCCCTGAAGAACCCCTATTTCCGGCGGCTCTGGCTGGCCAATATCGTCACCGTCATCGGCGCCCAGCTCACCGTGGTGACGGTGCCGGCCCAGCTCTACGCCGAGACCGGCTCCTCGGCGTACGTCGGGCTGACGGGTGTCTTCGGACTCGTCCCCCTGGTCATCTTCGGCCTGTACGGCGGCGCGCTGGCCGACGCCTTCGACCGGCGCACCATCCTGCAGATCACCACCGTCGGCCTGATCGTGACCAGCGGGCTGTTCTGTGTGCAGGCGGTGCTCGGCTCGGCCAACCCCTGGGTGCTGCTGACGATCTTCGCGGTGCAGCAGGCGTTCTTCGGCGTCAACCAGCCGACCCGCTCGGCGGTGCTGCCGCGGCTGCTCGATCCGGCGACGCTGCCGGCCGGCAACTCGCTCAACTACACCGTGATGCAGGCGGGTGCGATCGCCGGGCCGCTGGTGGCCGGCGTACTCATCCCGTTCACCGGCTTCGCCTGGCTCTACTTCATCGACACGCTGTCGCTGTTCGCGACCCTCTACGCCGTGATCCGGCTGCCGAGGCTGCCGATCGACGGGCCGGTGGTCAACCCGGGGATCAGGTCGGTGATCGACGGCTTCGTCTATCTCAAGCGCCAGCCGGTGCTGCTGATGTCGTTCCTGGTCGACATCATCGCGATGGTCTTCGGGATGCCGCGAGCACTGTTCCCGGAGCAGGCCCACGTCAACTTCGACGGACCCTCGGACGGCGGCATCGTCTTCGCGCTGCTGTTCGCCGCCATCCCGGCGGGCGCGGTGGTCGGCGGGATCTTCTCGGGCTGGATCTCGCGGGTCTCCCGGCAGGGGCTCGCGGTGGTGTGGTGCATCGTGATCTGGGGCGTCGCCATCATCGTGTACGGCGTCGCAGTCTCGCTCGCCTCGCACGCCTGGCTGCTCATGCTGATCATCGCGCTGGTCGCGCTCGCGATCGGCGGCGCCGCCGACATGGCCTCGGCGTCGATGCGCACCTCCATGCTCCAGTCGGCGGCCGACGACGCGGTGCGCGGCCGGCTGCAGGGGGTCTTCACCGTCGTGGTGGCCGGCGGGCCGCGGGTGGCCGACACCCTCCACGGCGCCGTCGCGGTCTCGGTGGGCGCCTCGGCGGCGGCCGCCGGGGGCGGCATGCTGGTCGTCGTCGGTGTGGTGATCGCCAGCCTGGTAGTGCCATCCTTCGTGCGATATCGGGTCGTTCGACCCATTGAAGTGTGACTGGCGCCACACCTAGGGTGAGGTCATGCCGCTGCGCCTGGTCACCGGCCGTCTCCCGGGCCAACCCCATCGCGGAATGACCCGCGAGCGCCGTGCCGCGCTCTTCCTGATCGGGCTGCTGCTGGCCGCGACGGTGGTGCGCTTCCTGTGGTTCGGACTGGAGCGGCTCTTCGACGGCCCCGATGCGGAGTGCGGCGGCGCGGTCGGCAGCTGGCCGGCGGGTCCGCTGTTCTTCGTGGTCGCCGCGGCGACCGGGCTGAGCCTGCTGTTCATCCCGATCGGCCACCGGATCCATCGACGCGGCGCGCTGCTGGCCAACAGCGGCGCGCTCTTCGTGGTCTCGGCGGCCTCGGCGCTGTTCGTGCTCGGCTGGTGGATCGCCGGTCACTCCCCCGCCGGCTCCTGTGGCGGGGTGGCCGGCTACTTCGGCCCGCTGCTGCCGATCGCGCTGGTCGGGCTGGTCGCCGCCTTCCTCTTCGTCGACACCCTGCACGGCGGCCACGAGCAGCCCCTCGCGGAGGACTGAGACCCCACCGGCCTCCGCGCCCGGGTCGCCGCCGACCGGGCCGTCACATCTCGTCCTCGCCGTACGTCAGGTCCGGGAGAGGGAAGGATGTGACGCATGGATCCGCTGGCCGAGACCTTCGAGGCAGAGCGACCGCGGCTGCGGGCGATCGCGACCCGGATGCTGGGCTCCCCCAGCGACGCCGACGACGTGGTCCAGGAGGCCTGGCTGCGGCTCGCCGCCGCGACCGACCTCGACAACGTGCCGGCCTGGCTGACCACGGTGACCTCCCGGCTCTGCCTCGATCAGCTCCGCGCCCGCAAGCGGGTCGTCGACAGCGACGACGGGACGCCCGAGGTGGTCGCGCCGGTCGATCTGGAGGCCGACGCGGTGCTGGCCGACCAGGTCGGTGCGGCGATGGTGGTGGTGCTGGAGACGCTCTCGCCCGCCGAGCGGGTGGCGTTCGTGCTGCACGATCTGTTCGCGATGCCGTTCGACGAGGTCGCCGACGTGCTGGGCCGCTCGTCGGCGGCGGTACGGCAGCTGGCCTCACGCGGCCGCCGGGCGGTGCAGGGCGCCGACCTCGACGCCGAGCGGCGCGGTCACCGGGAGGTGGTCGACGCCTTCCTCGACGCGGCTCGCGGCGGTGACCTCGCCAGGATGGTCACGCTGCTGGCGCCCGACGTGGTGATGCGGGCGGACGCCGTGGGCGTGCGGATGGGCACGGAGGCGTCGTACGACGGGGCCACGGCGGTGGCGGAGCGGTTCAACGGCGCCCGCGGCGCGCTGCCGGTGCTCATCGACGGCTGGGCCGGCGCGGCGTGGATCCACCGCCGCGAGGTCAAGGTGGCGTTCGTCTTCGACGTGGTCGAGGGCCTGGTGCGCGGGGTCGAGCTGGTGGCCGACCCCGAGACCCTCGCCCGGATGGAGGTCATCCCCCTCAAGCGTTCCTAGAACCCGAGCGCCGCGGCGACCTCCTGGTCGATGTCGACATGGGCCTGGTCGTCCTCGATCCGGGTCAGCTGCAGCCACTCCTCGCCGCGCACCAGGAAGACGTGCGGGCTGAGCGGGCCGGGGGAGTCGGCGAACATCGACATGCCCAGCCGGAAGAGCACGTCGAGGGCCATCGCGGAGGTGGTGCCGGGCTGGACCGGGAAGAAGGCCAGCTGGTGACGGAATGGCACCGTCACCAGCGCGCCGCGGCCGAGGTCGAAACCGTAGCGGCCGGCCAGCTCCGGCAGCGCCAGGGCGAGGCTGGCGGTCAGGAACGACTCGCTCTGCACGATGTGCGCCTCGGCACCGGTGTCACCGAGCGGGATCACGCCGTGCTGCAGCTCGAGACTGCCCGCCAGGCCGGCGATATTGGCCCGCCCCACGCGCCGCCACCGCTCGATGCCGCCGCGCGCCTGCCAGATCTCCTCGGTGGGCGTGGAGATCTCGTCGGGCAGGTCGATGGAGAGCAGCGCCCGCAACGAGCTGCCGAGCCAGGGGGCCGTCGGGTGCCAGCGCTGGTCGGGCACGGCTGCCGCCTCCACCAGCCGTAGATAGGTCATCGCCGTGAGCTGGTCGTCGTCGAGGTCGTCGGCGTCCACCCGGGGCGCACTGATGACACGGACGTGGTCGGCCACCAGAGCCGGCCAGTGCTTGCGCGGCTCGTGGGCGCAGAGCGCGGCGAGGTTCCACAGCCCGAACTGCATGCCCTGGTCGTCGACGACGTGGTCGGCGTTGACCGTCACCTCGCGGCCGGCATTGGCGAAGGCCTCTCGCACCAGCGCCCGCAGCTGCCGCGCGTCGGCCACCGACATCGGCAGGTCGGCGTCGGCCGGCTGGTTCCTGAACAGGCTCATCGCGCGAGTTTAGAACGTGGCTCGGTGGGTCAGCCTTGGCAACCTCCGGGAATCGACCTCCCCCGGCCCCTCGCCAACGGGCGGCAATGAGGCACAATGTGTCACATGAACCCCGATGTGGCGATGCAGAGCCGGACGATCGACGCCGCCCTCCTTGGGAAGCGGATCAAGGCCGCCCGGGTCGCCGCCGGAATGACGCAGTCCGAGCTGGCAGGCGACGACGCCTCGACGGCCTACATCTCGCGGATCGAGGACGGCCAGCGCCGGCCCTCGCCGCGACTTCTGATCGTGCTGGCCGAGCGGATGAGTACGACGGTCGAGACCCTGGTCCGCAGCGACCTCGACCTGCCGATCGAGGACAACCTGCGGCTGGCGCTCGACCACGCCGAGCTCTCGCTGCTGTCGGGCAACCCGGCCGACGCGCTGGACGGCGCCGAGGCGGTCCTCGGCGATGCCCGGACCGAACGGCACCGAGGCTTCCGCAGGGCGGCCGAGTACGTGAAGGCCGGCGCGCTGGAGGCGCTCGGCGACCTCAACGCGGCGATCGTGCTGCTGGAGGACCTGACGGCCGATCCGGAGAAGTCGGCGCGCTGGCTCAAGGCGCTCACCGCGCTGTGCCGCTGCTACAAGGAGCAGGGCGACTTCCACCGTGCCATCGCCGCCAGCCAGAGTGCCCAGCCCTATATCGAGGAGCTTGGCCTGGTGGGGACGACGGAGTCGATCCAGCTCACCGTCTCCATCGCCGGCGCGTACATCAACCTCGGTGACCTCGACGAGGCGCTGCGCATCTGCCAGCGCGCCATCGACGCGGCCGAGGAGGTGAACTCGCCCATCGGACTGGGCTCCGCCTACTGGAACGCCAGCATCGCGGAGTCCCGGCGCGGCGCCAACGACTCGGCGCTGCTGTTGGCGCACAAGGCGCTCGCGCTCTTCGAGATCGGCGACGACTTCCGCAACCTGGGCCGGCTCCGCACGCAGATCGCGATCCTTCAGCTGCGGGTCTCGCCGCCGGACGCCGACGGCGCGATGGACAACCTCCACCAGGCCACCCGGGAGCTGTCCTGGTCGGCGGCCAGCCCGCTGGACCGGGCCGAGCACTCGCTGGCCCTGGCCCGGGCCCACTTCGTCGCCGGTGACGGCGCCGCAGCCGAGGCCGAGGTCGACCAGGCGCTCGCCACCATCGCAGGGCAGTCTCCCTCGCTGCTGGCCACCGCCGAGGCGCTCCGGGGTCAGATCGCCATCAGCAACGGGGATCCCAATCTGGCCCGGAGCTGCTTCCAGTCGGCGGTCCAGGCGCTGACCGGCATCGGCGCCGACCGCGACGCCAGCAGGCTCTGGTCGGAGCTGGCCTCGCTGCTCGACGAGCTCGGCGAGAAGGATCTGGCGCTCGACGCCTACCGGCGAGCGGTGGCCGCCAGCGGCCTCGCCCCGCAGTACTCGACGACCAGGGTCCCGACCACCTGAACCGGCGGCAGGAGACAACCGGGTGGCAAGTTCGAGTCGGCGGGATTTCACAGACCGCAGTTGCTGGTTTGCCTAGGCGGCACTCGAATTCGAGCAAAACCAGCGAGTGGGCTCGGCTCAGCCGGTGTAGGCGACCGCAAGGGCGGCCCCGAAGGCGGCGTTGCTCTTCACCAGCGCGATATTGGCGGTGAGCGAGGCGCCGTCGGTGAGCTCGACGATCTTGGCGAGCAGGAACGGGGTGGTGTCCTTGCCGACGACGCCGGCCTCGTCGGCCGCCTGGAGGGCCTGATCGATGATGGTCGAGATCTGCTCGGCGGGGATCTCGTCGGCGGCGTCGATGGGGTTGGCGATGACGACGCCGCCCGGCAGGCCGAGGTCCCACTTGGCGCGCAGTACGGCGGCGGTCTCGGTGGCGCCGTCGACCCGCATCGGCGCGGGGAACCCGGAGGAGCGGGAGTAGAAGGACGGGAACTCGTCGGCGCCGTTGACCAGCACCGGCACGCCGTAGGTCTCCAGGGTCTCCAGGGTCAGCCCGATGTCGAGGATCGACTTCACGCCGGCGGAGACGACCGCGACCGAGGTCTGCGCCAGCTCGGTGAGGTCGGCGGAGATGTCGAAGGAGGTCGCGGCGCCGCGGTGGACGCCGCCGAGGCCACCGGTCACGAAGACGCTGATGCCGGCGAGCGCGGCCAGCCGCATGGTGGCGGCGACGGTGGTGGCGCCGTGGCGGCCCTGCGCGATGACATACGGCAGGTCGCGGACGCTCACCTTGGCCACCTCGGGGTGCGAGCCGAGCAGCTCCAGGTCGTTCTCGGAGAGCCCGATGCGCGGCACGCCGTCGAGGATCGCGATGGTCGCGGGGACCGCGCCGCCGGCGCGCACGATCGCCTCGACCTCGCGGGCCATCGCGACGTTGCGCGGGTAGGGCATACCGTGACTGATGATCGTCGACTCCAGCGCGACGACCGGTCGGCCGTCCTCGATCGCCGTACGGACCTCGTCGGTGAGCTGGATCATGGCGCTGGGACTCCTTGCACGAGAGAGGCGGTCAGGTCGGGTCGCACGGTGTGCTCGCTGGCGATGGTCAGCGCGGCGGCGACATGGCCGAGCCGGGCCGCCGACACCGGGTCGGCACCGGCGAGCAGGAAGTGGCAGAACGCCGCCAGCATGGCATCCCCGGCTCCGGTCACGTCGACCACCTCGCCCGGCACCGACGACATCGTGACCGGCGCCGCACCGGCGCAGGAGAGCAGCGAGCCGTCGGGGCCGAGTCGCACCCAGACCTGCTCGACACCCGCGGCGTGCAGCGCGGCGACGCCGGCAGCGACCTCGGTGGTCCCCGTCAGCGCCACCAGCTCGTCGCGGTTGGGGGTGATGGCCAGCAGCGGCCGCCGTACCACCTCGGCCAGCCGGGCCGCCTTGGGCACGCTCACCGGATCGACCACGACCGGAACGCCGGTCTCGGCGGCCAGGTCGAGCACCGCCGTCGCGGTGGCGGGGAGGAGGTTGCCGTCGAGCACGACCAGGTCGGCGGCGGCCACCCGGTCGGCCAGCGGCAGGACGTGGTCGGGCGTCAACGCCTCGGTGGCGGCCATGTCGGCAACGGCGACGACCAGCTCGCCGGAGGCGTCGAGGACGGCGGTGTAGGTGCCCGAGGTGGTCGCGATCCGTCGTACCGGCGAGACGTCGACGCCGGCCGCGGCGGTGGCGGCGAGCAGGTCGGCGCCGAGCGCGTCGGTGCCGACGGCGCTGAGCAGCGCGACCGGAGTGCCCAGCCGGGCGAGATTCTCGGCGATATTGCGGCCGACGCCGCCCGGGGCGAGCGTGGTGGCGCCGGGGTTGGAGGTGGCCGCCACGATCGGCGCCAGTGAGCGCGCCTTGAGGTCCATATTGGCCCCGCCGACGACCAGGACGCCGCCGTTCGACGCGATGAGGTCGCGGACCGCCCGGGACGTCATCCGAGTGGGTCGCCCGGGCCACCAGCGCGTACGACGTCCCGGCCGGCGACCAGCACCGCAATGGCCGTGGTGACCGGCACCGCGAGCACCAGCCCGATCACCGAGACCAGCGAGCGGACGATCTCCTCCGCGATCTCCTCGGTGCCGACCAGGGCGAGCATGGGCTGGTCGAAGAGCGAGAGGATGAGCAGCAGGCTCAGCCCGGCGCCGACATAGGCGAAGACGATGGTGTAGATCGTCGAGGCGATGTGGTCGCGGCCGATCCGCATCGCGCTGGCCCACACCCGCCAGCGCGGCATCGACGGGGCGGCAGCGCGCAGCTCCCACACCGAGCTGGCCTGGGTGATGGTGACGTCGTTGAGCACGCCCAGGCCGGCCAGCACGATGGAGCAGGCGAGCAGGCCCGGGAAGTCGAGGTTGCCGGCCACCGTGGTGAGCACACCGCCGCCCTCGTCGGCGATGCCGGTGAGCCGGGACTGGCCGACCGCCCAGACCCCCAGCCCGGCGGTGACGGCGAGGCCGACCAGGGTGCCGGCGAGCGCCACGCTGGTGCGCAGCGAGACGCCGTGGGCGAGGTAGAGGACGACGTACATGATCGCGGCGGCACCGACGAAGGCCACCAGCGGCGCCGGCTCGCCGGTCAGCAGGGCGGGCAGCATGAAGACCAGCACCATGCCGCCGGCGAAGCCGAGCCCGACCAGCGCCAACAGGCCGCGCAGCCAGGCGACCGCGACCACCACGAGCGCGAAGATGGCCGTGAGCAGCAGCAGCGAGGGGCCTCGGTCGACGGCGTAGTAGACGAAGGAGGCCGGGCCGCTGTCGTCCTCGGGGATGCGCTGCAGCACCACCCGGTCACCGGCGACCAGCCCCGACTTGGCCACCTCGGGCGGCACCTGCACCGTGGCCTGGGTGCCGGCGTCCTTCCCCTCGGTGACCTCGACGACGATATTGTCGCAGTCGGTGCCGCCCGCCATCGGGTCGGCACACGCCGGCTGCGCGGAGATGACGTCGGCCTTGGGGAAGGTCACTCCGGGCGCGGCGAAGCTCTGCGAGGCCTTGACCTCGTCGACCTTGGCGGAGTCGGGCCACAGCACCACCAGGCCGATGCCGACGGCCACGGCGACCAGCGCCAGGAAGCCCAGCAGTGTCGCCCGGACGCCCCTTCCGGACGAGGGGATGTCGAGACGAGAGGAGTGCGAGTGAGCGCCCACGCTGGAACAGTAGCCGCGCCGCTGCTCAGTAGTGGCCCTCGGGCAGGCCAGGCAGGTCGGAGGCCAGCGCCGCGGTGAACAGCCGCACGCACCGGGCGGACATCTCGGTCGGCGTCTCGCCGGGGTGGTCGAGCCACCAGGTGACCAGCGCGTCGACGATGCTCAGCCAGACGGCGGTCATGGCGGAGACGTCGAGCGGGTCGGCGTTGCCGGCCAGTGACATCAGCTCGCCGACGCCCTCCTCGGCCAGCCGGGTGATGCGGCCGGTGTAGCTGCGCAGCTCGGCGGCGATGCCCTCCTCCGAGCGCGGCACGGTCGGGTCGAAGAAGAGCCGCCACAGCCACGGCCGGGGCTCGAGCAGCACGAAGAGGCCGTCGAGGGTGAGCAGCGCGCGCTCCAGGCCGACGGCGTCGCCGGCCGCCACCCGCTCCAGCTCGGCGGCAAGCGTCTCCCCGGCGCCGCGCAGGCAGGCGGTGAACAGGCCCTCCTTGGAGCCGAAGTAGTTGTAGATCAGCGGCTTCGAGATGCCGGCCGCCTCGGCCACCGCCGCCATCGACGTCGCGGCGAACCCCAGCGACCCGAAGATCTCCGAGGCGGCCAGCACGATCTGCTCCTCCCGGTCGGCCCGAGGGACGCCCTTCGTGCCGGCATTGGGTCGCATACGCGAACCCTATCCAAGAGATATGAACCGGTGGTAACTTACCCCTGAGTCATATCTCGGCGCGTCGCCCACCCGGCCGATCGGCGTACCCGCCAGCGCCAAGACTCCACTCACGTCCCGATCCTTCCACGCCCGGTCAGGAACGGTGCTCGTCAAGGTCGTCGAGGCGGTCGACGGCCAGCAGGTCGTCGAGCCCGAGGGCCGTCGCGCCCTCGGCCAGCCGGTAGCGCCGGCGCCCGGGATAGAGGACCCACAGGTGATCGAGGTCGAGGTCGGCCAGCGCCGATCTCATCGAGGGGGTGAGCCGAGGCGCGTCGGCGCGCTTCATCTCAAAGCCGAGCCGGCGTCCCGCCACCTCCACCAGAAGGTCGAGCTCTGCGCCGTTGCTGGTGCGCCAGTGGTGGGCACGCGCCTGACCGGCCCGGCGCAGCACCTCCTCCATCGCGAATCCCTCCCAGGACGCACCGATCCCGGGGTGGCGGAGCAGCTGGTCGTGCGAGCCGACTCCCCACAGGGCGTGGAGCAGACCGGAGTCGCGATAGAACACCTTGGGCGAGCGCACCAGACGCTTGCCCAGGTTCACGTGCCACGGCGGGAGGATCCGCACGAGGAGAGCGTCGGCCAACCCCTCGATGTACCGGCGGGCGGTGGTCTCGCCGATGTCGAGGGCACGCGCCACGGCGGCGGCGTTCCAGAGGTTGCCGTGCTGGTGCCCGACCAGGCCGAGGAATCGCTCGATCGTCGCGGCCGGCAAGGACATCCCGAAGTCAGCCAGGTCGCGGTTGGCAAGCGCGCGCACATAGGACCCGCGCCACCGCAGGGAGTCCTCGTCGTCGTCGGCCAGCGACGATCGGGGAAAACCACCACGCAGCCAGGCGGTGGCCGTATCGCCTCCCAGGTCGGTGGGGCCGAGGCCGGCCAACTCGACCACCTCGACGCGGCCGGCCAGCGACTCCGAGGACTGGCGCAGGGCGTGCGGAGAGGCACTTCCCAACACCAGGAAGGTCGCCGGGCGATCCTCGCGGTCGGCGAGCACCCGCAGGACCGGGAACAGATCGGGTCGACGCTGAACCTCGTCGATCACGACCACGTCGTGAAGGTCGCCGAGTGCCAGCATCGGCTCCTCCAACCGAGCGAGGTCGACCGGATCCTCAAGGTCGAAGTAGTTCGGCGAGCCGGGAGCGACGACCGTGCGCGCCAATGTCGTCTTCCCGACCTGGCGAGCGCCGATCAGCAGGACGACCGGCGAGCGGCGCAAGGCGTCCCGCAGTCTCGTCTCGTCTTGCTCTCTGGCCAGCACTCCTTCAGATTACCATGTTATTCCACCTTCTAGTGGTGGAATAACATGGTTCGGCCCCTGCTGGAGTTCGGGATGCGGGCCTGTCGCGATCGCCCCCGCAAGACCCGCACCCACATCCGCCACCTGGAAGCCCTCGGGTTCACCGTCACCCTCGAACCCGCCGCCTGACCCACCCACCGATCCGGCTCCGCTGCGCTCCACCGGATGCTGCCGCCTGCCTGGTTTCCGGTTAGGGAATCGCTGATCAATGGCGCCGTCGCGAGCGTCGCGCAGCAGGCGGGATTGATCAGCGATTCCTTAGTGGTCGAGGGCCAGGTGCAGCGCCAGCAGCGCCTTGCCGTAGTCGTTGCCGTTCGGCGTACGGACGATGCAGTGGACGTGCTGCCGGGAGACCTCGTCGGCCATGTCCGCGCCCTGGCCGACCGGGCCCGGGGTCTCGCAGTCGAACTCGATGTAGATGACCGGGCTCTGGATCCGGAAGTAGAAGACCGAGTCGGAGTCGGTGCCGCCGATCCAGCAGAAGTAGGTCTCGTCGACGTGGTCCTTGACCTCGGCCATCTTGACCTCGGCGTGGCCGTCGTCGACGTTGCCGACGAACAGGCCGGTGAGGGTCCACAGCTTCTCCAGCTGGTCGTCGGTGAGGTCCGTGGCGACGATGCCCTCGTAGGCCACCTCGGCGTTGTCGGCGAAGGCCACCGCGATGATGTCGTCCTTGGTCTTCTCGCTGTTGGTGATCGCCACCGACTGCTGGTCGGAGTCCAGCGAGGTGATCATGTCGATGGCCGCCTCGAACTCCTCGTCGAACAGCGTGATGCCCTCGTAGTCGCTGTCGATGCCGAAGTTGGCCTGCATCGGCTCCGAGCCCATGAAAGTCGGGGTCATGACGACCTGGTCGCCGAGCACGAAGTAGTTGATGACCAAGTGGTGGCCGTCGATCTGCCAGCCCCACGGGTCGGTGCTCGACGGGGTGCCCATGATCGTGAACCAGTAGAGGCCCTCGTTGAACTGGTTGGTGTTGTCGATCAGGATGCCGGCGTACTCGTTGAGATGGCGGATCTTCTCGGCGTTCTCCAGGCCGCGGGCGCTCATGCCGGCCTCGAGGATCGCGATCGCCAGGCTCGCCTGCTCGTCGGTCATGTCGGCGATGCTGATGCCCTGGCGCTGGTAGCCGTCGACGTTGCTCCACAGCCGCCACTCGTCCTGGGTGTAGTCGCTGGGGTCGACGTCGAAGACGACCTCCGACTGCTGGTCGCTGGAGAGGCTGGCCAGCCACGCGGTCGCGGCCGCGACGACGCCGTCGGTGCTCACACCGGTGGAGGCGATGGAGTAGAGGTCCTCGATCACCGTGCCATCGGTGGTCAGGCCGACGAACTCGTCGGTGATGCCCTCCGACATGTCGGCGCCGCCGCCCGGGCCGCCGCTGGCATCGCCGCTCGGCGGGGTGCCGCCCTCGGCCGAGCCGCCGGTCGCCGCGGTGTCGCTGCCGCAGGCGACGAGCATGCTGCTGAACGCCACCGCCCCCGTGGCGGCGAACAGCCTGGTCATGAAGGTACGCCGAGTAAGCACGGCGGGGGAGCCGGGCACCTGCCGGCGGTGCCCACTGCTGTCGAACGCTTCCGGAACGTGCGAGTGGGGGTGGTTCGAGCTGGGCATCCGAGGGCTCCTAGCAGTGGTCGGATTCGGTTACCCAGCAGCGTGGCCAGCCGCCGAGTGCGATCGCCCTGACCCGACTGGGGACCTGCTGTGAGAGTACGCCGGCGCAGCCGACTCACCCTCAGAGCCGGCGCGACCCGACTGGCTGCGGGAGGTCGTGACCTGGTGACACTGCTCCCGCCGGACCGCCAGCAGGTCCCTCGGTGCCACGACAGCCACCGCCGGTGTGGCCGGTGGCGTTGAAGGTGGGACTATCGGCGAGGACGGTGTAGATCTCCCAACGTTCGCCGTCGGGGGCGCTCTCGACCCAGAACTTGTCCTGTCTGGCATAGCAGCAGACGGTGTCGCGCTCATCGACGGAGGCGAAGCCGGAGTCGTGCAGGCGAGTCTGCTCGGCGTCGACGGTCTCGGTGTCGGCGACCTCGACTCCGAGGTGATTGACGGATCCGCCCTGACCGGGGTTCTCGACGAGGACCAGCTTCAGCGGGGGATCGGCGACGGCGAAGTTCGCGTAGCCGGGCTTGATCTTGGCGGGCTCGGTCCCGAACAGGGTGGAGTAGAACGAGATCGAGTCGTCGAGGTTGTCGACGTTGAGGGCGAGTTGTATCCGGGACATCGCGTGCCTCCCGACATTCATCGATAGCTGTCGATATATGACATTGGCACAGACATAGACATCTGTCAATATTGACGTATGCCGATGTCCCAGCCGACTCTCGTCCAGACGGCCTCCTGTTGCTCGCCCCTGCTGTCGGTGCCGCTGTCTCAGGCGGCCGCGGAGGGCATCGCGCCGCTGCTGAAGGCGCTCGCTGATCCGGTGCGGCTGCGGCTGATGTCGCTGGTCGCCGCCCACGACGACGCCGAGGCATGCGTGTGCGACCTCAACGACGCCTTCGACCTGTCCCAACCCACCATCAGCCATCACCTCAAGGTGCTGCACGAGGCCGGGCTGCTGGAGCGCTCCAAGCGCGGCACCTGGGTCTACTACCGCGTCAACGCCCAGGCGGTCGCGGCGGTCGCGAACCTGTTCGGCACCAGCAAGGTCGCGTGACGCGCCCGGCGGCGGGAGAGCGATTGTTCGGCGACGTTCTCGATGACCCAGACGCGCCCATGCACCGACTCGAGCTGCCGGGGAAAGCACCGCGAGCGGTTCGCCTCGACCACACCCGATGCCCAGAGCGGTGCCGCCCCGGGTTCGGGGCCTCTGGACCGGTTCCCGGGGCAGGCTGACGCTAGACGGTATGACGTGACCCCTCGCGGTGATGGGGGTTGCGGGCCGGGGCCTCACTCACAAGATTCGTGGGTTGCCGGACAAGAAGTCCCTTGCCCGGCCTATCCGACATTGTGGGAGGCCCCGG
>NZ_JASGDQ010000036.1:0-4790 GCF_047607185.1 Nocardioides sp. | reverse complement strand
CGGTTTGTCCGCCGGGCTGGCCTCCGCCGGTTTGTCCGCCGGGCTGGCCTCCGCCGGTTTGTCCGCCGGGCTGGCCCCCGCCGGTCTGTCCGCCGGGCTGGCCCCCGCCGGTCTGTCCGCCGCCGGTCTGTCCGCCGGGCTGTCCGCCGCCGGTCTGTCCGCCGGGCTGGCCTCCGCCGGCCGGTCGGCCGGTCCGGCCCCGGCCACCGGCCTCGGTGGCCCGGTCCGGTCCGGCGGTCACGATGGAGCCGGTGTGGGAGGTGCCGATCGTCTGCACGGCGTACGACGCCGGCCCGGCCCCGACGACCACCACCGCCGCAGCGACCACGACCGCCGCCAGTCGCCGGTGCAGCCGGTCGAGCAGGTCGGTCACGGCCAACGAGGCGCCCACCACCACACCGGCGACGAGGACAAGCCAGCGCAGCGTGTCGTAGGGCTGCGTCTCCGGCTGACCCAGCAGCACCCAGGCCCACACCGCCGAGCCGATGACCACCGCTGCGAGCGCGAGCCGGGCGAGGAGATGGGAGCGGCCCCGCCAGAGGATCGCGAAGCCGACGACCGCCGTCATCGCGATCCAGGGAGCCAGGGCGACCGTGTAGTAGTCGTGGTAGATGCCCTCCATCGAGGAGAACACCGCCCCGGTCGTCAGCATGGTGCCGCCCGCGAGCAGCAGCACCGCCCGCGGCAGGTCGGTGCGGGGCCGGCGGCCCCGGGCCACGACGCCGGCCACCAGCAGGAACAGCGCCGCCGGCAGCAGCCAGGCGATCATGCCGCCGGAGACTCCCTCGAAGAGCCGCAGCGGCCCCGGGCCGCTGCTGAAGCCGCCATTGCCGAGGCCGCCCGCCGCCGCGCCGGTGATGCGGGAGAGCCCGTTGTAGCCCCAGATCAGGTCGAGGACGGAGTTGTCGCGGCTGCCGTCGATATAGGGGCGCCACGACTCGGGCACCAGCTCCACGAGCGCCACCCACCAGCCGGCCGCGACCAGCATCGCGACGCAGGCGTAGAGGAGCTGGCGGGTCCGGCGCCAGAACGACGTCGGCGCGGCAAGCAGATAGACCAACACGAAGGCCGGCAGCACCAGGAACGCCTGCAGCATCTTGGTGAGGAAACCGAGGCCGACCAGCACGCCGGCCAGCACCAGCCACCGGCCGCTCGCCTTCTCCAGTGCCCGGGTGAGGCAGTAGCCGGCGGCCACCAGCACGAACAGCAGCAGCGCGTCGGGGTTGTTGAAGCGGAACATCAGCACCGCCGACGGGGTGAGCGCGGTCAGCAGACCGGCAGCCAGCGCCGCCGCCTCGGTCGAGGTGCGTCGTACCGTCAGATAGACCAGCCAGACCGTGCCGACACCGAGCAGCGCCTGGGGGACGAGGATGCTCCACGAGCTCAGCCCGAAGAGTCGCACCGAGAGCCCCATCAGCCACAGCGACGCCGGCGGCTTGTCCACGGTGATGGCGTTGCCGGGGTCGAGCGAGCCGAACAGGAACGCCTTCCAGCTCTGAGAGCCGGCCTGTGCGGCGGCGGAGTAGAACGAGTTGGCATAGCCCGACTCCGACAGTATCCAGAGATAGGCGACGGCGGTGCCGGCCAGCAGCGCGGCGAGCGGCGCCAACCGCCAGGGGATGCGGCGCCGAGCGGGCTCGGCGGCCGGCGATGCCACGCCAGGACCCTCCAGCAGGGTGGTCATGGTGACGACGATGCGTCGCGATCCTGTGACGGTGAGCGAGCGATCCTGGGAAGAAGCTGTGAGAGCGTGTTCGAGAACTCGCTCTGATTCAGCCAGTGACGCTCTTGGGCAGCCCGGTCGGCGTGCACAGGCTCTTCGGCACGTCCTCGGTCCGGTCGGTCTTGACGTAGTCGAACAGCTTCTGGGACCGCTCCGCGTCCCAGTGCACCGCCATGTCGGAGATCGGTACGCCGCAGGTCATGCCCTTGCTACCGGTGGTCCGGGTCATCGCCAGCGCCCACTTCGCGGCCTGCAGCGGCGAGGCGCCCTCACCGAAGGCGAAGGACTTCGGTGCGGCATGCGCGAGCTTCCAGTAGCGGAACGGGTTGATCACCGACCACGGCGAGGCGACCTTCTTGCCGACCGCGGCGATCACCTCGCGCTGATGCTTGGCGCGGGTGATGTCGCCGTACTGCGGATCGCTGTGGCGGGAGCGGGCGTAACCCAGTGCCTTCTTGCCGCCGGCGTGCTGGCAGCCGGCCTTGACGTGGATGCCCGCGAGATCGTCGTCCATGTCGAACTCCGGGCAGATGGTGATGCCGCCGACGGCGTTGACGATGGAGACGATGCCACCCATGCCGATCTCGGCGTAGGAGTCGATCCGGATGCCGGTGGCCTGCTCGATCGTCTGGGCGAGCAGTTGCGGGCCGCCCCAGGCGAACGCCGCGTTGATCTTGTTGGTGCCGTGGTCGGGAATGTCGACCAGGGAGTCGCGCGGGATCGACATCAGCAGGTTGGGGCCGGAGCCGGTGTGCAGCAGCATGATGGTGTCGGTGCGGCTGCCCTCGGCGTCGCCGGTGGCGAGCTTCGCGCGCTGTTTCTTGGTCAGGCCGGCGCGGGAGTCGGTGCCGACGAGGAGGTACGTCGTCCCGGGCTGTTCCGCCGGTCGGGTGCCGTCGGGCGCGAACTCGACCTTCTCGACGCTCTTCCAGGCCATGATCGGCACGACCACCAGGTAGGCGATCCAGGCGAGGACGAGGACGTAGACCACGCGCCGGATCGTCTTGGCCCGGATCTTGCGGCGAGGAGCGCCCTGGCCGCTCGGGCCGCCCGGCGGCGGCGCGAGCGGCCGGGACGGGGGAGTGGGCGGTGTTGCCGGGGGCTCGGTGGTGCGGCGCGGCTGGGTGGGCATCACCCGGGTGCCGTCGGACGCTGCGTCGGCTGCGTCGGGCCCGGTGCTCGGCCGCTGCTGCACCGGGATGGCCCGGGTGGGGTCGCTGGCAGGCGGGGTCTGCTGCCCCGGACCCTGTTGACCCGAGCGACTCCCGTAGAGCCAGTCGAACTCGGGCTCGGAGCGATCTGCCATGGCGACGAAGTTACCGTGTGAGACCCAGCCGACCACGCTCGACGGCGTCGACGCGTGTCGCTCCGCGCTGTGACAGGTGTTGCTGGTGATACTGACGGGGATCTGACCTTCCCCCAGGATCACCGCAGGAGACATCCAGATGGCGCCCATGCGCAGCACTGAGCAAGAGCGAGCGGCTCGGGTTCGCTTCCGGCGCTCGATGGCCCTGTTGGTGATGACCCTGGTGCTGCCGGGCTCCGCACAGCTCCTCGCCGGCACCACCGAGACGGCTCGGCGGATCGGCCGGATCGCGCTGCTGGTCTGGCTGGCGCTGGTGGCGCTGGTGGTCGGCACCCTGGTCCTGATCGCCTTCGACCACGGCTACGCCTTCCACCTGGCCACCACGCCGTGGCTGCTGCAACTGCTGCGGCTGGGCCTCGTCGCCCTGGCGATCGGCTGGGGTGCGCTGCTGGTCGACGCCTGGCGGCTGGGCCAGCCGCTCACGCTGCTGGTCGGCCACCGCCGGTTCGCCGTCGGCGTCAATGCCGTGATGTGCGCGGTCGTGGCCGGCGTACTCCTCTTCGGGTCGCACATCGTCGGCGTCCAGCGCGGCCTGGTGCTCTCCATGTTCTCCGGCAGCGAGGTGACCGGCGCGGATCACGGCCGCTTCAACGTGCTGCTGCTCGGCGGCGACTCCGACGAGGGCAAGACCCGCTGGGGGCTGCGGCCCGACTCCCTGACGATCGCCTCGATCGACGCCGAGACCGGCAAGACCGTCCTGGTCGGCCTGCCGCGCAATATGACCCGCTTCCCGTTCGTCAAGGGCTCGGTGCTGGCCGAGCAGTTCCCCGACGGTTACGACTGCGACGGCTGCTACCTCAACTCGCTGGCCACCTGGGCCGCCGACAACGAGTCCCTGTTCAAGGGCTACGACAACCCCGGCGTCGAGGCCACCATCGAGGGCGTCGAGGGGATCACCGGCCTGGAGATCAGCTACTGGGCCATGGTCGACCTGACCGGCTTCCAGAAACTCGTCGACGCCGTCGGCGGGGTCACCCTCAACGTCCGCGAGCCGATCCCGGTGGGCATCCCCGGCGACAAGTTCTACAGCCACCTCAAGACCGGCACCTACAAGCTGAACGGCTGGGAGACGCTCTGGTACGCCCGTGCCCGGCACGACTCCGACGACTACTCCCGGATGGCGCGCCAGAAGTGCGTGATGAGCGCGATGCTCGACCAGGTCAGCCCGCAGACCATGCTCACCAAGTTCGGTGACATCGCGGCCGCGTCCTCGGCGATGGTCTCGACCAATATCCCGAGCAGCGAGGTGGACCGCTTCATCTCGCTCGCGCTCAAGGCGAAGAGCCAGAAGATCGCCACCGTCTCGCTGGTGCCGCCGGCGATCAACACCGGCCACCCCAATATCAAGAAGGTCAAGTCGATGGTCACCGCGGCGATCGACAAGGCCGAGGGGATCAAGGCTCAGGCGAAGGAGAAGTCGTCCGAGCAGCCTGCCGAGGAGGGTACGCCGGCCACGACTCCGACCACGTCCGCCACCGAGGCGCCCGCGCAGGCGGAGGTCGTCACCGGCGGCTCGGTCGGCTCGCTGAAGTCCGGCTACGCCGCCAACGAGTCCGACGACCTCGCCTCAGCCTGCTAGTAGGCTGTCGCGGCTAAAGCGCGTGGTAGCGCGGTGTCCGGGTGCGTGCCTCGCAAGGCGCCGGCGCGAAGGCAGGCCGGTGGCCTGTCGAGCGTCGGCAACGCCGCGAGGTGCGTGCCCGG
>NZ_JASGDQ010000035.1:0-21303 GCF_047607185.1 Nocardioides sp. | reverse complement strand
CCGGGCACGCACCTCGCGGCGTTGCCGACGCTCGACAGGCCACCGGCCTGCCTTCGCGCCGGCGCCTTGCGAGGCACGCACCCGGACACCGCGCTACCACGCGCTTTAGCCGCGACAGCCTACTAGCGGAACCAGCCCCGCTTCATCGCGAACACCCAGCGCCGGCCCGGATGCTCGGTAACCGACCAGAGCAGGTCGGTCGGCGGGTGGTGGCAGAGGTCCTCGGGGCCCATCGGGGTGGCCCAGCGGTAGCGGGTGAACGCCCCGAGACCTCCGACGTAGACATCGCCCGGGGTACGTCGACCACGAGAGACGGTGACATACCAGACGCCGCCGACCCGGCAGCCGCCCTGCATCCGCGCCCGAGCCGCGTCGCCGAGGTCCGCCGGCCGCACCGTGCCGTCCTCGCCGGCCGCCGGCAGCCCGGTCGCCGGGTCGGTGGGGAAGCGAGCCAGCCGGGTGGTCTGCCCGTCGGCGCCGTACTCGCCGGCCACCAGTGCCGGCTCCGGGCCGCTGCGGTCCAGCGACAGGAAGGAGTAGCGCAGCCGGGCCACGCCCTCGTCGGTGGCCGCCTGGTAGCCGAACCGCACCGGCAGCAGGTAGCGGTAGCCGTGCTCCTCGGTCGGATCCAGCATCACGTCCTCGACCCGGCAGGTCAGCAGACCCCGCCAGGTCGAGGCGACGTGCAGCCACGGTCCCTGCCAGACCAGCCCGCCGGCGTGCACCTTCACCGGACGTACGTCGCCGTCCTCGGTCGGCTCGACCAGCAGCACGTGTCGATACCGTCGCGCGGCCAGGTCGAGGAAGCTGACCCGGGCGCCCGCGCCGCGGCTGGAGTACCACGCCACCAGCAGCACCTCGCGGTCGGTGTCGGTGGCGTAGGAGTTGGTCACGCCCTGCGGGAACCACGTCCGGTCGTGGCGGTCGGACCGCTCCCAGGCCAGCGCCCGCCGTACCCCCAGACCCGGCGCCAGCGTCCGCCGGGCCCGGTGCGGCAGGTCGTCGAGCAGCGCCGCCAGCCCGACCCGGCCGCCACCGGAGGGCGCCAGCCGGGCCGCGAGCGCGTCGACCCCCGCGACGTTCTCCTCGGTGCGGGTCAGATACACACCGCTAATCTCACCACCTGTGAGTCTTGTCGTGGGTGCCGCGATCCTCCGCGCCGGCCGGGTGCTGGCCGCGCGGCGCACCGTCCCGCCGGAGCTGGCCGGCGGCTGGGAGTTCCCCGGCGGCAAGGTCGAGACCGGTGAGACGCCGGAGGCGGCGCTGGTCCGGGAGGTCGAGGAGGAGCTCGGCTGTGCCGTCGAGGTGACCGGCTGGCTGAGCGTCACGGTGCCGGTAGGCGAGCACGTGCTCCGGGTCGCCACCGCTCGGCTGGTGGGCGGCGCGCCGGAGCCCACCGAGCACGACGCGATCCGGTGGCTCTCCGCCGCCGAGCTCGACGAGGTGGCGTGGCTCGACAACGACCGGCCCTTCCTCGCCGAGCTGGCCGGGCTTCTGGGCGCGCCCCGGGCCCGGGGCATCTTCTTCGAGGAGGACGACGCCCGCGCCGTCGCGGCCCGGCTCGCCAGCGACGGCTGGGAGGTGGGCGTCGAGCGGGAGCGCTACCAGGGCGAGGACGACGACGAGGATCATCCCTGGGCGGTGGTCAGCGACGCCCCGGAGCTGGTTCTCGACCTCCTCGTCGACGAGTACGACGGCTGGCTGGACGTCCCCGAGCAGCGGCTGCCGCGCCCGGCACTGGACCTGCCTGCCGAGCCCCGCCGCCTCAAGCGGCCCCGGTAACGGCCGCTCAGTAGGCTGAGACTCGTGCCCGACCAGCGGATCCTCCTTGTCCATGCCCATCCCGACGACGAGACCATCGGCACCGGTGCCACGATGGCGAAGTACGTCGCGGAGGGTCGCGGCGTCACCCTGGTCACCTGTACCGCCGGCGAGATGGGCGAGATCCTGGTGCCCGAGCTGGCCCACCTCGCCGCCGACCAGGAGGACGGGCTGGGCGAGCACCGCCGCGGCGAGCTGGCCGAGGCGATGAAGGAGCTCGGCGTCACCGACCACCGCTTCCTCGGCGGCTTCGGCGCCTACCGCGACTCCGGGATGCAATGGCACGCCGACGGCTACGCCATCCCGGGCGACACCATCCACGACAACGCCTTCTGGCACGCCGACCTCACCGAGGCCGCCGACCACCTGGTCACGATCATCCGCGAGGTCCGCCCGCAGGTGATGTCGACCTACGACCAGTTCGGCAACTACGGCCATCCCGACCACATCCAGGCCCACCGGGTCGCCATGTACGCCGCCCAGCTGGCCGCGGTGCCGTCGTACCGCCGCGACCTCGGCGAGCCCTGGGAGATCGCCAAGATCTACTGGTCCGCGATGTCGGAGAGCCGGATGCGCGAGGGGCTGCGGCGGCTGCGCGAGCTCGGGGAGGAGTCGCCCTTCGAGGGGCTCGACCCCGATGGGCCGCTGCCGATGACCTCGCCCGACGCCGACCTCGCCGCCGAGATCGACGGCACGGCGTATGCCGAGGCCAAGCTGGCCGCGATGCGCGCCCACGCCACCCAGATCACCACCGACGGCCCGTTCTTCGCGCTCTCCAACAACCTCGGCGCCCAGGCCTGGGGCTATGAGCACTTCCGGCTCGCCAAGGGCACCCTGGGGCCGGTCGACGAGCGCGGTCTGGAGACCGACCTGTTCGCGGGTCTGTGAGGCTGCTGCGGGCGCTCGCCGGCCTGGTGGTGGGCGCCGCGGTCGGCACCGCCAGCGTCTGGGTGCACGACCGCTGGTGGTCGCTCGGGCTCGCCGCGGCGGCGACCGTCGCCGCGCTCTGGGCGGCGCCACCCGGCCCGACCCGCACGCTGTACGCCGCCGGCTGGCTGCTCCCGATGGCGCTGTTCACCTTCACCCGTCCCGAGGGCGACTTCGTGGTCGCCCAGAGCGGCCTCGGCTATGCCTACCTCGGCCTCGGCCTGGTGGTGATCATGCTGGCCATCGCGACGATCCCGCCACCGCGCCGGCCGGGGTGGTGGCGACCTCCGCGGACCCCGGATCGGTAGGCTGCGCGCCATGCAGGGGGATGGGGACACCGCGGAAAGACCGGCAGTGAAGCCGGTCAAGAAGAAGCGGCAGCGGGCCGGGTTCGGCGCCGTCGTCGCGGTGGTGGTGATCCTTCTCCTGGTGGTGGGCGGCGGCTGGGCGGCCGCCTATGCGTTCGCCGGCGACAAGCTGCCCCACGGCGCCACCGTGGCCGGCGTCAAGGTCGGCGACCTGACCGTCACCGAGGCGGCCGAGGCGCTGCGCGACGGGCTCGCCGACCGGGTCGCGGCGCCGATCACCGTCGACGCCGGCGGTCAGACCGCCACCGTCGACCCGGCCGAGGTCGGCCTTGAGGTCAACTACGTCGCCTCCGTCGCCCAGGCCGCCAGCGGCAAGAGCTGGGACCCGCAGAGGCTGTGGGAGCACTACACCGGCGGCGCCAGCCACGACGCGATCGTGACGATCGACGACGACGCCCTGGCCGGCGTCGCGGACCGGCTCGACACCGAGCTGGGCACTCCCGCCCAGGACGGCGGCGTCGCCTTGGCCGGAACCGGCGTCCAGGTCACCGACGCGGTCACGGGGAAGGCACTCGACCACGACGCGCTGCGCGAGGGCCTGCTGGCGGCGTTCCTGTCCGACCAGCGCACGGTCGAGGTCGACCTGACCGACGTCGTCCCCGACATCGACGCCGACGACGTCCGCACCGCCGTCGACACCTTCGCCAACCCGGCCATGTCCGGGCCGGTCACGCTGCGCTTCGGCGACTCGCCCATCGTGCTCCAGCCGGAGAAGTACGCCGGCGTGCTGAGCCTGCAGCCGAAGGACGGCACCCTCCAGCCGGTGGTCGACCAGGACGCGCTCACCGCGCTGGTGTCGAAGCGGATCTCCAAGTCCAGCAAGCCCGTCGACGCCACCGTCAAGCTGGTCGACGGGAAGCCGACGGTGATCCCCGCCAAGCCGGGCGCCAGCTTCGACCCGCAGCAGGTCAGCGACACCTTCCTGGCGCTCGTCGCCAAGCCGGCCGGCCAGCGCGAGCAGGCCGTCGCCGCCACCGTCGCCGAGCCGAAGATCTCCACCGCCGCCGCCGAGGCCTGGGGCATCAAGGAGAAGGTCAGCGAGTTCACCACCTACTTCCCCTACGCCGAATACCGCAATATCAACATCGGCCGGGCCGCCGAGATCGTCGACGGCACCATCCTCGAACCGGGCGACACCTTCTCCCTCAACGACATCGTGGGGGAGCGCACCCGCGAGAACGGCTTCACCGAAGGCTGGACCATCCAGAACGGCGTCTTCTACTCCGACCTCGGCGGCGGTGTCTCGCAGATGGCCACGACCACCTTCAACGCGATGTTCTTCGCCGGCCTGAAGGACGTCGAGCACAAGCCGCACTCGCTCTATATCTCGCGCTATCCCGTCGGCCGCGAGGCCACCGTCGCCTGGGGCTCGGTCGACCTGAAGTTCACCAACGACACGCCGTACGGCATCCTGATCCACTCCTGGGTGACCAAGTCGACGCCGTCCTCGCAGGGCTCGGTGACCGTCCAGATGTGGTCCACCAAGACCTGGGACATCACCACCAAGACCTCCGACCGCTACGCCTTCACGCCGTTCGAGGACCGGACCATCGAGTCCACCAACTGCGAGGCCACCGAAGGGGCGCCGGGCTTCCAGGTCGACGTGTGGCGCTACTTCCACCAGCCCGGCTCCGAGGCGATCGAGAAGACCGAGAAGTTCCACACCACCTACATCCCGCAGGACCACGTCACCTGCCAGGCGCCCGAGAGCGGCAAGCCGGATTAGTGTCGGCGCCGGGTGTCGCCGACGACGCCGGGCACCTGACGTTTCGCACCCGTTCCACGGCGGGTCGCGTGCGAAACGTCAGGTGCCCGGCGCGGCGCGGCGGGTCGGCCGGGGCGGCACCGGCTTGCCGGAGACGATCAGCGCGATCGGGATCTCCACCGGCCCGGCCTCGGACTCGACCACGCAGATCCCGTCGGCCCACGCCGTACACATCCCGAGGACGTCGGTCAGGGCAGGCCCGCCGGTGGGGCCGGTCTCGCCCTCGACGACGCGCCTGACGACCACTCGCCGACCGACGACATGTGGACCTAGCGAAACCTCCGACACCTGGAGATATTACGCTGGCACCAGCAATCCGCCGCTGCTCGACCCCGATCCCGTCGTCGAGCACGAAACTGTGTCGAAGGAGCCTTCGATGACCTACGTCATCGCCCAGCCGTGCGTGGACCTCAAGGACCGCGCCTGCGTCGACGAGTGCCCGGTCGACTGCATCTACGAGGGCAAGCGGATGCTTTACATCCACCCCGACGAGTGCGTCGACTGCGGTGCCTGTGAGCCGGTCTGCCCGGTCGAGGCGATCTTCTACGAGGACGACGTGCCCGAGGAGTGGAAGGGCTACTACGACGCCAACGTGAAGTTCTTCGACGACCTCGGCGCCCCCGGCGGCGCCACCAAGATGGGCGTCATCGACAAGGACGAGGCGTTCGTCGAAGCGCTGCCGCCGCAGAACCAGGAACACTGATTGTCCATCTCCGCCAGGCTGCCGGACTTCCCCTGGGACAAGCTCACGGTGTACGCCGACCGGGCCAGGGCGCATCCCGACGGCATCGTCGACCTCTCGATCGGCACCCCGGTCGACCCGACCCCGGCACTCGCCCGGGCGGCGCTCGCGGCCGCCGCCGACTCCCCGGGCTACCCCACGACGGTCGGCACCGCACAGGTGCGGCAGGCCGCCATCGACTGGCTGGCCCGCAACCACGGCGTCACCGGGCTCGACCTCGACAGCCTCATCCCGGTAGTCGGCACCAAGGAGTTGATCGCCGGCCTGCCGCTCCACCTCGCCGCCGGCTCGGGCGACCTGGTGGTCTTCCCCGAGCTGGCCTATCCGACCTACGAGGTGGGCGCGGCGCTGGCCGGTGCCGACTTCCTTGCCACGGACTCGCTGACCGCCGTCGGCCCCCGAATCCCCAAGATCCTCTGGCTCAACTCGCCCTCCAACCCGACCGGCCGGGTGCTCCCCGTCGAGCACCTGCGCAAGGTGGTCGAGTGGTGCCGCGAGCGGGGCACGATCCTGATCTCCGACGAGTGCTATCTCGAGTGCTGGTGGCAGGGCGAGCGGCCGGTGTCGGTGCTGCACCCCTCGGTCTGCGGCGGCTCCTTCGACGGCCTGCTGGCCGTCCACTCGCTCTCGAAGCGCTCCAACCTGGCCGGCTACCGGGCCGGCTTCGTGGCCGGTGACCCGGCCCTGGTCGGCGAGCTGCTGGCGGTCCGCAAGAACCTCGGCCTGATCATGCCCGGCCCGGTACAGGCCGCCATGGCCGCCGTGCTCGACGACGACGAGCATGCCGCCGCGCAGCACCGGATCTACGCCGCCCGGCGTGCCGAGCTGCTCACCGCGCTGACCGGCGCGGGCTTCGCGGTCGACCACTCCGAGGCCGCGCTCTACCTCTGGGCGACCCGCGGCGAGCCTTGCTGGGAGACCGTCGACTGGCTGGCCGAGCGCGGCATCCTCGCCGCCCCCGGCGAGTTCTACGGACCCGCCGGCAAGGAGCACGTCCGGATCGCGTTCACCGCGACCGACGAGCGGGTCGCCGCCGCGGTCGCCCGTCTCGCCGAATAGCGCCATCCCCGGGCTATCCCGTGGTGGCCAGGTCGATCCGGACGGTGCGGGCCGGGGTCTCGGCGTCGTCCCAGCGCTCCTTGCCGCTCCAGGCCTGGCCGCCGAAGGCGACCCGGCGGATGCCGAGCCGGTCGGCCTGCGCGACCAGATACTGCGCGAGCGCCCAGCCGAGCCGCTTGCCCGGCACCTGCACGGTGACCGCGCGCCCGGCGACCACCGGGGTGCCGACCAGATCGCCGAAGACGCCGGTGATCTCGTCGCGGGCCACGCTCGCGCTGCGGCCGCCCGGGATCGAGCCCATCCGGCACGAGAACGCCGCCGCGCTCTCACCGGTCAGCGCCGAGGCCAGCGCCCGGCCCTCGGGCTCGTGGTCGGCGTACGCCTCCGGGAAGGCGCTGCGCTGCACCAGCTGGGCCGCCTCGGTGATCCGCATCGTCTCGTAGCCGTCGATGCGCACCAGCGCGTCGTAGAAGGCGCCGATGGCGTAGGTCGGGTCCAGGATCTGCGCAGCCGTGCCCCAACCCTGCGACGGCCGCTGCTGGAACAGGCCGAGCGAGTCCCGGTCGCCGTACTGCAGGTTGTAGAGCTTCGACTCCTGGATGGCGGTGGCGATGGCGATGGTGGCGGCCCGGGCGGGCAGCTCGCGACGGACCGCGATGGCGGCGATCAGCGCGGCGTGCTGGGCCTGCTCGAGGTCGAGACTGGCGTCGAGCGTCTCGCCGTCCTTCGAGACCTCCGCGACGCACTCGTCCGGCAGCAGCCGTTGGGCGCGGCCGGAGAGCTCCCGCCATGCCCAGGTGGCCGCCGCGCCCAGGAAGACCAGGACCACGACGGCGGTCAGCAGCCGCCTCATGCTTGGAGGCTAGTTCGCGTGCAAGGCCTCGTTGAGGACGATGCCCTCGCCCTGCCACGGCACCGCCTCGATGGCGCCGGTGAGGGAGTTGCGGCGGAACAGCACATGACTGGCGCCGGAGAGCTCGGCGGCCTTGACGACCCGCCCGTCAGCCAGCGTCACCTTGGTGCCGGCGGTGACATAGGTGCCGGCCTCGACGACCGAGTCGTCGCCGAGCGAGATCCCCAGACCGGAGTTGGCACCCAGCAGGCAGCGCTCTCCGACGGAGATGACCTGCTTGCCGCCACCCGACAGCGTGCCCATGATCGAGGCGCCGCCGCCGATGTCGGAGCCGTCGCCGACCACGACGCCCGCGGAGATGCGGCCCTCCACCATCGAGGTGCCCAGCGTGCCGGCGTTGAAGTTGACGAAGCCCTCGTGCATGACGGTGGTGCCCTCGGCGAGGTGGGCGCCGAGCCGGACCCGGTCGGCGTCGGCGATGCGGACGCCGCTGGGCAGCACGTAGTCGACCATGCGCGGGAACTTGTCGACGCCGTAGACGCTGACGTGCCGGCCGGCCGCCTTCAGCCGGGCCCGGGTCAGCTCGAAGCCTTCGACCGCGCACGGCCCCTCGCTGGTCCACACCACATTGGTGAGCAGCCCGAAGATGCCGTCGAGGCGCTGACCGTGCGGCTCGACCAGCCGGTGGGAGAGCAGGTGCAGCCGCAGCCAGGCGTCCTGGGTGGTCCCCGGTGCCTCGTCGAGGTCGGCGGAGACCAGCTCGACCTTCCGCTCCACACGCCGCAGCTGGTCCGAGCCCTCCAGCGCCTTCAGCTCGGCCGGCCCCACGGCGCGCTCGGGCACCTCGCCGAGCGCCGGTTCGGGGAACCACACGTCCAGCACGGAGTTGTCGGCGGCGTACGTCGTCAGGCCGAAGCCCCAAGCAGTGCGAGTCACGGGGTCGGAGTCTATCGGCGCCACCTGTGCCCGGCCGACCGCACCGGCAAGGCGGCGGACACTCCGAAGCCAGCGCGTTCTGCCCGCAGCCGCCGCCCCTGGAGCCCGCCGTCGGCAAGCGCCTTCATCATGACGCTCGCGTCAACGACCAGCACGCTGTCATGTACTCCTGAAGGGACTGCCCCGCGGCGTCCGCCCGGCGCCGCAAGACCGCGTGGGTCGCCTCGGGAACGTGCTTGATCTGGATCGTGGGCATAGCCCGAGTGTGGGCGTGGCGCCAATCTGGCGCCACGAGTCTTCCACAGGGTCTACAGGCCGGTGCGGCCGTCGATCGTCTCGCGGAGCAGGTCGACGTGGCCCAGGTGCCGGGCGTACTCCTCGATCAGGTGGACCAGCACCTCCCGCACCGAGACAGTGTCGTTGCCGCGGGGCGTGGCGCGGGTGGTGCCGAGCTCGGACTCCGGCAGCTCGTCGAGATAGGAGTCGAAGGCCGGTGGTAGGCCATGGCGGCAGCCTCTCTGCTTCGACCCGGCCCGGCAAACCGGTTTCACCCGCAGCCGCCCGACGCCGTACCCTGGTGACCACAGGCGTTCGAGCCGTCATCAGCGGCGAGCCCCGGGAAGAAAGCGCGAGCAAGTAGAACCCGGCGGGTAGGCCCGTCACAGCCGTCAACGAGTGGTCGACGCATGTCGGCAAGCAGGGTGGTACCGCGGCAAGCCCGGAGTCCCGGGGGAGTCGTCCCTGTGACCCGATGAGACCGACCGCAGGAGCCGCTCCTATGACCTACCCCAAGGTCACCACCGACCCGACCGTCGAGCCGACCAAGGGCGGCGTCCCCGCGTCCCCGCGCTTCCCGGCGATCGAGGAGCGCGTCCTCGACTACTGGGCCGAGGACGGCACCTTCCAGGCGAGCATCGACGCCCGCACCGGCGAGGAGTTCGTCTTCTACGACGGCCCGCCCTTCGCCAACGGCCTGCCGCACTACGGCCACCTGCTCACCGGCTACGTCAAGGACATCGTGCCGCGCTACCAGACCATGAAGGGCAAGCGCGTCGAGCGCCGGTTCGGCTGGGACACCCACGGCCTGCCCGCCGAGCTGGAGGCGATGCGCCAGCTCGGCATCAAGACCACCGACGAGATCGTCGCGATGGGCGTCGAGGTGTTCAACGACGCCTGCCGCGCCAGCGTCTTGAAGTACGCCGGCGAGTGGCGCGACTATGTCACCCGGCAGGCCCGCTGGGTCGACTTCGCAGGCGACTACAAGACCATGAACCCCGAGTTCATGGAGTCGGTCATCTGGGCCTTCAAGTCGCTGTTCGACAAGGGCCTGGTCTACGAGGGCTTCCGGGTGCTGCCCTACTGCTGGAACGACGAGACCCCGCTGTCCAACCACGAGCTGCGGATGGACGACGACGTCTACCAGCAGCGCCAGGACCCGGCCGTCACGGTCGGTTTCGACATCACGACACCGGGCGAGCTCCAGGGCGCCAAGCTGGTCATCTGGACCACCACGCCGTGGACGCTGCCCAGCAACCTGGCGGTCATGGTCGGCACCGAGATCGACTACGTGGCGGTCGAGTCGGGCGGGACGCGGTTCGTCCTCGCCGAGGCCCGGGTGCCGGCGTACCGGAAGGAGCTCACTGCATCCAACGAGGGGGGCGACGCCGACGAGCCCACGGTCGTGTGGCGCGGCACGGGCGCCGACCTGCTCGGCCTGGTCTACGCACCGCCGTTCAGCTACTACGCGGGCCACGAGAATGCCTTCCGCGTGGTGGCCGCCGACGAGGCGGTCACCACCACCGACGGCTCCGGCCTGGTCCACTCCGCCGGCGCCTTCGGCGAGGTCGACAAGGAGGTGACCGACCGCGAGGGCATCGCCCCGGTGATGCCGGTCGGCAAGGACGGCCGGTTCACCGCCCCCGTCGAGGAGTACGCCGGCATGCTGGTCTTCGACGCCAACCTGGCGATCATCGACGACCTCAAGGCCGCCACCCGCGGCGAGCCGGCCGGCTCGGTGACCCCCGGCACGGTGCTGGTGCGCCGGGAGACCTACGAGCACTCCTACCCGCACTGCTGGCGCTGCCGCGAGCCGCTGATCTACAAGGGCGTCGAGTCCTGGTTCGTCGAGGTGACCGCCTTCAAGCAGCGGATGGTGGAGCTCAACCAGGAGATCCACTGGACCCCCGACCACATCAAGGACGGCCAGTTCGGCAAGTGGCTGGAGAACGCCCGCGACTGGTCGATCACCCGCAACCGGTTCTGGGGATCGCCGGTGCCGGTGTGGAAGAGCGACGACCCGGCCTACCCCCGCGTCGACGTCTACGGCTCCTTCGAGGAGCTCGAGCGGGACTTCGGCCGGCTGCCCCGCAACCGTGACGGCGAGCCCGACCTGCACCGGCCCTGGGTCGACGACCTGGTGCGCCCCAACCCCGACGACCCGACGGGCAGGTCGATGATGCGCCGGGTCGCCGACGTGCTCGACGTGTGGTTCGACTCCGGCTCGATGAGCTTCGCGCAGGTGCACTACCCGTTCGAGAACAAGGACTGGTTCGAGGGGCACTTCCCGGCCGACTTCATCGTCGAGTACATCGGCCAGACCCGCGGCTGGTTCTACACCCTGCACATCCTGGCGACCGCGCTGTTCGACCGGCCCGCCTTCTCCTCCTGCATCAGCCACGGCATCGTGCTCGGCTCCGACGGCAACAAGATGTCGAAGTCGCTGCGCAACTACCCCGACGTCTCCGAGGTCTTCGACCGCGACGGCGCCGACGCGATGCGCTGGTTCCTGATGTCCTCGCCCATCCTGCGCGGCGGCAACCTGATCGTCACCGAGCGGGGCATCCGCGACTCGGTGCGCCAGGTGATGATCCCGCTGTGGAACAGCTGGTACTTCTTCAGCCTCTACGCCAACGCCGCAGACATCGACGCCTCCTGGTCGACGCAGTCGCGGGACCCGCTGGACCGCTACATCCTGGCCAAGACCCGGGAGTACGTCGGGGAGATGACCGAGGCGATGGACGGCTATCACCTCGCGGACGCCTGCGAGACCACCCAGCGGTTCGTCGAGGTGCTCACCAACTGGTACATCCGGCGCTCCCGCGACCGGTTCTGGGCCGAGGACCGGGCGGCGTTCGACACCCTCTATACCGTCCTGGAGATCACCACCCGGGCGATCGCGCCGCTGCTGCCGCTGACCACCGAGGAGATCTGGCGCGGACTGACCGGCGAGCGGTCGGTGCACCTGGCCGACTACCCGACCGTCGCCGAGCTGCCCGAGGACGCGGCCCTGGTGGCCGCGATGGACACCGTCCGTGACGTCTGCTCGGTGACCTCCTCGCTGCGCAAGGCCCGGCAGCTGCGCAACCGGCTGCCGCTCGCGGGGCTGACGGTCGTGGGCGTCGACCTGGGCGGCTTCGAGGAGATCGCTCTGCTCATCATTGGGGACGAGGTCAACGTCAAGACGGTCTCGCTCTCCTCGGTCGAGGACTCGCCCTACGGCGTCGCGCAGCGGCTCACCGTCAACGCCCGCGCCGCCGGGCCGCGGCTGGGCCGCGACGTGCAAATGGCGATCAAGGGCTCGAAGAACGGCGACTGGTGGGTGTGGCCCGACGGCACGGTCACCTCCGGCGGGCTGGTGCTGGTCGAGGGGGAGTACACCCTGGAGACGGTGGCCGACGAGGATGCCCCCGACGAGGTCGCGATCGGCCTGCTGCCCGGTGGCGGCTTCGTCGTGCTCGACACCTTCGTCACCCACGAGCTGGCCGCCGAGGGCATGGCCCGCGACCTGATCCGCGCGGTGCAGAACGCCCGCAAGGAGGCCGACCTCGACGTCTCCGACCGGATCACTCTCGTCATCGGGGGCGGCGAGGCCGTCCAGTCGGCGGCCCGGGAGCACGCCGAGCTGATCGCCCGGGAGACCCTGGCGACGTCGTACGAGGTGGCTGCTCTGGCCGCCGACTCCGCTGACGTCGCGGGAGTGGTGAGCGTCGGCGGCGGCGAGAAGGCGACCATCACCCTCGCCCGCGTCTGATGCCGCGACCGGTCGTCGTCGACTCGCTCGGGGTCGGGGTCGCGACCGGCGCCTACGGGATCTCCTTCGGTGCCGTCGCGACCGCCTCCGGCCTCGACGTGTGGCAGGCATGCGCGCTGTCACTGCTGGTCTTCACCGGGGCCTCGCAGTTCGCGTTCGTCGGCGTGGTGGCGGCGGGTGGTGCGCCCCTGGCCGGGTCCGCGACGGCGATCCTGCTCGGCAGCCGCAACCTGTTCTACGGTCTCTCGCTGGCGCCGCTGCTGCGGCTGCGGGGCTCGCGCCGGCTGACGGCGGCCCAGGTGGTGATCGACGAGTCGACGGCGATGGCGCTCGGCCAGCGTGAGGAGGCCGACAAGCGCACCGCGTTCTACCTCACCGGCTGGTCGATCTTCGTGCTCTGGAACCTGACGACGCTGGTCGGCGCGCTCGCCGGTGCCGCCATCGGCGATCCGCGCATCTTCGGCCTCGATGCGGCGGTCGGTGCGGCCTTCCTGGCGCTGCTGTGGCCTTGGCTCGCCGCCTGGCCGCAGCGGTTGGCGGCGGTCGTCGGCGCCGCGGCCGCGACCGGGCTGGTGCCACTCACCGCCGCCGGCGTCCCGATCATCCTCGGTGGCGCGGTCGCCGTCGTGGTCGGACTGGTGGCGACCCGCCGGGCACCTGAGGTCGTCCCGGACTCCGGCGCGGACGGTCAGGTGCCCGGATGATCTGGGCCGCGATCGTGGTGACGGCGCTCGGCTGCTACGCGCTCAAGGTCGCCGGTCTCTCGGTGCCGCAGCGGGTCATCGAGCACCCCTGGACGGTGCGGGTGGCGGCGCTGATCCCGCCCGCGCTGCTCGGTGCGCTGGTCGCGGTGCAGGTGCTGGCCGACGGCCACCGGCTGGTGATCGACGCCCGGCTGGGCGGGCTGGCCACCGCGGCCGTGCTCCTGCTGCTGCGGGCGCCGTTCCTGGTGGTGGTGGCTGGCGCCGCCCTGGTCGCCGCGCTGCTGAGGTTGTGAAGGATACGTGGTGCCAGAGGTCACTCTCTGGTCACAAGCCGGCGAGCGGGTCCCCGCCGAGCCAGTGCAGCAGCGTCCGGGCACCCCAGCCGGTCGGGCCCGTGGTCCACTCGTCGCGGTCCTCGGGGGCATCGCCGACCGAGGCGATGTCCAGGTGCGCCCACGGCAGCCCGCCGGTGAAGTGGCGAAGGAACAGCGCCGCGGTGATGGCGCCCGGACCGCCGGGGTCGTTGACGGCGTCGGCCACCTTCGAGGCGAGCCGGTCCTCGTAGGTCGAGGTCAGCGGCATCCGCCACAGCGGCTCGCCCGCGGCCTCGCCGGCCGCGAGCAGCGAGGCGGCCAGCGCATCGGAGCCGGTGAACAGGCCCGCCAGGTGCTGGCCGAGCGCCACCTTCATCGCGCCGGTCAGGGTGGCGATGTCGACCAGCGCGGTCGGCTTGAGCTCGGCGACGGCATAGGCGAGCGCGTCGGCGAGGACGAGGCGTCCCTCGGCGTCGGTGTTGCCGACCTCGGAGGTGCGGCCGACCCCGTTGACGCCGGCATAGTGGCGGATCACGTCGCCGGGTCGCATCGAGGAGCCGGAGACGGCGTTCTCGGCGGTGGGCACCAGCCCGACGACCCGGACCGGGCAGCCGACCTCGGCCAGCGCTGCCATCGTCGCGATGACGACGGCGCCGCCGCTCATGTCCCGCTTCATGGTCGACATGCCCTCGCCGGGCTTGAGGTTGAGGCCGCCGGTGTCGAAGGTGATGCCCTTGCCGACGAGCACGAGCGTGGGGGTACGACGCCCAGCCCTGGCGGGGGCGTAGTCCATCCGGATCAGCCGTGGCGGGCTGACGGAGCCGGCGCCGACGGCGAGGATGCCGCCGAAGCCCTCCTTGGCCAGTGCCGCCTCGTCCCAGACCTTGACCGAGATCCCCAGCGGCGCGCAGAGCTCGACGGCCTGGTCGGCCAGCCAGGCCGGTGACTTCAGATTGGAGGGCACCGTGGCGAGGAACCGGGCCCGCCAACCGGCCCGGGCGATCGCTTCGGCGCGCGCCAGCCCGTCGTCGTACTCCGAGGGGAGCGAGGCCAGCGTGACAGTCGACGCCGGTGCGTGCAGCGGCCCCGAGGAGCGCCAGTCGAAGGAGAACGCCGCCAGCACCAGACCGGTCACGAACGGCCCCAGGCCGATCGTCGGGTCCAGCGCCGGGATGGTGGTGACGACCGAGGAGGTGTCGCGCACCGCTCGCGCCAGCGCCGCGCCGGCTCGGCGGAAGTCGTCGGCGGACGTCTCGCCGAGGCCGACCAGCAGGACACGGGCAGAGCCCGGCACCGGAAGGCTGACGATCTCACCGGCCGCGCCGGTCGCGTGCTCGGACTCGAGCACCCCGAGCAGGTCGAGGCCCAGCTCGGCCGCACCGGGCCCCAGCACGAAGGCGTCGTCGCTGCCGGAGTGGGACACGGCGACGAACGGCAGCGCGACGACATCGGCACCACGGATGAGGTGCGGGTCGCGCTCGTCGAGGACCAGCCGTGAGGGCGAGACCTGAGGGGGCAGTGCGGTCCCCTCAGCCAACGACGGCCTTCAGGGCGTCGCCGAGTGCCCCGGCCTCCTCGGCGTTGAGCTCGACCACCAGGCGGCCACCGCCCTCAAGAGGCACGCGCATCACGATGCCGCGCCCTTCCTTGGTGACCTCCAGCGGACCGTCTCCCGTCCGCGGCTTCATCGCCGCCATGCGGCACCTCTTCCTGTGTGGCGACTCGTGAGCCTCGCGGGCCCACCGGGCAGGCCCATTATCCCCTATCTCGCACAGAGTTGTCTGTTCGCCCGCTAGTAGCCTGTCGCGGCTAGGCCTTGGCCCGTCGCGCCGCCCGGGCACGCCCCTGGCGGCGTTGGCCGGGCCTCGACAGCCGCCCGGGATGCCCTCGCCCGGCCGCCTTGCCAGCTACGCACCCGGACAACGCGCCACACCACGTCTTAGCCGCGACAAACTACTAGGTCGGCTTCGGTGCTGGCGCGCCCGCGATCAGCGCAGGTTGCGGGGACGGAAGGCGATGCCGTCCACCAGCACCTGCTTGCGGCTCGTCGACGTGACCTTGATCCGCTTGGCCTTGCCGAGCGCTGGCAGGGCGATCACAACTCGGTTCCTGGTCGCCGCCGAGTGGAGTGAGACAGTCGCCACCGTGCGCGTGCCATACGTGATCCGCACCGTCCCGCAGGCGCGGCAGGTCCGGGCGACCAGGTAAGCCTGCATCCCGCCTCTGGTCGAGCCGGAGATCGAGGCGCCCTTGCCCAGGCGTGTCGCCGTCCGCCGATAGAAGGACTTCCCCTTGACCCGGCTGGCCTTCCCCGACCTAGTGAAGGAGCGGTCGTCGATCGCGGCAGTACCGCAGGTCTGGATCACCCGCGAGGCGAGGCGCGTCATCCCGTCGGCGATCGTGGCGAGCACGCAGACGGACTGGCCCGGCGTTACTCGCCGCCAGGCGGAAGTCTCGTAGTTGGCGCTTCGCCACGCAGCGAAGGAACGTCCCGCCTTGGCCGAGGTGTAGGCGAACTCTCCGAACCACCCCCCAGGTGTCGCTGCGATCCAGTGGCCGTAGTTCGCGTTGTCGGCGGCGTCGAAATAGGGGGCGGCGTTGGAGGTGAGGGGCGGGGTCCACCGCGCTGCGAGGATCGGCGACCACGCCGGCGCGGTGAGCGTCGGCGGGGCGTCCATCCGACCCACGCGGCCCGTGAGCCAGAACGGCCGCCAGGTCGTTTTGACCTCATTACCGTTCGGCGGGTTCCAGCACCACGCCGTGCCGTCCGTCTTGAGGCCACACCCGGCATCGGTGCTCGGTGACGAACCCAAGACTGGGTCGCGGTGGATGGGCCAATAGGAGACCCAGTTGCCGTCAGGCACCGTGCCACTTCCGACCAGCGACGAATTGTCCTCGGCCGTTCCGGCCGGAAATCCTGTGTTCGTGCCGAAGGTGGCTCGCACCGGTGCCGTGAACGCCGACGCGGTCCCGGCCGCGTCCGACCCCAGGCTCCAGGTCCAGACCGTCCCGTCGGCCTTGACGCCATAAGGCCCGAAGTCGCCAACCCGGACCGAGGCCCAGTCAGCAGCGCCCCCCAAGGGGAGCGGGTCCGATGCCCACCCTCTGCCCCACCAGCCCCAACACCACATGGAGCCCGCAGCCTTGACGGCACATGCTTGGCCCGCGCCCACCGAGACCTGTGTCCAGTCGGCATCGCTTCCCAATCGGGTCGGCATCACGGTCGAGTCGCCGCGCCTACCCCAGCACCAGAGTTCGCCCGTGGTCTTGATCGCACACGCGCTTGGGGTGGCGTTGCTGACGTTGTAGCCGGCATACGAACTGCCGACGGAGACCGACTGCCAGTCAGTGTCCGTTCCCATCTGAACGGGCCGGGTGTGATCGCACTCGCAACTCTCGACGCCGAGGACTCTGACATTCCCCCAACACCACAGCGTGCCGTCGGCCCGAATGCCACAGGTGCTGGAGGCTCCCGTCGCGACCGACTCCCAATCCGAGGCCGTCCCAACCTGGGTCGGCTGCTCCACGCGAGCAACTGCGCCAAGGCCGAGGACGCCGCCACCGTCGTTGCCGATCTGTGCGTCCTCACCCCAGCACCACAGGGTGCCCACCTCGGCAACCGCACAGGCGTGCCAGAACGCGGGGTCGCCATCGTCTCCCACCGCAACCGACTTCCATCGCTGAGAGCCACCGAACGGGACCCCAATGGGGTCGTTGCGGAAGGCGTAGACCCCACTGCCGTCAGCCTGATGCTGCACCCGATCTGTCCAACCCCAGCACCACAGGTCGCGTGCCTCCGCTCCGATTCCGCACACCGCGACCCCGCCGGTCGTGGAAGCGGTGATCTCCGCCCACGTTGCCGGGGGCACAGGGTGGGAGGTCAGGGCGACACTCGCCGACGCTGTGACCACGGTGGCAGCACCCTTTCCGGTCCGAAGACGGAGCACCCGATAGGAGTAGGTTCCACTGCCCCGCACAGTCCGGTCGGTGAAGGAGAACTTCTTCCTGGTCGAGTTGGGCAGGGAGAAGTCGATGTCTACCCACGCGCCCGCGTCGAGTCGCTGCAGGACGAGGGTGGCATTCGGGGCCTTGCCGAAGCGAGCGGTCGCGTCGACCCCGAAGACGTCGTAGCCTGCCGGCGAGGCCGGTACGACCGACAGCGTTCCTGGGTAGGCGGCCGCAACTGCGGGCGGTGTGGCGACCGGCGTCATCCCAAGGGAGACGGCCAGAGCCAGCGAGAGTGCTAGGACCAGCGCCACCCGCGTCAGCACGCTACGAGAGAGAGTCCGCCGCACGATCTGGGATCGTAGTCCCTACGTGCCGGACGGGTCCACGTTCGCTCACCGGCGCGCACCGAAGAGCCGCAACACCCCCCGGGCCGCCGAGCCGCGCAGCATCGAGGACGACGGCGAGGCGCCGTACTCGACGGTGAGCGCGATGCCGTCGAAGCGCTTGTTGAACCACATCGTCATGGTGCCGTGGCAGCTGCCGTTGCAGGCGAGGGTGCGGGTCGGCAGGTGCAGGGTCTTGGCGACCTTGCGGGAGAACGCCGGTCGCTTGGTGTCGGTGTCGACGCCGTTGAGCGGCTGGTGGAAGGAGAGCACGACGTCGGGATCGACCTCGCGCAGGAAGGCCATCATCGCCTGGGTCTCCGGCTCGGAGGCCGGCTTCCGGCCGGAGTCGTAACGGCCGGTGGTGCGGATCCAGCCGACCGGATAGTTGCGGTTGAGGTCGACGCCCCGGGCGTTCTGCCGGGTGCCCTTGGCGCGGCCGTCGGGGTTGTAGGTCGGCACCACCCACAGGTCGACCCCGCGGATCGGGCTCCCGTCACGCAGCGACTTGGGGATCAGCGACACCTTGTCCTCGTCGCCGTGCATGGTCGCGATGACGACCACCGTCTTCACCCCCGGGCCCTGCTCGCCGAGGTGCCAGGCCCGGATCGGCCGGCCGTCGACCGAGTGGCCGATCACCCGGGCCTCCACGACGGCCGGACGGGCGGCGGTGGCCGGGGGAGCCAGCGAGAGCGCAAGGAGGAGAGGTACGACGGCGCGGGCCAGCAGCCGCATCAGACGATGCTCCACAGGTAGATCCAGGTGAACCACACCGCCATCGCGAACACCGCGAGATGCGCAGGCAGCCACAGCCAGGGACCGCCCGTCCACCGGTCGGCGGGGTCGACCACGTCGGCGGCCCGCTTGCCCCGGCGGCGGCTCGGCCACCACCGGAACATCAGCACCAGCCCGGCGAGCGAGGTCACCCACCAGCAGCCCAGGCCGATCACGCCGACCAGTGCGTCGCCGGCCTTGCTGTCGTCGGGAGCGAGCACGAAGACCAGCCACACCACGACGCCGAGCAGGCCGAGCCAGGTGTGCAGCGCGAGCACCACCCCGGCATGGCTGCCGCGCAGCCGCAGCCGGGTCAGCAGCACGACGAGCCCCGCCAGGACGGTCAGGACGGTGACGACGAGCTCAGTGGTGGACACGGGGCGTCATGCTCCTATGTCTCATCCGGCGCGTCCAACTCGGCCCCCGGCTCGTCGTCCCGGCCGGCCTCGTCGAGCTGGGTCGCCAGCCGGGCGAGCAGGTCGTCGACCTCCGACATCCGGTAGCCCCGGAAGGCGAGGCTGAACCGGGTCCGCCGCAGGTCGTCACCGACCAGCGGCCGGTCGGCGGGCACCAGCGCGTCCGGGCGGTCGTCGTAGGCCGGCGCCATCGGCTCGCCCCTGCCGGCGGCGACGGCGGCCACCGCACCCATCACGATCACCACGACGATCGCGAAGACCCACATCATCAGGCGTCCCGCGCCTTCACCATCAGCTCGACCATCTCCTCGATGTCGTCGGTGACGGTCAGCATGTCGAGGTCGCTCTGCTTGATCCGGCCCTCGGCGAGCATGGCGCCGCGCATCCAGTCGAGCAGGCCCTCCCAACGCTCGGTGCCCATCAGCACGATCGGGAACTGGGTGATCTTGTTGGTCTGCGACAGCGTCATCGCCTCGAAGAGCTCGTCGAGCGTGCCGACGCCACCGGGGAGCACCACATAGCCCTGGGAGTACTTCACGAACATGGTCTTGCGGACGAAGAAGTAGCGGAAGTTGAGCCCGAAGGTGACGTAGTCGTTGAGCTTGGTCTCCCAGGGCAGCTCGATGCCCAGGCCGAGGCTCTCGCCGCCGGCCTCGAGGGCGCCCTTGTTGGCGGCCTCCATCGCGCCCGGGCCGCCGCCGGTGATGACGGTGAAGCCGGCATGGGCGAGGGCGGCGCCGACCTTGACCCCCAGTTCGTACGACGGATGGTCGACGGGGGTGCGCGCCGACCCGAACACCGAGATCGCCGGGCCGATCTCGGAGAGGTCGTTGAACCCCTCGACGAACTCGGCCTGGATCTTGAGCACCCGCCACGGGTCGGTGTGGACCCACTCGCTGGGGCCACGGCTGTCGAGGAGCCGCTGGTCGGTGGTGGTGCCGGCCGGGCGCCCGGCACTGGGGCGTGGCCCGTGGCCGCTGCGGCGGGTCATCAGCGGCCCTCCAGCCAACTGCGCAGCGCGCGCTCGCAGTGCTCGATCTGGGCAACTGGCACGTGTTCCTCCTGCTTGTGGGCGAGCATCGGGTCACCAGGACCGTAGTTCACGGCCGGTACCCCCAACGCGGTGAATCGGGCGACATCGGTCCAGCCGAACTTCGGCCGGACCTCACCGCCGACCGCCTTGACGAACTCCTTGGCGGCCGGCCGGTCCAGTCCGGGCAGCGCGCCCGGCGCGGAGTCGACCAGCGTGACGTCGTACCCCTCGAAGAAGTCGTGCACGAAGGCGAGCGCCTCCGCCTCGGAGCGGTCCGGGGCGAACCGGTGGTTGACGGTCACCACGCACTCGTCGGGGACGACATTGCCGGCGACGCCGCCGGAGACGAAGACGGCGTTGAGGCCCTCGTGATACCCCAGTCCGTCGATCACCGGCCGGCGGGGCTGGTAGGACTCCAGCCGGCGCAGCACCTCGCCGGCGGCGTGGATGGCGTTGCGGCCGGCCCAGGACCGCGCCGAGTGAGCGCGCTCGCCGCGGGTGCGCACCTCGACCCGCAGGGTGCCCTGGCAGCCGGCCTCGACCGAGGCCAGCGAGGGCTCCATCAGGATCGCGAAGTCGGCCTGCAGCAGTTCGGGATGGGACTGCGAGAGCCGGTTGAGGCCGTTGGCGGCGGCCTCGATCTCCTCGCAGTCGTAGAGCACATAGGTCACGTCGCGGACCGGCTCGGGGACGGTGGCGGCGAGCCGCAAGATGACGGCGTCGCCGCCCTTCATGTCGCAGGAGCCGAGCCCGTGGAGGACGCCGTCGGCCAGCCGGGAGGGGAGGTTGTCGTTGACCGGCACGGTGTCGAGGTGGCCGGCCAGCACGACCCGCTCGGGGCGACCCAGCTCGGTACGGGCGACCAGAGTGTTGCCGAACCGCTGCAGGCTCAGCTGGGGGAGCCTCGCCAGCGCCCCCGCGACGGCGTCGGTGATCGGCCCCTCGGCGCGACTCACCGACTCGATGTCGACGAGCTGCTGGGCCAGCGTGACGACGTCAGCGCTCAGATCCAGATCCAGGTCCATCTCCAGACTCACCGCCCCAGTCTCCCAGACGCCGAGTCGGCAGAAGTGCGGGTCTGGGAAGTGCCGAGTCGGCAGAAGTGCGGGTCTGGGAGGTGTCGAGTCGGCACAAGTGCAGGCATCGCACCAGCACTTCTGCCGACTCGGCACCTCCCAGACCCGCACTTCTGCCGACTCGGCACTTCCCAGACCCGCACTTCTGCCGACT
>NZ_JASGDQ010000034.1:0-53215 GCF_047607185.1 Nocardioides sp. | reverse complement strand
CCGCGCCGCCCATCGCACGCCCTGGCTGCGTTGTCGTCGGTCGCCATGCCTCCGGCATGGCTCCCTCCTCCGCCTTGCCATGACGCACGCTGGACAACGCCGAGCTCGACGCCGAGTTCTCAAACACACTCTCAGCCGTCCAGCCCCTCGCGGAGCTGGGCAAGGGTGCGGGTGAGCAGCCGGGAGACGTGCATCTGCGAGACGCCGATCTCCTCGGCGATCTGGGCCTGGGTCATGTTGCGGAAGAAGCGCAGCAGCAGGATCCGCTTCTCGCGGTGGCCGAGCGTCTCCAGCAGCGGCTTGATCGACTCGCGCAGGTCGACGTTCTCCAGCGCGGCGTCCTCCACGCCGATCGCGTCGAGCATGGTGGCGGCGCCGTCGGCCGCGTCGTCGCCGGCGTCGAGCGAGAGGGTGGCATAGGCATTGCCGGACTCCAGGCCCTCGACGATCTCCTCCACCGAGCAGCCGATCGCCTCGGCGAGCTCGCCGGCGGTGGGGGAGCGGCCCAGCACCTGGGTGAGCTCCGCGCTCGCGGAGCTGATCTGCAGCCGCAGCTCCTGCAGCCGCCGGGGGACTCGGATCGCCCAGCCCTTGTCGCGGAAGTGGCGCTTGATCTCCCCGATGATGGTCGGCGTCGCATAGGTGGAGAACTCGACGCCGCGCTCGGCGTCGAACCGGTCGATCGCCTTGAGCAGGCCGATGGTGCCGACCTGGAGCAGGTCCTCGAACGGCTCGCCGCGATTGCGGAACCTGCGCGCACAGTGCTCCGCGAGGGGCTGGTGCAGGACGACCAGCCCCTCGCGCGCGGCCGCTCGCTCCTGATCGGTGGCGGCATCGTCGGCGAGCACGGTGAAGAGCGCTGCGCTGCGCTGCCGATCCTCGGTGGGATCCGGGCTGGAGCCGTCGGCCAGGTCGTCCCTCGTCGACTCCTCCGTCATGTGCGTGGCCGACCTCCGGTAGCCGACGCAGCGGCCAGCTCGGACACGGCGGTCAGCGTGACCTCGAGAACCCCGCTCTCTGCCCGAGCCGAGACCTCCGCCGCCAGCGTGGTCAGGACGGTCCAGGCGAAGCTGGCGGGATCGGGGTGCCGTGGCGCGGCGGCGGCCGCGCCGACGGCGACGGTCAGCATGCCCGGCCGGAGCCAGAACCGGGCCGTCAGATCGGCGTCCGGCTGGGCCGACTCCAGCACCAGGGCGGCCGCTTCGCCGACGGCGATGCGCAGATCCTCGAGGTCGTCGAGGGTGAAGTCCAACCGTGCCGCCAGTCCGGTGGTCGCGGTGCGCAGCACCGCGACGAACGCGCCGTCGGCGGGCAGTCGCAACTCGGCGTCGGCACGCGAACGGTCGTGCGTGTCATGGGTCACTAGAAGGCTCCTCCGAAAGGCTGCTCGTCATCCCACGTGCCGCGGGGCCGGTCAGGCTCCTACCCCCGACCGGCCCCGTCAAACGCTCAGGCAGCCTTCTTGGTCTCCCAGAAGATCTCGGCGATCTCGTCGATCTTGGCGAGCAGCTGGTCGGCGGTGGCTTCGTCCCAGCTGGCCTTGGTGCCGCCGGCGCCGGCGAGCTTGGTGGCCTCGTTGAAGAGCTCGTGGAGCTGGGGGTACTTCTCGAAGTGCGGCGGCTTGAAGTAGTCCGTCCACAGCACCCACAGGTGGTGCTTGACCAGGTCGGAGCGCTCCTCCTTGATGGCGAGCGCGCGGGCCTTGAAGGTCTCGTCGTCCGAGGCGTTCGCCTTGGCGATGCAGGCCTTGACCGACTCCGCCTCGATGCGGGCCTGGGCTGGGTCGTAGACGCCGCAGGGCAGGTCGCAGTGAGCAGAGACCGTGATGCTAGGGGCGAACAGTCGCGAGAACATGCGCTTCCTCTCTTGGTGATCCGGCCTGGTGATTCCGGCTGGTGAACGAAACTTCGTGCTGAGTGCGACACTACTCCGCGTGTCAGCCGGTCCACGAGCCGCGTCTCGTCCTGGTGCGACTCCGGATCCCGGAGTGGGTCGCTGGGGGCTGGCCCACGTGGTCGGCGACTCGATGCTGCCCACGCTGCGAGCGGGGGACCGGCTGCTGGTCTCCTACCGCCGCCGCCCGGACGTCGGGGCGGTCGTGGTGGCCCGGTTCGCCGACGGCACGCTGGCCGTCAAGCGCGTCGCGGCACGCCGGGAGGGCAGTTGGTGGCTGCTCTCCGACAACCCGGCAGAGGGGATCGACTCGCGGCACCGCGGTGTGGTCCCCGACGAGGCCGTGCTGGCCGTCGTACTGCGCCGGATCTGGCCGCTCGTGCGGCTATGAGACAGGACACAGCGATCGTCGCCGCGACCATCCGTGAAGGTGTGGAAGACTGCAGGGTGGGGCCAACATCCCCCACGCCGCGATCATCGCGTCGACCCTGCCTGTCACCCCGGGCGGCCGATTCCCCGCTCTCGTCCTGGCCGCAGTAGAAAGCACTCTCGTCATGTCCGACTCGATTCCGTACGCCGGCGACCCGGTCTTCGACCTCCACCGCGGCGGCAAGCTGACCGTCGCCAGCTCGGTGCCGCTGACAGGCCGCGAGGACCTCTCGATGGCCTACACCCCGGGCGTGGCCCGGGTCTGCACCGCCATCGCCGAGGATCCGTCGCTGAGCCAGCACTACACCTGGGTGCCCAACACCGTCGCCGTCGTCACCGACGGCACCGCGGTGCTGGGCCTGGGCGACATCGGCCCCGCCGCGGCGATGCCGGTGATGGAGGGCAAGGCGGTGCTGTTCAAGCAGTTCGGCGGCGTCGACGGCGTGCCGATCTGCCTGGCGACCACCGATGTCGACGAGATCGTCGAGACGGTGGTCAGGCTCGCGCCGAGCTTCGGCGGCATCAACCTGGAGGACATCTCGGCGCCGCGCTGCTTCGAGATCGAGGACCGGCTCAAGGAGCGGCTCGACATCCCGGTCTTCCACGACGACCAGCACGGCACCGCTGTGGTCACCCTCGCGGCACTGTGGAACGCGCTGCGGCTGACCGGCCGTAACCCCGAGTCGACCCGGGTGGTGATCTCCGGTGCCGGCGCTGCCGGCGTCGCGGTCGCCAAGATCCTGCTCGAGGCCGGCATCAAGGACCTCGCCGTCGTCGACCGCACCGGTGTGATCAGCTCCGGGCGCGCCGACCTCGGCCCGGTCAAGAAGGCCCTCGCCGAGGCCACCGCCGACCGGTTCGGCCGCACCGGCTCGCTGGCCGACGTGCTGGCGGGTGCCGACGTCTACGTCGGCGTGTCGGGCGGCACCGTGCCCGAGGAGCTCGTTGCCACGATGGCGCCCGAGGCGATCGTGTTCGCGATGGCCAACCCGACCCCGGAGATCCACCCCGAGGTCGCCCACCGCTACGCCCGGGTGGTCGCCACCGGCCGCTCGGACTTCCCCAACCAGATCAACAACGTGCTGGCCTTCCCGGGCATCTTCCGGGGTGCCTTCGACGCCCGCGCCACCGCGATCACCGAGGGCATGAAGCTCGCCGCCGCCGAGGCGCTCGCCGCGCTGGTCGGCGAGGAGCTGTCGGAGGACCTGATCATCCCGTCGCCGTTCGACCCCCGCGTCGGCCCCGCGGTCGCGGCAGCGGTGGCCGAGGCCGCTCGCCGCGACGGTGTCACCCGGTGATCACTCACGCTGCGTCAATCATCTAGGGTCGGATCATGTTCGCCGTCTACGCCGAGTCCCTCAACCCCGACGATCCGCTGAAGGGGCTGGTGGTCGGGGAACGTCCCGACCCGGAGGTCCCGCAGGGTTGGACCACTGTCACTGTCAAGGCCGCCAGCCTCAACCACCATGACCTGTGGTCGCTGCGAGGCCAGGGACTCAAGGCCGAGGCGCTGCCGATGATCCTGGGCTGCGACGCGGCCGGTGTCGACGAGGACGGCAACCCGGTCGTCGTACACGCCGTGATCTCCCGCCCCGACTGGCAGGGCGACGAGACCACCGACCCGCGTCGCTCGCTGCTCTCCGAGGTCCACCAGGGCACCTTCGCCGACAAGGTGGTGGTGCCGCGCCGCAATGTGTTGCCGCTGCCGGCCGGCTTCTCCGTGGCGGAGGCGGCCTGCCTTCCCACCGCTTGGCTGACCGCCTACCGGATGCTGTTCACCAGGGGCGGGCTCAAGCCCGGCGAGACCGTGCTGATCCAGGGCGCCGGTGGCGGCGTCGCGACCGCGCTGATCACGCTGGCGCGCGCGGCCGGGCTGCGGGTGCTCGCCACCAGCCGAGACGAGGCCAAGCGCGCCCGCGCCCTGGAGATCGGCGCACACGAGGTCTTCGCCTCCGGCGAGCGGCTGCCGGTCAAGGTCGACGCCGTGATGGAGACCGTCGGCCGGGCCACCTGGAAGCACTCCGTCCGCTCGCTGCGGCCCGGCGGCACCCTGGTCGTCTCCGGCACCACCTCGGGACCGAACCTCGACGACGCGCTGCTGACCAACATCTTCTTCCTACAGCTGCGGGTGATCGGCTCCACCATGGGCACCAGCGGCGAGCTCGCCTCGCTGGTCAGCCTGCTCGACGCCACCGGTACCAGGCCGCTCATCGACCGGGTGCTGCCGATGGAGCAGGCGCGCGAGGGTTTCGAGGCCATGGCGCGGGGCGACGTCTTCGGGAAGATCGTCTTCACCCGCTGACCACGCCGGACCGGGCTGATGCCTCCGGTCCGGTGGCGAAGCCGCGCACGATGGCGTCGAGGGTCGCGCTGATCATCTCCTCGCGCCGCTCCTCGGACAGGTGCCGGCAGAGGCCGTCGAGCAGGAGCATGGCCAGGCCGTGCACCGTCGACCACGCCGCCATCTCCGCGTTCGGGCGATGGCCAGGCGCGAGCCAGCCGACGTCGACGAGCGTGTCCAGCACGGCTGCCAGGAAGGCGTACGGCGCCGCGGACATCAGCACCTGCTCCGGGTCGAAGTCGGGGCCCTCCTCCAGGATCTCCTCACCGCCGTGGCAGAACGCGGTGCGGAAGAGCCCCGGCTGGGCGATGGCGAACTCGAGGTAGCCACGCCCGGCCGCGGTCAACTGCCGTACCGCCAGCTCGATCGGGCCCGCATCGGCCGGCGGCTGGCCGACCAGCCCGGTGATGGTCGCCGTCATCCGGTCCAGCGCCTCGTCCTTAGCGGCGTGCAGCAGCTCGGCCTGCCCGGCGAAGTGGCGATAGGCGGCGGTGGGCGTGACACCGACCGCGCGAGCCGCGGCACGGATCGTCACCGCCTCGGGGCCGCCGACCTCGGCGAGGTCGGCGGCGGCGCCGACCAAGGCGTTGCGGAGGTCGCCATGGTGGTACGGGCGATGCGCCTCGGGATTCTCCACGAAATGCATGTTGACACCTGCTCACATCCGAGCGAAAGTTAACACACGAAAAGTTTACATTGGTACACATCTGTTGCTGCGCGCTCGGCCCGAGTCAGGAGGCTCGCATGTTCCACCGGATCGGCATCCTCGCCACCACCCGCCCCCGTCGCGTGCTGGCGATCGGCCTGGTGGTGCTCCTCGCGTCCGCCTTCCTGGCCACCTCCGCCTTCGGCAAGCTCCAGGACGAGGGCTTCGACGACCCGTCCTCGGAGAGCAGTCGGGCGTCGAGCCTGCTCGATGCGCGCTTCGGCAGCGCCGACGACTTCGTCTTCGCGGTGACCGCCGCGGACGGATCGGTGACCGACGCCAGCGCCGCGGCGACGGTGCAGGCTCTGGTCGATCGGATGCGCGCCGACGCCGATCTGGTCGACGTGGTCTCCTTCCTCGACGCCCCGGGAGCGGGGATGGTCTCCTCGGACGGTCGCTCCGGGCTCGTCACCGCAGGACTGGCCGACGACGACGTCGATGCTGCCGCGGTGATCGACCGCTACAGTGGCGCCGACGGCGACCTGATGGTGCGGGCGGGCGGCCAGGAGGCGGTCTTCGCCCAGGTCGGCGAGCAGCTCGGTCACGACCTCGGCCTTGCCGAGGGCATCGCGATCCCGCTGATCCTGATCTTCCTCGTGCTTGCCTTCGGCAACCTGGTCGCCGCCCTCGTGACGGTCTGCGTCGGCGGCTTCGCCATCGTCGGCACGTTCGCCGAGCTGTCGATCCTCGGCTCGTTCACCGAGGTCTCGGTCTATGCGCTCAACATCACCACGGCGATGGGCCTCGGTCTCGCCGTCGACTACGGCCTGCTCATGCTGGCCAGGGTCCGCGAGGAGCGAAGCGCCGGTCTGAGCCAGGCCGAGGCCGTCGTACGCGCGGTGGAGACGGCGGGCCGGACGATCTTCTTCAGCGCGACGACGGTGGCCATCGCGCTGGCCTCGATGCTCGTCTTCCCGCTCTACTTCCTGCGCTCGGCCGCCTACGCCGGCATCGGCGTCATGGTCGTCACCGCGTTCGCCGGCATCGTGCTGCTCCCTGCCGCGATCACGCTGCTCGGCGATCGCATCGACTCGGGCCGGGTGCCGGGCGTGCGCGGCCTGCGCGGCGGCCCCGCGCCGTTCTGGACGAGGCTGGCGGGTGTGGTGACCCGCCGCCCCCTGGTGGCGCTGCCGGTGCTCGTCGTACTGCTGGCGATGGCGGCGCCGTTGGCCGGCATCGGCTTCGGTACGCCGGACGAGCGGGTGCTGCCCGCCTCGGCGAGCAGTCGCCAGGTCGGCGACCTGCTGCGCGAGGAGTTCACCAGCGACTCGACCAACCCGATCCAGGTCGTCACCACCGCGGCGCTGCCCGACGGAGAGCTGGCCGACTATGCAGCCGCGCTCTCCCGGGTCGCCGACGTCGATCGGGTCGACACCCGAGTCGGCAGCTTCGCCCAGGGGAAGGAGATCGGCACCGCGGGCAGCGCCATCCTCGAGGCCGACGACGCGGAGCAGTTGCTCGTCGTGACCCAGCTGGAGCACCTCTCTGCCCAGGCACGCGATCAGGTGCGAGCGATCCGCGCCGTGCCGAGCCCGGCGGGCGCCGAGTCGCTCGTCGGCGGCTCGGCCGCGGAGCTGATGGACTCCCTCGACGCGATCTCGCAGCGGCTGCCGCTCGCGCTCGTCTGGCTCTTCGGTGCCACGGTCGTCCTCCTCTTCCTCTTCACCGGCAGCGTGGTGCAGCCATTGCGAGCGCTGCTGCTCAACCTGGTCGGCCTCGGCGCGACCGTCGGCGCGATGGTGTGGATCTTCCAGGACGGCCACCTCGCCGGCCTCCTCGACGTCACGCCCATGCCGATGAACGTCAGCATGTTCGTGCTGCTGCTCGTCATCACCTTCGGCCTCTCGATGGACTACGAGGTGTTCGTCCTCGGCCGGATCACCGAGATGCGCCGTGCCGGGCTGGCGCCCACGGCGGCGGTGGTGCAGGGCCTGGCCCACACCGGCCGCATCGTCAGCACCGCCGCTGCGCTGATCGCCATCAGCTTCTTCGCCTTCGTCCTCAGCGATATCGGCTTCATGAAGTTCTTCGGCCTCGGCGCCGGGCTGGCGATCCTCATCGACGCGACGCTGGTGCGCGGCGTACTGCTGCCGACGGCGCTGCGACTGCTCGGCGAGGCGGCCTGGTGGGCACCGGCACCGCTGCGGGCGCTGCACCGCCGGATCGGCCTGCGCGAGGAGCGCCCGGCAGCGCAAGCCGGGTAAGAGCGCAGGCTCAGTCCTCCGGGTCGTCGAGGCGCGCCAGCCAGGTCGCGAGCCGCTCGACGGCGGTCTCGAACTCCGGATGGACGTCGACGAAGGCCTGCAACTGCTCGGCGAGCCACGCCAGGGTGACCTCCTCGTCACCCCGGCGCCGCTCCAGCTCCTCGATGCCCCGATCGGTGAAGTACATGTCGCCTCAGGCGAAGGCGCGGTCGATCAGCTCGGCCTGCTCGGCCAGGTGACGCTTCATCGTGCCGACGGCGGTGGTGGTCGAGGCGGCCCGGGTGATCGGCTCGACGGCACGATGCCCGAGAGCAGGGGCGAGGGCCGGCACCACGTTGAGCGCGTACGACGGCCACGGACCCTGGTTGAAGGGCTCGTCCTGCACCCAGCGGACCGTCTTGAGGTTGGGGTACTTGGCGATCTCCGCCTTGAGCTCCTCGACCGGCCACGGGAAGAGCTGCTCGACCCGGGCGATCGCCACCGACTCCTCCTTGCCGCGCTTGGCCCGCTCGGTGACCAGGTCCCAGGTGACCCGGCCCGAGCACAGCAGCAGGGTGTCGACGCCGGCCGGGTCGACGGTGGCGTCGCCGGTGACGTTGAGGAACGTGCCCTGGGTGAAGTCGCCGGGCTGGGAGGCGGCGTCCTTGCGGCGCAGCATCGACTTCGGGGTGAAGACGATCAGCGGCCGGTGCTGCTCGCCGAGCGCGTGCCGGCGCAGCAGGTGGAAGTACGACGCCGGCGTCGAGGGCTGGGCGATGACGAACGCCTCGTCGGCGGCCATCTGCAGGAACCGCTCGATGCGGCCCGAGGAGTGGTCCGGGCCCTGGCCCTCGTAGCCGTGAGGAAGCAGCAGCACCACGCCGGAGTCCTGACCCCACTTGGTCTTGCCGGCGGTGATGTACTCGTCGATCACCGACTGGGCGCCGTTGACGAAGTCGCCGAACTGCGCCTCCCAGAGCACCAGCGCGTCGGGCCGGGCCACGGAGTAGCCGTACTCGAAGCCGAGCGCGGCGTACTCGCTGAGCAGCGAGTCGTAGACGTAGAACTTCGCCTGGTCGTCGCAGAGATAGGACAGCGGCGTCCACTCGTCGGCGTTGACCCGGTCGATGATCGTCGCGAACCGGGAGGCGAAGGTGCCGCGGCGGGAGTCCTGGCCGGCCAGCCGGACCGGGCGGCCCTCCATCAGCAGCGAGCCGAAGGCGAGCAGCTCACCGGTGCCCCAGTCGATGCCGCCCTCGGTGATCGAGGTGGAGCGGCGCTGCAGCTGCGGCATCACCTTCGGGTGGACGGTGAATCCCTCCGGTGGCGTGACGTAGGCGTCGGCGACCCGCTTGAGCACCTCGGGACTGACCGCAGTGGTGGTCTCCGCGACGGTCTTCTCCGGGTAGTCGGGGACGGTGAGCCACTCCGCCGGCTGCTTGTCGGCGTCGCGGACCTCGGTGAACACGCGCTCCAGCTGGTTCTGGTAGTCGCGCAGCACCTCCTCGGCCTCCTCGATCGTGATGTCGCCACGACCGACCAGGGCCTCGGTGTAGAGCTTGCGGACCGAGCGCTTCTGCTCGATGAGGTCGTACATCAGCGGCTGGGTGAACGACGGGTCGTCGCCCTCGTTGTGACCGCGGCGGCGGTAGCAGATCAGGTCGATGACGACGTCCTTGTTGAACGCCTGCCGGTAGTCGAAGGCGAGCCGGGCGGCGCGCACGCAGGCCTCCGGGTCGTCGCCGTTGACGTGGAAGATCGGCGCCTGCACCATGCGGGCCACATCGGTGGCGTAGAGGCTGGACCGCGACGATCCCGGGGAGGTGGTGAAGCCGACCTGGTTGTTGATGATCACGTGCACGGTGCCGCCGGTGCGGTAGCCGCGCAGCTGGGAGAGGTTGAGGGTCTCGGCCACCACGCCTTGGCCCGCGAAGGCCGCGTCGCCGTGGATGAGGACCGGCAGCACCGGGTAGGCCAGGCCCTGGTCGAGCACGTCCTGCTTGGCCCGGACGATGCCCTCCAGCACCGGGTCGACGACCTCGAGGTGGGAGGGGTTCGCGGCCACCGAGACCTTGATGCCCTCGCCGGTGCCGGCGGTGAACTCGCCGTCCGCACCGAGGTGGTACTTCACGTCGCCGGAGCCCTGCACCGTGCGCGGGTCGATATTGCCCTCGAACTCGCGGAAGATCTGGTTGTAGGACTTGCCGACGATATTGGCGAGCACGTTGAGCCGGCCGCGATGCGCCATGCCGATGGCGACCTCGTCGAGACCGGACTGGGCGGCCGCCTCGCAGATCTCGTCGATCACCGGGATGGTGGTCTCGCCGCCCTCGAGCGAGAACCGCTTCTGGCCGACGAACTTGGTCTGCAGGAAGGTCTCGAAGGCCTCGGCCTCGTTGAGCTTGAGCAGGATGCGCAACTGCTCCTCGCGGGGCACCACGTTGACCGGCTTCTCGACGCGCTCCTGGATCCAGGAGCGCTGCTCGGGGTCGGTGATGTGCATGTACTCGATGCCGGTGGTGCGCACGTAGGCGTTGCGCAGGATGCCGAGGATGTCGCGCAGCTTCATGAACGGCTTGTCGGCGGGGCCGAAGGAGCCGGTCGGGAACTCCCGGTCGAGGTCCCACAGGGTGAGGCCGTGGTTCTCGATCTCGAGGTCGGGGTGGGAGCGCTGCTTGTACTCCAGCGGGTCGGTGTCGGCCATGATGTGGCCACGCACCCGGAAGGCGTGGATCAGCTCCAGGACCCGGGCCTGCTTGCTGATCTGCTCGTCGTGGCTGGTGGAGACGTCCTGGTTCCAGCGGATCGGGGTGTAGGGGACCCGCAGCGAGGCGAAGATCTCGTCGTAGAAGCCGTCGGCGCCGAGCAGCAGCCGGTGCACCGTCGCCAGGAACTCGCCCGACTGCGCCCCCTGGATCACCCGGTGGTCGTAGGTCGACGTCATCGTCATGACCCGGCTGACCGCGTCCCGGGCGATGGTCGCCTCGGAGGCGCCCTGGAACTCCGGGGGGTACTCCATCGAGCCGACGCCGATGATGGCGGCCTGGCCCTGCATCAGCCGCGGCACCGAGTGGCTGGTGCCCAGGCCGCCGACGTTGGTGAGGCTGACGGTGGTGCCGGAGTAGTCCTCCATGGTCAGCTTGTTGGCCTTGGCGCGCCGGATGACGTCCTCGTACGCCGTCCAGAACTGCGCGAAGTCCATCGCCTCGCAGCCCTTGATGGACGGCGCGACGAGCTGGCGGGTGCCGTCGGGCTTCTGCTGGTCGATCGCCAGGCCGAGGTTGATGTGGGCCGGCGTCACCTGGGTCGGCTTGCCGTCGATCTCGGCGTAGGTGTTGTTCATCGCCGGGTTGGCCTTGATGGCCTTGATGATGGCGTAGCCGATCAGGTGGGTGAAGGAGACCTTGCCGCCGCGGGCTCGGGCCAGGTGGTTGTTGATGACGGTGCGGTTGTCCCACAGCAGCTTGACCGGCAGGTTGCGCACCGAGGTCGCCGTCGGCACCGACAGCGAGACCTCCATGTTCTTGGCGGTCGCGGCCGGGATGCCGCGCAGGGTGGTGTGGACCGGCTGGTCGGTGGTGGCCACCGGCGTCGGCGCGGGAGCGTCCTTGGGGACCGGCGTGGTGGTGCCCTTGGCGGGCTCGACCGCCTTGGTGTTGGCCGGACGCGGCGTGGCGACCGGGATGGTGCCGGTCGGCGGGCTGCTCGGAGCCGGGGCGGCCGGGGTGGCCGCGGTGGCCGGGGCTGTGGCCGCCGGAGCGGCCGGTGCGCTCGGTGCGGCGGAGGAGACGGGAGCGGTGGCCGGGGCACTCGGCGCGGCGCCGTTCTCGGACTCGAAGAACCTCTTCCAGACCGGGTCCACGCTGGTCGGGTCCTTGAGGTATTGCTCGTGCATCTCCTCCACGAGCCACTCGTTGGCGCCGAATTCGGCGGGGACGTCTGACGGGTTGCCTGTGGACTGCGGCACGGCTGGCTTCGCCTCTTCCGGAATGAGCGCGCGTGTAAGTAACTGGAGCGAACTCCGGTCGCCAAGGCTAGACCCACACGCGCGCAAATGCCCGCGTTGGGGCCCCCTTTCGGGCATGGTGTGGCGGAGGAGACAGAAACGGGGGACCCCACACCCATGAACATCAGGTTCACGACAACCGTGACGGCGGCGCTGACCGGCCTGGCACTGACCGGAGGCCTGCTCGCCGGCTGCAGTGGCAGCGACGGCGGCGGCACGCCGGGAGCCGGCGGCTCGGCCGGCGGCGAGACGCCGGCACCGGTCGTCACCGTGACGACCGTCGGCGCACTGACCGGAGACCTCGACCAGGCCGGCCAGGACCAGGTCAGCGAGGAGGTCGGCACCGTCGTCGACGGCTGGCTCGACGGCGCCTATCTCGGCGACTTCCCACGCACCGACTTCACCGACGCGTTCGCGAGCTTCACCCCGGGCGCAGCCGAGAGGGCGCAGCAGCAGCTCGACCTGATGACCAACGCGAGTCTCACCGCGGAGGCCACCGTCGAGGCCGTCTCACGCTCGGTCTCGCTCGACATCCTGGCGGTCAAGGACAAGGCCGTCGGTGTGACGGCGAGCGTCGACTTGGTCCTCGCGGCCGGCGAGGAGATCAGCGGCACGCTCGACCTCACCCCGACCAACGGCGGCTGGCAGGTGTTCGGGTTCGAGATCACCCGCACCCCCACGACCGGCTCCACCCCCACCGAGGAGGCACAGTGATGGGCTCAGTGATCAGTGCGGCGATCGGCACGCTCCGCCGGCTGCGACGCCGGATCCTGACCACGACAGCCCTGGCCGTCGTACTCGCGGTCACCGCGCTCGCGTTGCCGGACAGCACCACCCAGGAGCCCGACACGGTGCTCGTCGCGACGGCCAAGGCCAAGGCCGTCGACATCGGCAAGGACGTCGTCTGGATCCTCGCCGTCGGCTCGGACGCCCGCCGAGGCGAGCACATCGTGAAGAGCCGCGGCGACGCCATCCAGATGGTCGGCATCAACCCCAAGACCGGCGCCGCCGCCATTCTCGGCGTGCCGCGCGACTCCTGGGTCGAGATCCCCGGATACGGCAGCAACAAGATCAACTCCGCCCTCTACTTCGGTGGCCCGGAGCTGTTCGGCGAGGTGGTCGGCAACCTGGTCGGCATCCAGCCCGACTACGTCTTCATCACCGGCTTCGGCGGGCTGCGCGACCTGGTCCGCAGCATCGGCGGCGTGACGGTCGACAACCCCACCTACTTCAACGACTCGATCCTCAATCCCGAGGGGTACGCCGTCGGCAAGATCCACGTCAACGGCGACGACGCGGTCACCTACGGCCGGGCTCGGCACTCGCTGCTGCGCGGCGACTTCGACCGCTCCGCCAACCAGCAGCGGCTGCTGAAGGGCATCCAGCAGAAGGTGCGCCGCAAGCGCGACCAGGCCGGCTTCCTGGCCAAGGGCGTGCTGGGCGTGATCGACAAGATGTACACCGACCTCTCGCCGGCCAAGCTCTTCAAGCTGGCCCACCTGCTGGCCGCCGTCAATCCGAACAAGGTCACCAATTGTGTGGTGCAGGGCAGCATCGGCACGGTCGGCGAGGCGAGCGTGGTGCTGCCCTTCACCGATATGGCCAGGCAGATGGGCAAGGACGCCAAGGACGACGCGGTGATCTCGGAGTGCCTCTCGCCCTGGTGAGCGGTCACTGCGGGGCTCAGCTGACCGGGTTGTCGACCAGCTGACCGCCTTTGAAGCACTGTGGCTCGATGTCGCGGGGCACTCCGTTGCGCTGCAGCAGCTTGCAGGTGGGCGGCTCCTGGCCGCCGTACACGCTGCTCCACCGGCCGTCCTGGACCGCCCACACCTCGTGGAGGCCGCCGCCGTAGCCTTCGATCTCGCAGTCGCCTGGCTCGCCGTCGTAGCCGAGGTCGACCGAGGCGAAGCCACGATCGCTGATCGCCGCGACGGTCGCGGTCGCGATGCCTCGGCAGGCCGGGTCGTTGCCGAACGCCTTGCTCCACTCCTCCTGGAGCACCTCCCTGGCGTGCTCGAGCAGGCCCGCCGGCGCGCCGGGCAGGCTCTGGTCGGTCACCGGCAGGGAGAGCCGGGCGGGCAGTTGCGGCGCCGGGGCGGCGGAGTCGGTGCCGACCGGTGTGCTGGTGGTCGACTCGATCGGCTGGCCGGTCGGGCTGGTCTCGCCGGTGGCCGACTCGTCCGTCGGCGTGGTCGTCGCCTCGGTCGGCTGCTCCGTGGTCGCCGCCGGGGTCGGCTCCGGCTCCGCCGCCGGGTCGCTCGTCCCGCAGCCGGCCAGGGCGAGGGCGGTCAGGATCACGACGGCGGCCAGTCTGCGCACCCTCGCAGGATAGGTCGCGAGGTGCCGCCGAGGCGGTTGGCCCGGCGGTCGGCGTGTTCTCGAACACGCTCTCAAGGGTGAAGCGCCCCCGGCAGGATTCGAACCTGCGGCACCCGCCACCGGAAGACGGTGCTCTATCCCCTGAGCTACGGAGGCAATCGGCCCATCGCTGGGCCGAGGTAGAACCCTAGCGTGCGTTATCGGTGCGGGAGAAACCGGCGGGCCTCGATAGGCTTGGACGGTGACTCCCGAGCAGCTCTCCGCCGCGATCGTCCATGTGCTGACGACGCTCGTCGACGAGGGCGCGATCGCCCTGCCCGACGGCGTCCCGGGCAGCGTCACGGTGGAGCGACCCCGGCAGCAGGGTCACGGCGACTATGCCACCAATGTGGCGCTGCAGCTGGCTAAGAAGGCAGGCACCAACCCGCGGGCGCTGGCCGACCTGATCGGCGCCCGGCTCTCGTCGTACGACGGCATCTCGGCGGTCGACGTCGCCGGGCCGGGCTTCCTCAACATCACCGTGGCCGTCGGCGCGCAGGGCGAGGTGGCGGCGCAGATCGTCGCCGCCGGGGCGTCGTACGGGCAGGGCGAGGCCCTGGCCGGACAGCGGATCAACGTCGAGTTCATCTCGGCCAACCCGACCGGCCCGCTCCATCTCGGCCACACCCGCTGGGCGGTCCTCGGCGACGCCCTGGGACGGGTGCTGTCGGCGGCCGGCGCGGAGGTGACGCGAGAGTTCTACGTCAACGACCGCGGCGTGCAGATGAACCACTTCGCGGCCTCGATCATCGCCGCCGCGACCGGGCAGCCGACCCCGGAGAACGGCTACGCCGGTGCCTACATCGAGGACCTGGCCAAGGCCGTCGGCGACGCGGTGCCGGGGATCTTCGACCTGCCCGATCCGGAGCGGCTGGCCGCCGTCCGGGCGAAGGGCTACGAGCTGCAGCTCAAGGAGCAGCAGGACCAGCTCGACGGGTTCAACACCCACTTCGACGTGTGGTTCAGCGAGCTCAGCCTGCACGAGGACGGCGCCGTGCCCGAGACACTGCAGCGGCTCAAGGACCTCGGCCACGTCTACGAGCAGGACGGCGCGCTGTGGATGCGCACCACCGACTTCGGCGACGACAAGGACCGGGTGCTCATCAAGTCCGACGGCGAGCTGACCTACTTCGCCTCCGACACCGCCTACTACCTCGACAAGCGCCGGCGCGGCTTCGACCGCTGCATCTACCTGCTCGGCGCCGACCACCACGGCTATGTCGGCCGGCTCAAGGCGATGGCGGCCTGCGTCGGCGACGACCCGGCGCAGACCCTTGACGTGCTGATCGGCCAGCTGGTCAAGATTCTGCGCGACGGCCAGGAGCTGAAGCTCTCCAAGCGGGCCGGCACCATCGTCACGCTGCACGAGCTGGCCGAGGAGATCGGCGTCGACGCGCTGCGCTACTCGCTGGCCCGCTATCCCGCCGACAGCCCGCTCACCCTCGACGTCGCCGAGATCACCAAGGCCTCCAACGACAACCCGGTCTACTACGTGCAGTACGCCCACGCCCGGACCTGCCGGATGATCGAGAACGCCACCGACCTCGGCCTGTCGCTGCCCGGCGAGGACTACGACCCGGCGCTGCTGACCCACGAGCGCGACGGCCAGCTGCTGCGCGCGCTGGCCGAGTTCCCGCGGGTCGTGGCCGCCGCCGCCGAGATGCGCGAGCCGCACCGGGTGGCCCGCTACCTGGAGGAGACCGCGTCGGTCTTCAACAAGTGGTACGACACCAAGGAGTGCCGGATGCTGCCGCAGGGCGACGAGCCGGTCCAGCCCGTCAACCTGGCTCGGCTGATGCTCACCGTCGCCACCCGCAACGTCTTCGCCAACGGCCTCGGCCTGCTCGGCGTCTCCGCCCCGGAGCGGATGTGAGTCACGAGGCGGGCTGGGCGCACGCCCCCGGCGCTCTCAGTGGTCCTGCCTGGCTGCGCACCCCGGACGACGTCAACGCGCTGATGCCGCGGCTGTGGTCGCGCACCGCCGAGAAGGTGGACGGCGAGCTCCATGTCGGTGGGCTGGCGGTCCCGGCGCTGGTGGCCGAGGTCAACACCCCGGCGTACGTCCTGGACGAGGCCGACTTCCGCGCCCGGGCCGCGGCCTTCCGAGACGCCTTCTCGGGCTGCGACGTCTACTACGCCGGCAAGGCGTTCCTGTGCACCGAGGTGGCGCGCTGGGTGGCCGAGGAGGGGCTTCGCCTCGACGTCTGCTCCGACGGCGAGCTGACCGTCGCCGAGCGGGCCGGCGTCGACCCGGCGCGGATCGGCTACCACGGCAACAACAAGACCGCCATGGAGCTGCGCCGCGCCGTCGTCATGGGCGTCGGCCGGATCGTGGTCGACTCCTTCGACGAGATCTCACGAGTGGTCTCGGTCGCGGCCGAGGCGGGCCTGACGGCGCGCGTGATGGTGCGGGTGACGGCCGGGGTCGAGGCGCACACCCACGAGTACATCGCGACGGCCCACGAGGACCAGAAGTTCGGCTTCTCGATCGCCTCGGGCGACGCCTTCGAGGCGGTACGCCGGCTGCTGGCCGCCTCGGGCGTCGAGCTGCTCGGCCTGCACAGTCACATCGGCAGCCAGATCTTCGACACCGCCGGCTTCGAGGTGGCCGCCCGCCGGGTGTTGGCCGTCCACGCCCGTGTGTCCCAGGAGCTCGGCGTGACGATGCCCGAGCTCGACCTCGGCGGCGGCTTCGGCATCGCCTACACCTCCCAGGACGACCCGGCCGACCCGGCGGTGCTCGCCGCCGACCTCGGCGCGATCGTCACCGGGGAGTGCCGGGCGCTCGGCATCGAGGTGCCCCGGCTCTCCATCGAGCCCGGCCGCGCCATCGTCGGCCCGTCGATGTGCACCGTCTACACCGTCGGCACCGTCAAGCAGGTCGCGCTCGACGGCGGCGCCAGCCGGACCTACGTCAGCGTGGACGGCGGCATGAGCGACAACGTCCGGCCCGCGCTCTACGGCGCCGACTACTCCGCGACGCTCGCCGGCCGTCGCTCCGAGGCGCCGCCGGTGCTCTCGCGGGTGGTCGGCAAGCACTGTGAGGCCGGGGACATCGTGGTCAAGGACGAGTTCCTGCCTGGCGACGTGCGACCCGGCGACCTGATCGCGGTGCCGGCCACCGGCGCCTACTGCCGGTCGATGGCCTCCAACTACAACCACGCGCTGCGGCCGCCGGTGGTCGCGGTCCGAGACGGCGAGGCCAGGGTGATCGTCCGTCGCGAGACGTTTGACGACCTGCTCGCCACCGACCTCGGCTAGCCGCGCACAGGACGCACGCTGGCCGCGTTGTCGTCGCTCGACGGCCCGCTCCGCTCAAGGCCGCCTTCGCTCCTCCGCCTTGCCAGCGCGCGCCCTGAGCACGGCCCCTTTACTGCAGCCGGGCCGGGCCGGGTCCCTCCGCGGCGAGCACGTCGGCGGGGTTCGACAGCGCGCACGAGCGCAGCGAGAGACAGCCGCAGCCGATGCAGTCGTCGAGGGTGTCGCGCAGCGCCTCCAGCCGGGCGATGCGGTCCTCGAGCGCGGTGCGCCAGCCGCGGGAGAGCCGCGCCCAGTCCCGCTTGGTCGGCGTCCGGCCCTCGGGGAGGGTCGCCAGCGCCTCGCGGATCTCGGCGAGCGGGATGCCGACCCGCTGCGAGACCCGGATGAACGCGATCCGGCGCAGCACCTCGCGCCGGTAGCGGCGCTGGTTGCCCGTGGTCCGGACGCTCTCGATGAGGCCCTCGCGCTCGTAGAAGTGCAGCGCGGAGACCGCGACGCCGGATCGCGCCGCCACTTCACCGGGTGTGAGCTCGGGCATTTGACCTCAACCATAGTTGAGGTTGTCTGATCGTCGTCATGCGAGCGATCAGACAGCACGAGCTCGGCCCGGCCGACGTCCTGCGACTCGAGGAGATCCCTGCCCCCGAGCCGGCTCCCGGGCAGTTGCGGATCAAGGTGGCGGCGGCCGGCGTCCACGTCGTCGACACCTCGATCCGGGCGGGACGGGTGCCGCCCACCGTGCCGCCGCCGGAGCTCCCGATGACGCCCGGCCGCGAGGTCGCCGGACTCGTCGACGCGGTCGGGGAGGGTGTCGCCGAGGACTGGCTGGGACAGTCGGTCGTCGCCCACCTCGGCTCCCTCAACGGCGGATACGCCGAGCAGGCGCTGGCCGAGGCAGGTCGGGCCTACCGGGTGCCGGCCGGCCTCGACGCCGCCACCGCGGTGGCGGCCATCGGCACCGGCCGGACCGCCGCCGGCGTGCTCCGGCTCGCCGACCTGCGGCAGGAGGACACCGTCGCGGTCACGGCCGCGGCCGGCGGCATCGGGCTGATCGCGCTCCAGGCCGGCCGCAACGCCGGCGCCCGGACGATCGCGCTGGCAGGTGGGCCCGAGAAGACGGCCCTGGCGCTGCGGTTCGGGGCCGACGCGGCGATCGACTACCGCCAGCCCGGCTGGGCGCGGCAGCTGCCGCCGCTGACCGTCGTGCTCGACGCCGTCGGCGGGGAGACCGGGATGACGCTCTATCGAGCCCTGCTCCCGGGCGGCCGGCTGGTCCGCTACGGCTGGGCGCCCGGCGCCGAGAACGTCTACGACGACCCCGAGCGCAGGCTGGTCGAGGTGCTGGGGCCGTTCATGACCGAGCATCTCGTCGAGTTCGAGCGGGATTCGCTCGCCGAGGCTGCGGACGGCAGTCGGGTGCCCTACGTTGGCTCCGTGTTCCCGCTCGACCGAGCCGCCGACGCCCACCGCGCCGTCGAGGCCCGCGCCACCACCGGCAAGGTCGTGCTGGTCCCATGACGCTCACCGGAGCATCCGCCACGACGTCGCCCTGGGCCGGGCGCTACCTGGCGACGACGACCGGCGTCTTCGCACTGGCCTTCCTGTTCGCCTTCGAGGCGCTCGCGGTCGCTACGGTCATGCCCGACGTGGCCCGCGACCTCGACGGGCTGGGCATGTACGCCGTGGCGTTCGCCGCACCGCTGGCCGCCTCGGTCGTCGCGCTCGCCGTCGCCGGGCCGTGGGCGGACCGTCGAGGTCCCGGACCGGCCCTGGCCGGCGGGCTGGTCGTCTTCTGCGTCGGTGTGGTGTTGGCCGGACTGGCCCCGACGATGCCGCTCTTCCTGACCGGCCGCGTCATCCACGGCCTCGGCGCCGGCGTCCTCGGCGTCGCGCTGTACGTCGTCGTGGCACAGGCCTACCCCGAGGAGCTGCGGCCCCGCGTGTTCGCCGTGCTGACCAGCGCCTGGGTGCTGCCCGCGCTGGTCGGCCCCGGCATCGCCGCGCTGGTGGCCCACGCGGTCGGCTGGCGCTGGGTCTTCCTCGGCGTGCCAGTGCTGGCCGTCGGCGCGTGGCTGCTGATCCGGGCGACCCCGATGACCACCCCCACCGGCGAGGGCGAGCCCGTGGCGACGCGCCGCGTCGCGCTGGGCGTCGTCGCGGCGGCCGGGGTGCTGCTGGTCAGCGTCGCCGGTCAACGGGAGGTGCCCGGTTGGCCGGCGCTGATCGCGCTCGGCGTGGCGGCGATCGTCGGCGCCGGCCTCAGGCTGCTGCCGGCGGGGTCGTGGAGCGGTCGACGCGGCCTGCCCAGCGTGCTCGGCACCCGGGGCTTCATCGGTGCCGCCTACTCGATGGCGGAGGTCTACGTGCCGCTGCTGCTCACCCTCCACCGTGGCTTGTCGATCGGGCAGGCCGGCTGGGTGCTCACCACCGGCGCCGTCACCTGGTGCCTCGGCGCGACCGCCGCCGCCCGCTGGCGGCGCCTCGCCGACCAGCCTGGTCGGGTCAGGATCGGCGCGGTGGCGCTCGCGACCGGCATCGCGCTCTTCGCGACGGCGGCGCTCGACGACGTGCCGCTGCTGGTGCCCGTGCTGGGCTGGGCACTGGCCGGGTTCGGCATCGGCATGGCGTTCTCGACGCTGTCGGTGCTGGCGCTCGACGCCGCGCCCGAGGGCGAGGCGGGACGCACCTCCAGCGCGCTGCAGCTCAACGACTACTTGGTCACCGCCGGGCTGTTGGCGCTCGGCAGCGCGGTCTTCGCGGGATTCGTCGGGTCCGCTCCGGTCACCGGCGCCACGATCCTGGTGCTCGCGGCGGCCGGATGCGGCGTACTCGCCCTGGCACCCGCCGCCAGGCTCACCAGCTGAGCAACCGGTGAGCGTCCTCGCCGGGGCGCCGATACCCTTGGGGCCATGCGTCCCCTCAAGGTGGCCGTGCTCGGCGCGGGCTCCGTCGGCTCCCAGGTCATCCGGCTGCTCAGCGAGCAGGCCGGAGATCTTGCCGCCCGCGTGGGCGCCCCGATCGAATTGGCCGGTGTCGCGGTCCGGCGACTCGACGCGCCGCGCGAGGTCGAGGTCCCGGCCGGGCTGCTCACCACCGACGCCCTCGGCCTGGTCGGCCGCGGCGACCTCGACATCGTCGTCGAGGTCATCGGCGGCATCGAGCCGGCCCGCACGCTGATCCTCGGGGCGCTGGAAGCGGGCGCCTCGGTGGTGACCGCCAACAAGGCGCTGCTCGCCGAGGACGGCGCCACCCTCTTCGAGGCCGCCGAGAAGGCCGGTCGCGACCTCTACTACGAGGCCGCCGTCGCCGGCGCGATCCCCATCATCCGGCCGCTGCGGGAGTCGCTGGCCGGCGACAAGGTCACCAAGGTGATGGGCATCGTCAACGGCACCACCAACTACATCCTCGACAAGATGGACACCTACGGCTCCGGCTTCGACGAGGCGCTCGCCGAGGCCCAGGAGCTGGGCTACGCCGAGGCCGATCCGACCGCCGACGTCGAGGGCTTCGACGCTGCCGCCAAGGCGGCGATTCTGGCGTCGCTGGCCTTCCACTCCCGGGTCACCGCCAGCGACGTGCACCGCGAGGGGATCGCCGAGGTCACCGCCGCCGACGTGGCCAGCGCGAAGGCGATGGGCTCGGTCGTGAAGCTGCTCGCCATCGCCGAGCTGCGGGAGGCCGACGGGCAGGAGGCGGTCAGCGCCCGGGTCCACCCGGTGATGATCCCGCGCAGCCACCCGCTGGCCAGCGTGCGGGACGCCTTCAACGCCGTCTTCGTCGAGTCCGAGGCCGCCGGCCAGCTGATGTTCTACGGCCGTGGCGCCGGCGGCTCTCCGACCGCGAGCGCGGTGCTCGGCGACCTGGTCACGGTCGGCCGCAACCGGCTGGCGGGCGGGCTCGGCACCGGCGAGTCGGCGTACGCCGACCGGGCCGTGCTGCCGATGGGTGAGACGGTCACCCGCTACCACCTCAGCCTCGACGTCGACGACCGTGCCGGGGTGCTGGCCTCGGTCGCGGCGGTCTTCTCCGAGCACGGCGTGTCCATCCAGACCGTCCGGCAGGAGGGCCGCGGCGCCGATGCACAGCTCGTCGTGGTCAGTCACGAGGCCACCGACGCGCAGCTCGCCGCCACGGTCGAGGCGCTGCGCGGCATGGAGATCGTTCGCGACGTCACGAGCGTGATGCGCGTTGAAGGAGAATTGACATGACCACCGGCATGACCAGGCAGTGGCGCGGCGTCATCGAGGAGTACCGCGAGCTGCTCGACATCCCGCAGACCACCCCCGCGATCACGCTCGGCGAGGGCGGCACCCCGCTGGTGCGCTCCGAGTGGCTCTCCGGCCTCACCGGCGGCGAGGTCTGGCTCAAGGTCGAGGGCGCCAACCCGACCGGCTCCTTCAAGGACCGGGGCATGACCGCGGCGATCTCGGTGGCCGTCTACGAGGGCGCCGCCGCCTGTGTGTGCGCCTCCACCGGCAACACCTCCGCCTCGATGGCCGCCTACGCCGCCAAGGCCGGCATCACCCCGATCGTGCTCGTGCCCGACGGCAAGATCTCGGCCGGCAAGCTCGCCCAGGCGCTGATCCACGGCGCCCAGGTCATCAAGGTCCGCGGCAACTTCGACGACTGCCTCAAGCTCTCCCGCGGCCTCGCCGAGCACTACCCGGTGGCGCTGGTCAACAGCGTCAACCCGGTCCGGCTGGAGGGGCAGAAGACGGCGTCGTTCGAGATCGTCGACCGGCTCGGCGACGCCCCCGACTTCCACCTCATGCCGATCGGCAACGCCGGCAACATGAGCGCCTACTGGCTCGGCTATCAGCAGTACGCCGCCCGGGGCATGACCACCAAGAGCCCGGTGATGCGGGCGTTCCAGGCCGAGGGGGCCGCGCCGCTGGTGCTCGGTCGCCCGGTCGAGAACCCGGAGACCAGGGCGACGGCGATCAGGATCGGCAACCCCGCCTCCTGGAAGCTCGCCGAGGCGGCCCGCGAGGAGTCCGGTGGCCGGTTCCGGGCGCTCTCCGACCAGGCCATCCTCAGCGCCCAGGCCGAGCTCGCCCGCCGCGACGGCGTCTTCGTCGAGCCGGCCTCCGCGGCCGGGGTCGCCGGTCTGCTCGCCGACCTGGCGGCAGGGGAGTCCTACGCCGACGCCACCACGGTCGTCACCGTGACCGGTCATGGCCTGAAGGACACCGTCACCGCGCTGGAGTTCTTCGGCGAGGCGCCCGAGGTGGTCGTCGACGCCGACATCGACGCGGCGGCCGCCGCCGCGGGCCTTGGCTGAGCTCGTCAGCGGACCGGTCACCGTCACCGTCCCCGCCACCTCCGCCAATCTCGGCCCCGGCTACGACTCCCTGGGCCTCGCCCTCGGTCTGCGCGACACCCTGACCGCCGTCGTCACCGACGGTGGGCTGCGCATCGACGTCGCGGGGGAGGGCGCCGAGACGGTCGCCCGGGACGAGTCGCACCTGGTGGTCCGCAGTATGCAGGCCGCCTTCGACCTGCTCGGCGCGCGGCCCGCCGGCCTCGCGCTGACCTGCGACAACGTGATCCCGCACGCCCGCGGTCTGGGCTCCTCCTCGGCCGCCATCGTCGGCGGGCTGGTGCTCGCCCGCGCGCTGGTCGCCGGCGGCACCCTGCTGCTCGACGACGACGCCGTCTTCGGGCTCGCCGCCGAGATCGAGGGACACCCCGACAACGTCGCCCCGGCGTTCTACGGTGGCCTGACCATCTCCGGTCACGACGCTCTGCCGGAGGGGGCGGGATTCTGGGCGGTGCCGGCCTCGGTCGACCCGCGGGTGAGCGCGGTGGTGTTCATCCCGCCGACCGGCGTCGAGACCAAGGTGGCGCGGGGCCTGCTGCCCGCCGTCGTACCCCACGCCGAGGCGGCCGCCGACGCCGCCCGGGCCGCACTGCTGGTGACCGCACTGGCCGGCCGGCCGGAGCAACTGCACCGGGCCACCCGCGACTACCTCCACCAGGACTACCGCCGCCCGGCGATGCCCGACTCACTCGCTCTCGTCGACTCGCTGCGCGCCGACGGCGTACCGGCCGTGGTCTCCGGTGCCGGCCCGACCGTGCTCGCCTTCGCCGACGGCCTCGGCTCGGCGCTGACCGAGTCGCTGCTGGGCCGCTGTCCGGCGGGCTGGCAGGCCCTCGCCCTCGCCGTCGACGCGGCGGGCGCGAGGGTCGGCTGAGCGTCAGCCGCGCTTGGTGAGGAATCATCTGGCGCGTTGCGGCGTTGATGTCATCGACTGGCACCCTCGGTGCTACAGTCCAGATGCGCCGAGATCATCGGCGCCCAGCTTCCCTCGACCGCGACGATCCGGGCAGATGACCTCTGTCCACGCCGGGAGGGGAGTCCCCGAAACAAAAAGTCAGCCTGCGGCGCGGCGCGCCGGGTGAGGCTGCGATACGTGGGAAGGACCTCACGTGACGGAAACCATCGAACCCACCGCTGGCGCACCCAAGAAGCGCGGCGGAGGGCTCAACTCCATGCTGCTCGCCGACCTGAAGGCCATGGCCGGCGGCATGGGCATTGCCGGTGCCGGCTCGATGAAGAAGGCCCAGCTGGTCGACGCCATCAAGGCGGCCCAGTCGGGCGGTGGCACCAAGAGGGAGACCCCCGCCAAGAACAGGCGCGCGGCGGTCGCGGAGCGAACCGAGGCGAGGGCCGAGGCCCCCGCCGAGCCGGCGACCAAGGGCAAGTCGGGCTCCGGGAGCGAGCCGCGCTCCGAGAGCGAGCCCCGCTCCGAGTCGAGGACCGCGACGCGAGAGCGCAAGACCGAGTCCGGGCGCGACGACAAGGCCGAGAGGGCCGACAAGTCGGAGAGGGCCGACAAGTCGGAGACCGACGGCGAGTCCCGCCAGCAGGGCGACAGCCAGGGCAAGCAGCAGGGCCAGCAGCCCGACGGCGAGGGCGGCAGCCGCCGCAACCGGCGCCGTCGCGGCCGCGAGCGGGAGCGCAACCGTCCCGGCGGCTCGCCGCGAGGCGACGTCGACGTCGAGGTGCGCGAGGACGACGTCCTGGTGCCGGCGGCGGGCATCCTCGACGTGCTCGACAACTACGCCTTCGTCCGCACCAGTGGCTACCTCCCCGGCACCGACGACGTCTATGTCTCGCTGTCGATGGTCCGCAAGCTCGGGCTGCGCCGCGGCGACGCCGTCACCGGCCAGGTGCGCCAGCCGCGCGAGGGCGAGCCGAAGCAGAAGTTCAACCCGATGGTGCGCATCGACTCGGTCAACGGCGCCGACCCGGCGACCGCGGTGGGCCGACTGGACTTCGCCAAGCTGACCCCGCTCTACCCCAACGAGCGGCTCCGGCTGGAGACCGAGCCGACCAACATGATCGGCCGGATCATCGACATCGCCGCGCCGATCGGCAAGGGACAGCGCGGCCTGATCGTCTCGCCCGCCAAGGCCGGCAAGACCATGATCATGCAGTCGATCGCCAACTCGATCACGGCCAACAACCCCGAGTGCCACCTCATGGTCGTCCTCGTCGACGAGCGCCCCGAGGAGGTCACCGACTTCGAGCGGTCGGTCAAGGGCGAGGTCATCTCCAGCACCTTCGACCGCCCTGCCAGCGACCACACGCTGGTCGCCGAGCTCGCCATCGAGCGGGCCAAGCGACTGGTCGAGCTCGGCCACGACGTGGTGGTGCTGCTCGACGGCATCACCCGGCTCGGCCGTGCCTACAACCTGGCCGCGCCGGCGTCGGGCCGGATCCTCTCCGGTGGCGTCGACTCCGCCGCGCTCTACCCCCCGAAGAAGTTCTTCGGAGCCGCCCGCAATATCGAGAACGGCGGCTCGCTCACCATCCTCGCGACCGCGCTCATCGAGTCCGGCTCGAAGATGGACGAGGTGATCTTCGAGGAGTTCAAGGGCACCGGCAATATGGAGATCCGGCTACGCCGCGACTTCGCCGAGAAGCGGCTCTTCCCAGCCATCGACGTGGTCCAGTCCGGCACCCGCCGCGAGGAGCTCCTGATGAGCAAGGAGGAGCTCGCCATCATCTGGAAGCTCCGCCGGCTGCTCTCGGCCCTCGACGGCCAGCAGGCCCTCGAGCTGCTCCTGGAGCGGCTCAAGAAGACCCACAGCAACATCGAGTTCCTGCTGCAGGTCCAGAAGACCACCCCAGGCACCGACGACGGCAAGTAGCCGAGTCGGCACAAGTGCAGGTCCAGAGGGGCGCGAGTCGGCATTAGTGCGGGTCCCAGAGGGGCCGAGTCGGCAGAAGTGCAGGCCTGTCACCAGCACTTCTGCCGACTCGGCGTCTCTCACGCCAGCACTTCTGCCGACTCGGCGTCTCTCACGCCCGCACTTCTGCCGACTCGCGCTAGCGCTTCAGCTCGGCCATCGCGGCAGACGCCTCGTCGATGATCTCTCGCATCGCCTGCTCGGCGGCGGCGGGCTCACGATCGCGTACGGCGCGCGCCACCTCCTGGTGCAGCGCGATCGCCGCCGGGTTGGGCCGGTCGGGCATCAGGCCGTGGTGGGTGCGGCCGTCGAGCACCTCGCACACGACATCGCCGAGCGCGGCAAGCATCTCGTTGCCGCTGGCCCGCAGCAGCGTGCGGTGGAAGGCCTGGTCCGCCAGCAGGTAGGGCTCGAGGTCGCCGGTACGGCCATGCACCGCCATGTCGGAGACGGCCATCGCCATCCGGCGGCACTGCTCCGGCGTCGCTCGATGCGCGGCCAGTGCCGCCGCCACCGGCTCGAAGCCGTGGCGCAGCTCCGAGAGGGAGAGCAACTGCTCGATCCGGTCGCCGCCGTCGAGTCGCCATCGGATCACCCGGGGGTCGAAGACGTTCCAATCCTCCCGAGGACGCACGGTGACGCCCACCCGCCGCCGGGAAGCGAGCAGGCCCATCGACTCCAGCACCCGGACGGCCTCCCGGGCCACGCTGCGCGAGACGTCGTACTGCCGGCAGAGGTCCTCGATGGTGAGCACTCGCCCGGGAGTGAGCCGCCCGGAGACCACGGCGGTCCCGAGCGCGCCGAGCACGGAGTCGTGAAGCTCGCCGGAGACCCGGCCACGACGGGAGGACATGAGGTGATCGTCCCACCTGACCGCGCCGCGCCAAAGAACAGACTATTTGAACGATCTACTTGCAAAGATCATATTTTTACGGTCGGCTATGTGACGATAGCCACTTTGCTGCATGCGGAGGAGATTTGGCCAGATGCCAGCAGCCCCATTCGCCCCGCTCGTCGTCGTCATGGGAGTCTCGGGTTCGGGCAAGTCCTCGGTGGGTGCTGCCCTCAGTCAGCGACTCCGGGTGCCGTTCGCCGATGCCGATGACTTCCACCCACCGGCGAATGTCAAGAAGATGTCGGCCGGCATCCCGCTCGACGACCACGACCGCCATCCCTGGCTCGAGGCGATCGGTGAGTGGCTGGCCGAGCACGACGAGAGGGGCGGCGTGATCAGCTGCTCCGCGCTCAAGCGGGGCTACCGCGACCAACTCCGGCACCACGTCCGCCGAGTGCACTTCTTGCATCTCGACGGCACCTGGGAGGTCATCGCCGCCCGTCAAGCCAGCCGCCCGGGCCACTTCATGCCGGCCTCGCTGCTCGCCTCACAGTTCACCACGCTGGAGCCGCTCGCCCCCGACGAGCACGGCGTGGTCATCGATGTCGACCAGTCCGTTGACGACATCGTCCAGCAGTACGTCGACCAGATGGTCAAGGAGGAGAAGTGAAGTCCATTCCGTTCGTCGTCCCCGCCGCGGGGACCGATCTCGTCGAGCCGGTGGCCGACGGCTGGCAGCTGATCCTGGCCGCGCTGGCCGGCATCGCGGTCATCGTCGTGCTCATCATGTGGCTCAAGGTTCACCCGTTCCTGGCGCTGATCCTCGGCTCCTTCACGGTGGGCCTGGTCGCCTGGGAGAACGTCAACGACGTGCTGACGTCGTTCACCACGACGTTCGGATCGACCATGGCCGGCGTCGGCCTGCTGATCGCACTCGGCGCGATGTTCGCCAAGCTGCTCGCCGACTCCGGCGGTGCCGACCAGATCGTCGACACCATCGTCGGCCACTCCTCGGCGAAGATGCTGCCTTGGGCGATGGCCCTGATCGGTGCGATCATCGGCCTGCCGATGTTCTTCGAGATCGGCCTGGTGCTGTTGATGCCGGTCATCTACCTGGTCGCCCGTCGAGCCCAGGTCTCGCTGATCGTGGTCGGCATCCCGGCGCTGGCCGGCCTCTCGGCGATGCACGGACTGGTGCCGCCGCACCCCGGGCCGCTGCTGGCGATCGACAACCTCGGCGCCGACCTCGGCCTGACCCTCGCGCTCGGCGTACTGGTCGCCATCCCGACCGTCATCCTGGCCGGCCCGGTCTTCGGGCGGATCGCCGGCGGGTGGGTCCAGGTCGAGGCACCGCACACCTTCGACTCCACCGACGATGCCAAGAACCGTCCCAGCTTCGGGATCACGATTCTCAGCGTGCTGCTGCCGGTCGTCCTGATGGTCGGCAAGGCTCTGGTCGACATCTTCATCGACGACGAGAACGACGGCCTCCGCAAGGTCTGGGACATCCTCGGCAACCCGCCGGTCGCGCTGCTGATCGCCGTGGTGGTCGGCATCTTCACCCTGGGCGGTGGCGCCCGATTCTCCAAGGAGCAGATCCAGAAGTCGCTCGAGAGCTCGCTCCCGCCGATCGCGGGCATCATGCTGATCGTCGGCGCCGGTGGCGGCTTCAAGCAGGTGCTCATCGACACCGGCATCGGCACGGTGCTGGCCGACTGGGCCACCGATCGCAATATCTCGGCCGTGCTGATGGCCTGGGTGCTGGCGGTGCTGATCCGACTCGCCACCGGCTCGGCCACGATCGCCACCATCACCGCCTCCGGGCTGATGTCGAGCCTGATGGGCGGCCTGTCCAGCGCGGAGGTCTCGCTGGTCGTGCTCGCCGTGGGGGCCGGCTCGGTCTTCTTCTCCCACGTCAACGACGCCGGCTTCTGGCTGGTGAAGGAGTACTTCAAGCTGGACGTGCCACAGACTCTCAAGACCTGGTCGCTGATGGAGACGATACTCTCGGTCTCTGGCCTGGTCTTCGTACTGCTGCTCGGATTGGTCGTCTGACCAGCGGATCTCTAGACTTGGTCCGTTCCGGCACCGGTTCACCTCCACGCGCCCATCGCGGGGCAGGACCCGGGCCACGACCAAAGGAATCCCATGAAGGCTGACATCCACCCGGATTATGTCGAGACCCAGGTGACCTGCACCTGCGGCAACTCGTTCACCACCCGCAGCACCAAGACCGACGGTGTCATCCGCGCCGACGTCTGCAGCGCGTGCCACCCGTTCTACACCGGCAAGCAGAAGATCCTCGACACCGGCGGCCGCGTGGCTCGCTTCGAGGCTCGCTACGGCAAGAAGTCCTAGCTGCTTCCGAGCGCCGGCCCACCCGCACCCGCGGGAGGGCCGGCGCTCGTCATTTGCCGAGTCGGCAGAAGTGCTGGCCAGATAGGGCGCGAGTCGGCAGAAGTGCCGGAGGTTCGCCAGCACTAGTGCCGACTCGGCGGTTGTAGGACCAGCACTAGTGCCGACTCGCGGAAAGGGAGCGATGTTCGAGGCAGTCGAGGGGCTCGTCGAGGAGCACGGCGAGATCGAGAAGCGGCTGGGGGACCCGGAGGTCCACGCCGACGCGCGGCTCGCCAAGCGGCTCAACACCCGCTATGCCGAGCTGAGCGCCATCATCGGCGCCTGGCGCGAGTGGCACCATCTCGGCGACGATGTCGAGGCCGCCAAGGAGCTGGCCGGCGACGACCCGGCCTTCGCCGAGGAGGCGACGACCCTGGAGGAGCGCCGGGCCGAGACCGAGGAGCGGCTGCGCCGGCTGCTGGTGCCCCGCGACCCCACCGACGACAAGGACGCCATCCTCGAGGTGAAGTCGGGGGAGGGCGGCGAGGAGTCGGCGCTCTTCGCCGGCGACCTGCTGCGGATGTACACCCGCTTCGCCGAGCGGATGGGCTGGAAGGTCGAGATCCTCGACGCGACCGAGTCCGACCTGGGCGGTTACAAGTCGGTCACCGCCGCCATCAAGGCCAAAGGCACCCCCGAGCCCGGGCGGGCGCCGTACGCCCTGCTGAAGTTCGAGGGCGGCGTGCACCGGGTGCAGCGCGTCCCGGTGACGGAGTCGCAGGGACGGGTCCACACCAGTGCCGCCGGCGTGCTCGTCGTGCCCGAGGCCGAGCCGATCGACGTGGAGATCAACGAGAGCGACCTGCGCATCGACGTCTTCCGCTCCTCTGGCCCCGGCGGCCAGAGCGTCAACACCACCGACTCCGCGGTCCGCATCACCCACCTCCCGACCGGCATCGTGGTGTCGATGCAGAACGAGAAGTCGCAGCTTCAGAACAAGGAGCAGGCGCTGCGCGTGCTGCGCTCGCGGCTGCTACAGGCCGCTCAGGACGCCGCCGACGCCGAGGCCTCCGACGCCCGCCGCAGCCAGGTGCGCACCGTGGACCGCTCCGAGCGGATCCGCACCTACAACTACCCGGAGAACCGCATCTCCGACCACCGCACCGGCTACAAGTCCTACAACCTCGACCAGGTGCTCGACGGCGACCTCGGCCCGGTCATCTCCTCGGCCGTGGACGCCGACCTCGCCGCCCGGCTGGCGGCGCTGGAGCAGTGAACCGCCGCGCCCTCCTGGCCGAGGCGACGCAGCAGCTGCGCGAGGCCGGCGTCCCCAGCCCGGAGTACGACGCCCAGGAACTGCTCGGCCACGTCCTCGGCGTGTCCCGGGCGGCTCTCGTCACCCTCGACACGGTGGCCGAGCCGCAAGGGCTGGAGTTCCGCGAGCTGATCGGCCGGCGAGCCGCCCGCGAGCCGCTGCAGCACCTGACGGGACTCGCCCATTTCCGCCACGTCGAGCTCGCGGTCGGACCGGGCGTCTTCGTGCCGCGTCCGGAGACCGAGCTGCTGGCCGGCTGGGCGATCGACTCGGCCCGGACGTCATCCGAGTCGGTCGCCCGAGCCACCGAGTCGGATGACGTCACGAGCAGGGTCCGGGTCGTCGACCTCTGCACCGGCTCCGGGGCGATCGCCAAGGCGGTGGCCGACGAGGTGCCCGGTGCCGAGGTCCACGCCGTCGAGCTCGACCAGGCGGCGTACGCCTGGGCGACCCGCAATCTGGCCGGCACCGGCGTCGACCTGCGCCAGGGCGACATGGCGGAGGCGTTCGCCGACCTGGACGGCACCGTCGACGTGGTGGTCTGCAACCCGCCGTATATCCCGCTCGAGGCGTGGGAGTCGGTGGCGATCGAGGCCCGCGACCACGACCCCGACCTGGCGCTCTTCTCCGGCCAGGACGGCCTCGACGCGATGCGGGTGCTGGAACGGACCGCGGCCCGGCTGCTGCGTCCCGGTGGCGTCGTCGGCGCCGAGCACGCCGACGAGCAGGGCGAGGCGGCGCCAGCGGTCTTCAGCGCGACCGGCCGGTGGGCCGACATCCGCGACCACCGCGACCTGGCGGGGCGACCGCGCTTCACGACCGCGAGGCTGGCACGATGAGCGGCATGGCACAGCGTCTGCCGGTGGGCACCGAGGAGGAGCGCGAGACGGCGATCGACCGGGCCGGCGCCGTACTGGCCAGGGGCGGCCTGGCGGTCATCCCCACCGACACCGTCTACGGCATCGCCGCCGACGCCTTCGCCCCCGAGGCCGTCGCCGCGCTGCTGGCTGCCAAGGGCCGGGGCCGGGAGATGCCGCCGCCGGTGCTGGTCGCCCACCCCGAGACCCTCGACGCGCTGGCGGTGCGGGTGCCGGAGTGGGCCCGTGCCCTGGCCGAGGAGTTCTGGCCCGGCCCGCTGACCCTGGTCTGCCACCAGCAGGCCAGCCTGCAGTGGGACCTGGGGGAGACCCGGGGTACGGTCGCGGTCCGGGTTCCCGACGACGGCATCGCACTCGCGCTGCTCGAGCGCACCGGCCCGCTGGCGGTCAGCTCGGCTAACAAGACCGGGCTGCCGGCAGCGCTCGACGCCGATGCCGCCCAGGAGATGCTGGACGCCGACGTTGCGGTCATCGTCGACGCCGGGCCCGTCGACGGCGGCGAGCCGTCGACCATCATCGACGCCACCCACCACCGGCCCCGGCTGCTTCGCCTCGGCGCGCTCGGGCTCGACCGCGTCAACGGGGTGCTGTCGGCCTTCGACGTCAGGATCGAGTCCGAGGGACCCGAGGCGTGAGGGCCTACTTCCTGATCTTCCTCGTCGCCGCGGCGACGACCTACCTGCTCACCGTGGTGGCTCGCGAGATCGCGCTGCGCACCGGGGCGGTGGCGCGGGTCCGCGACCGCGATGTCCACGACACCCCCATCCCCTACATGGGCGGGGTCGCGATGCTGGGCGGCCTCGGCGCCGCCTATCTGGTCGCTCGGCAGATCCCGTTCCTCTCGGGAGGTCGCGGCGAGCTCGTCCTGCGCGACGCCGGCGTCATCCTGGCCGCCGGCGCCTTCATCTGCCTGGTCGGCGTCTTCGACGACATCTTCGAGCTCGACGCCCTCACCAAGCTGGGCGGCCAGGTGCTCGCGACCGCCATGCTCATCGCGTTCCAGATCTCCTACTTCTTCATCCCGACCGGAGGGGACAACAAGGTCTTCGCGCTCGACTCCGCTCAGGGGGCGCTGCTCACCGGCGTCATGGTGGTGGCCACCGTCAACGCGGTGAACTTCATCGACGGCCTCGACGGCCTCGCCGCCGGCGTGGTCGGCATCGGCGCCAGCGCCTTCTTCGTCTTCTGCTACGGCATCACCCGGATCAACGAGGTCGAGCGGGCGAGTACGGCGGCGCTGCTCTCGGCAGCGCTGGCCGGTGCCTGCGCCGGGTTCCTGGTCCACAACTGGCACCCGGCCCGGCTGTTCATGGGCGACTCCGGCTCGATGCTGATCGGACTGGTGCTCTCGGCCAGCGCGGTGAGCCTGTCCGGCCAGTACACCTCGCCTCAGCTCACCCAGGGCGTCAGCGGCTCCTCGGCCAGCCTGCTGCCGACCTTCCTGCCGCTGGTGCTGCCGCTGGCGATCCTGGTCGTGCCGCTGGTCGACCTGGTGCTCGCGGTGTTCCGGCGCTCCTGGGCGGGCAGATCGCCGTTCGCCCCGGACAAGCAGCACCTCCATCACCGGCTGCTCGAGATCGGCCACTCGCAGCGGCGGGCGGTGCTGATCATGTGGCTGTGGGCGGCGCTGATCGCCTTCGGGTCGGTCTTCGCCAGCCTCTACTCCGGGCCGTGGATGTGGTGGACGGTCGCCGCCATGCTGCTGCTGACCCTCGCGCTGACCTTCGTGCTGCCGAAGCTGCACAAGCCCGTCGAGCAGCCCTGAGAGCGCGCCGCGCCGGTGGTGATGGATCGTTCAACTTCGCCGTCACACGCTGCTTGTGATAACTTTCACGAGCGAGACCCGGCTAGGGTGTCCTGAGCAGCCCCATCCCCCTCCTCCACAGAACGGCCGCCGATGATGACGACCGAGTCGACGCAGGTCAGCACCTACAGCGGTGCCGGTGTGCTCCTCGGTGCGGCCGGATGCGGGCTTCTCGCGACGCTGCTCACGACCGCCGCCGCGCTGGCCGTCGCTGGACCCGAGGCGGCGCTGACCACGCTCGCCGCCGGCGGGGTCGCGGTCGTGGTGATCGCCGCCGGCGCGGTCACGCTCGACGTCGTGGCCGCGGTGATGCCGGCGATGTCGCTGCTGGTCGCCCTGCTGACCTACGTCCTGCAGCTCATCGCGCTGACGATCTTCTTCGCGACGCTCTCCGGCCACATCGCCGCCGACGCCCGCGGTTGGGCCGCGGTCGTCGTTGTGGTGGCGACCCTGGCGACCACCCTGAGCCATCTCAAGCTGGCCGGCCGGGCCCGCATCCCGGTCTACGACCTGACGACGAGGGCGGGTGCCCGGTGAGCGCCGCCGACTGCTATTGTCCGGGGCGCGATGGCATCCTCCGACTCTCCCAACGGGGACCCGTGGCGTTCGTTCGGCTACATCGTGGCTGGGGTGCTCGTCTACGGGGCGGTCGGATGGGGCCTCGATCACTGGCTGGGGACCCGGTTCCTGGTGGCGGTCGGGATCATCGCGGGAGCGGCCCTGGGCATCTACCTGACCTGGGCGCGCTACCGGCCCGAGCCGAGCGATCTCCCTAGCACCACCAGAAACCAAGACACCGAGCCACCGAACTCGAACACGAAAGCGCAGGAAGAAGAGTGAGTGTGATCCTCCCCAAGGAGTACCACGCGCCGGGTCCGGCCAACTTCGACCTCCCCGGCTTCTTCTCCATCGGCGACGTCGACGTCACCAAGCCGATGCTCCAGCTGGTGCTGGCCGCGGTCATCGTCTTCGTCTTCTTCTACGCCGCGGCGCGCCGACGCTCGCTGGTCCCGGGGAAGCTCCAGTTCGCCGGTGAGACGGCCTACGGAATGGTCCGCAACTCGATCGCGCGCGACATCATCGGCGGCCACGACTTCGCGAAGTTCGTTCCCTACCTGGTCACGGTCTTCTTCTTCCTGCTGGTCAACAACGTCTTCGCGGCGATCCCGGTCATCCAGTTCCCGACCTTCTCCCGGGCCTCGATGGCCTACGCGCTGGCGGCACTGTCCTGGGTCATCTACAACGCGGTGGGCATCAGCAAGCACGGCTTCGTTCGCTACCTCAAGCTGCAGTGCGTGCCCGCCGGGGTGTCCCCGATCATGTACCCGCTGCTGGTCCCGCTGGAGTTTTTCTCCAACCTCGTCGTACGGCCGGTCACGCTGGCGCTGCGTCTGTTCTGCAACATGTTCGCCGGCCACCTGCTGCTGATGCTGTTCGCGACCGGCGGCCTCTACCTGATCGACGAGTACGGCGGCGCGCTCGGCGTGGTCTCCGGCCTCCTGGCCTGGGTGCTCGCCATCGCGATCAGCTTCCTGGAGATGTTGGTGCAGTTCCTTCAGGCCTACGTCTTCACCCTGCTCAACGCCATGTACATCCAGGGCGCGCTCGCCGACGAGCACTGACCGCGCGACACCACAGACCAAACACACCAACCGAAGTAACAACACCGAAAGGAAGATTGCCGTGGACGGCACTCTGAACGGCTCGCTCAACATGATCGGCTACGGCCTCGCCGCGATCGGCCCGGGCATCGGCATCGGCCTGATCTTCGCCGCCTACATCGCCGGCGTCGCGCGTCAGCCCGAGGCGCAGAGCCGCCTGCAGTCGATCGCCATCCTTGGCTTCGCGCTGGCCGAGGCGCTCGCCATCATCGGCATCGCTCTCGCCTTCGTCCTGTCCTGACCGTAGTTCCCGAGTAGCGAAGGATCACGCATGGACTGGACTCTTCTCGCGGCTAGTGAGGGCGAGGAGGAGCACGGCCCGCTCGGCTTGGTGCCGGTCGAGTTCGTACTCTCCTTGATCGTCTTCGGCATCTTGTTCTTCCTGATCTGGAAGATCGTCGTGCCGATGTTCGAGAAGACCTACGCCGAGCGGACCCAGGCGATCGAGGGCGGACTCGAGGCTGCGGAGACCAAGCAGGCCGAGGCCGACGCCAAGCTGGCCGAGCTCGAGCAGCAGCTCGCCGACGCCCGCCACGAGGCCGCGCGCATCCGCGAGGAGGCCCGCGAGCAGGGTGCCCAGATCGTCGCTGAGATGCGCGAGCAGGCCCAGGCGGAGGCCAGCCGCATCGTCGAGCACGGCAAGGCCCAGATCGAGGCCGAGCGCCAGCAGGCGGTCACCTCGCTGCGTGCCGAGGTCGGCGGCCTGGCCGCCAACCTGGCCGGTCGCATCGTGGGCGAGAGCCTGGACGACGACGCCCGGCAGAGCCGGGTCGTCGAGCGCTTCCTGGCCGAGCTGGAGGCGTCGAGCTGATGGCCACTCTCGTTGGGCAGAGCCGTGGTGCCTCGGCCGAGGCGGTGGCCACCCTCACCGACCAGCTGACCGGCAGCGCCGGCGAGCTGGCCTCGGTGGCGGACGGCCTCTTCGCGGCGTCCCGGACGCTCCGGTCGGAGGCGGCGCTGCGCCGGTTCGCGACCGACGTCTCGGTGCCCGCGGAGGCCAAGCAGGGCCTGGTGCGCGAGCTCTTCGACGGCAAGATCGCCGCCGGCGCGCTCACTCTGCTCGCCAACGCGGCCGGGCTGCGCTGGACCGCCAGCCACGACCTGGCCGACGCCCTGGAGCGCCTCAGCGAGATCGCCGCGGTCCGCTCCGCCGGTGACGACGCTGAGCGGCTGGTCGACGAGCTGTTCTCCGTCGAGCGGCTGGTCCAGCAGAACCCGGAGCTGCGCGACGCGCTCTCCGACCCGCTGCGCTCGGTCGACGACAAGTTGACGCTGGTCGACTCGCTGCTGGCGGGCAAGGCGCTGCCGGCCACCGTGACGCTGGTCAAGCAGGCGCTCGCCGGGACCTACCGCACGGTGTCGGTCGCCCTGGCCGAATACCAGCAGGTGGCCGCCGCCGTGCGCAACGAGGGCGTCGCGACCGTCCGGGTCGCCAAGCCGCTCACCGACGCCCAGCTGGAGCGGCTCGAGGCCGCGCTGGCTCGCGGCTACGGCCGCCCCGTCCACCTCAACCTCGTGGTCGACCCCGAGGTGCTGGGTGGCATCAAGGTCGAGATCGGCGACGATGTCATCGACGGCACCGTTGCCAGCCGTCTCGACGACGCCCGCCGCGCCCTGGCCGGATGACGACACCCCCACGACGTACGACGAAGATCGAAGAGAGAAGGCACCTGAGATGACGGAGCTGTCCATCCGTCCCGACGAGATCCGGGACGCGCTGAGCAAGTACGTCGCCGACTACAAGCCCGAGGCAGCCACCCGCGAGGAGGTCGGCACCGTCGCCCAGACCGCCGACGGCATCGCCCGCGTCAGCGGCCTGCCCTCCGCGATGGCCAACGAGCTGCTGGAGTTCGAGGACGGCACCCTGGGCCTGGCGCTCAACCTCGACACCCGCGAGATCGGCGTCGTGGTCCTCGGCGACTTCGACAAGATCGAGGAGGGCCAGACGGTCCGCCGCACCGGCGAGGTCCTCTCGGTGCCGGTCGGCGACGGCTACCTCGGCCGCGTCGTGGACCCGCTCGGCAACGCCATCGACGGCCTCGGCGAGATCGCCACCGTCGGCCGCCGCGCCCTCGAGCTGCAGGCCCCCGGCGTGATGGCGCGCAAGTCGGTCCACGAGCCGCTCGCCACCGGCATCAAGGCGATCGACTCGATGACCCCGATCGGCCGTGGCCAGCGCCAGCTGATCATCGGCGACCGCGCCACCGGCAAGACCACCGTCGCGATCGACACGATCATCAACCAGAAGCAGAACTGGGAGACCGGCGACCCCACCAAGCAGGTCCGCTGCATCTACGTCGCCATCGGCCAGAAGGGCTCCACCATCGCCTCGGTGCGCGGCGCCCTGGAGGAGGCCGGTGCGCTGGAGTACACCACCATCGTGGCCGCCCCGGCGTCCGACAGCGCCGGCTTCAAGTACCTCGCCCCTTACACCGGCTCGGCCATCGGCCAGCACTGGATGTACGACGGCAAGCACGTCCTGATCGTCTTCGACGACCTGACCAAGCAGGCCGAGGCCTACCGTGCGGTGTCGCTGCTGCTGCGCCGCCCGCCGGGCCGCGAGGCCTACCCGGGCGACGTCTTCTACCTGCACAGCCGGCTGCTGGAGCGCTGCGCGAAGCTCTCCGACGAGCTCGGCGCCGGCTCGATGACCGGCCTGCCGATCATCGAGACCAAGGCCAACGACGTCTCGGCGTTCATCCCGACCAACGTCATCTCCATCACCGACGGCCAGATCTTCCTGCAGTCCGACCTGTTCGCCGCCAACCAGCGCCCCGCCATCGACGTCGGCATCTCGGTCTCCCGCGTCGGCGGCGCCGCGATGACCAAGGCGATGAAGGCCGTCACCGGCTCGCTCAAGGTCGACCTGGCGCAGTTCCGGGCCATGGAGGCCTTCGCGATGTTCGCCTCCGACCTCGATGCCGCCTCCCGGCAGCAGCTCGACCGCGGCCAGCGGCTGATGGCGCTGCTCAAGCAGTCGGCCTACTCGCCCTACCCGGTCGAGGAGATGACCGTCTCGCTGTGGTTGGGCACGACCGGTCGGCTCGACCGGCTCCCGGTCGCCGACGTGCTCAAGTTCGAGCAGGAGTTCCTCGACTACCTCAGGCTGTCCAAGCCGGGCATCCTGAGCGCCATCGCGGAGAGCCTGAAGTTCGAGGACGCCACCGAGGCCGACCTGACCGCCGCCTACGACGACTTCCTGGGCCAGTTCGAGACCTCCGACGGCCAGTCCATCAAGCCCGGCTCCGAGAAGGCCGAGGCGCTGGAGGACGAGGACGTCGAGCAGGAGCAGATCGTCCGGCAGAAGCGGGGCTGACGGATGGCCGTATCGCTGCGCGAGTACCGCGCGCGGATCAAGTCGACGGAGTCGATGAAGAAGATCACGCGCGCCATGGAGCTCATCGCTGCGTCCCGGATCATCAAGGCGCAGCAGCGGGCCGGAGCGGCCGCGCCCTACGCCCGCGAGCTCACCCGAGCGGTCTCGGCCGTGGCGACGTTCTCCAACGTCGACCACGCGCTGACCACCGAGCCGGAGCGCTCCGACCGCGCCGCGGTGCTGGTCGTCACCAGCGACCGGGGCCTGGCCGGGGCCTACTCCTCCAGTGTGCTGCGCGAGGCGGAGGGGCTGATCGAGAAGCTGCGGGCCGAGGGCAAGCAGGTCGACCTCTACGTCTCCGGCCGCAAGGGCGAGGCCTACTACAAGTTCCGCGGCCGGCCCGTGACGCGGACCTGGACCGGGCACAGCGACCAGCCGACGTACGACGTCGCCGAGGAGATCGGCGAGACGCTGATCTCGGTCTTCATGGAGGGCCGCGGCATCGACGAGCCCGGTCAGGGCATCGACGAGGTCCACCTGGTCTTCACCCGGTTCCGGTCGATGCTGGTGCAGGAGCCGACCGCACTGCGGCTGCTGCCGCTGGAGGTCGTCGAGGGCGTCGAGCCGCCGGCCGAGAGCCATCTCCTGCCGCTCTACGAGTTCGAGCCGTCCCCGGAGGCGGTGCTCGACGGGCTGCTCCCGCAGTACGTCGTCAGCCGCATCTGGTACGCCCTGCTCCAGGCCGCCGCCTCCGAGCTGGCCGCTCGGCAGAAGGCGATGAAGTCCGCCACGGACAACGCCGAGGAGCTCATCAAGAAGTACACCCGGATCGCCAACCAGGCCCGCCAGGCTGGCATCACCCAGGAGATCAGCGAGATCGTCGGTGGTGTCAATGCCCTCGCTGACGCCAACGCTGGCTCTGACTGACCCGCCGACCCTGAAGAGAGTTGAGAGACATGACTGCAACCGCGACTGAGACCGCGCCGGTCTCCGAAGCCACCGGTCGCATCGTCCGGGTCATCGGCCCGGTCGTCGACGTGGAGTTCCCCACCGACGCGATGCCCGACATCTACAACAAGCTCGAGGCGACCGTGGAGATCGGCGGCGAGTCCTCCGTGCTGCCGCTCGAGGTCGCCCAGCACATCGGCGACGGCGTCGTCCGCGCCATCTCGCTGAAGCCGACCGACGGCCTGGTCCGCGGCGCCACCGTGACCAACACCGGCGGCCCGATCACGGTGCCGGTCGGCGATGTGACCCTCGGCCACGTCTTCAACGCCACCGGCGACGTGCTCAACCTCGCCGAGGGCGAGAAGCTGGAGATCACCGAGCGCTGGGGCATCCACCGCAAGGCGCCCGCGTTCGACCAGCTGGAGTCCAAGACCCAGATGTTCGAGACTGGCATCAAGGTCATCGACCTGCTCACGCCGTACGTCCAGGGTGGCAAGATCGGCCTGTTCGGCGGTGCCGGCGTCGGCAAGACCGTGCTCATCCAGGAGATGATCGCGCGTGTCGCCCGCAACCACGGCGGTGTCTCGGTCTTCGCCGGGGTGGGGGAGCGGACCCGTGAGGGCAACGACCTGATCGTCGAGATGCAGGAGGCCGGCGTCTTCGGCCAGACCGCGCTCGTCTTCGGCCAGATGGACGAGCCGCCGGGCACCCGGCTGCGCGTCGCGCTCTCCGCGCTGACCATGGCGGAGTACTTCCGCGACGTGCAGAAGCAGGACGTGCTGCTGTTCATCGACAACATCTTCCGGTTCACCCAGGCCGGCTCCGAGGTCTCCACGCTGCTGGGCCGGATGCCCTCGGCGGTGGGCTACCAGCCCAACCTCGCCGACGAGATGGGCACCCTGCAGGAGCGGATCACCTCGACCCGTGGTCACTCGATCACCTCGATGCAGGCGATCTACGTCCCCGCCGACGACTACACCGACCCGGCGCCGGCGACCACCTTCGCCCACCTCGACGCGACCACCGAGCTGTCCCGTGAGATCGCCTCGCTGGGCATCTACCCCGCGGTGGACCCGCTGACCTCGACCTCCCGGATCCTCGACCCGCAGTACATCGGTCAGGCCCACTACGACTGCGCGATCCGCATCAAGCAGATCCTGCAGCGCAACAAGGAGCTCCAGGACATCATCGCCATCCTCGGTGTCGACGAGCTCTCCGAGGAGGACAAGATCATCGTCTCCCGGGCCCGGCGCATCCAGCGGTTCCTGTCCCAGAACACCTACGTCGCGAAGCAGTTCACCGGCATCGAGGGCTCGACGGTCACGATCGGCGACACCATCGAGGCGTTCAACAAGATCGCCGACGGCGACTACGACCACGTCGCCGAGCAGGCGTTCTTCATGTGCGGTGGCCTCGACGACGTCGAGGCCAAGTGGGCCGAGATCCAGAAGAACCTCTGATGTCTCTCCATGTCGAGTTGGTCGCTGCCGACCGGGTCGTCTGGTCGGGCGAGGCGACCACGATCATCGCTCGCACCGTCGAGGGCGACGTGGGCATCCTGACCGGCCACGCGCCGCTGCTCTCGCTGCTCGCCGACGCCGTCGTCGAGATCGACGCGGTCGAGGGGACCACGGAGTTCTTCCACGTCGCGGGCGGGTTCGTCTCGGTCGCCGCCGACCGGGTCTCGATCCTCTCCGACGTCGTCACTCCTGCCGAGTCTCGCACGCTGGCGCCCACGGAGCACTGAGAAGGCGTTGTAACCAGGTTGGCGACATGGGAGTGGCTGCTTGACGGCATCGGCGTGCTGCTGGTCCTCGTCGTCTGCTACTTCGGCGCGCTCATGGTGCGCCGCCGCGCCATCGGACGGCACGGCGGCACCTTCGAGCTGAGTCACCGCGTCCGGGCCGGAAGGCCCGGGCGCGGTTGGTTTCTCGGCATCGGGCGCTACTCCGGCGAGACCCTGGAGTGGTTCCGGGTCTTCTCGCTCTCGCCGCGCCCGAAGCGCTCCTGGGAGCGCGCCCGGATGATCTACGACAGCAGCCGCACCCCCGAAGGCCAGGAGGCGATGGCGCTCTATCCCGGGCACGTGGTCGTCACCTGCCGGTACGCCGAGGTGCCAGTCGAGTTCGCCATGGCCCCGGCCTCGCTGACTGGCTTCCAGGCGTGGCTCGAGTCGCGACCCCCGGGAACCGACTGGTCCCGCTGACCGTGTTTCACGATGCTCCTCGCGTCCCGGTCGCGCTGGTCTTCGCACTCAACGGACTCCTCTTCGCGACGATCTTCTCCCGGCTGGCCGACGTCCGCACCGGCCTGGAGCTCTCCAACTCGGCGCTCGGCCTGCTGCTGCTGACCGGCTCGCTCGGCTCGATGTCGATGCTGCCGACCACCGGCCGGATCATCCAGCGGCTCGGACCGGCTGCCAGCGTCCGGGTCGGCGCCGCCGCGGTCGGCCTCGGCATGGTGGTGACCGCGGTCGGCGTGGGACCGCTCTCCTCACGTCTCGTGACCGGGGTCGCGCTGTTCTGCTACGGCGCCGGGGTCTCGCTGTGGGACGTCGCGATGAACGTCGAGGGCGCCGAGGTCGAGCGGCGGCTGGGCCGCACCATCATGCCCCGGTTCCACGCCGCCTGGAGCGGTGGCTCGATCCTGGGCAGCGGCCTGGGCATTCCGATGGCGGCCGGCCACGTGCCGCTGCTGGTCCACTGTCTGGTCGTCACGGTGCCGGTGCTCCTCGCCACCTCGCGGGTCTCCCGTTCCTTCCTCCCCGCGGCGGCCTCGCCCGGCGCCGAGGGACCGAAGGCGTCCGCCTGGCGAGAGCCGCGCACGCTGCTGATCGGCCTGATGGTGCTCTGCTTCGCCACCGTCGAGGGCACGGCCAACGACTGGCTCTCGCTCGCCGTCATCGACGGCTATGACACCCCGCACTGGGTCGGCGTCACCGGCTTCGCCACCTTCGTGGCCGCGATGACCGCCGGCCGGCTGCTGGGACCGTTCCTGCTCGACAAGGTCGGCAGGCCCGCTGCCCTGTGGGCCTCCTGCGCCGCCGCCGCCGCCGGCGTACTGCTCGCCGTCTTCGGCGGCTCGCTGCCGGTGGCGCTGATCGGCGTCGTCATCTGGGGACTCGGCGCCGCGCTCGGCTTCCCGGTCGGCATGAGCGCCGCCGCCGACGACCCCGCCCGCGCCGCTGCCCGGGTCTCGGTGGTCGCCACCATCGGCTACGCCGCCTTCCTGGGTGGCCCGCCGCTGCTCGGGATGCTCGGCGACGCCATAGGCACGCTCCACGCCATCACCGTGGTCGCCATCCTGATGGTCCCCGCTGCGATCTCGGTCCTCGCCGCCCGGCCGAGCCGCTCGTAGGGTGACTGCATGGCCCGCGTCCTGATCAGCTACTGCACGCAATGCCGATGGCAGCTGCGGGCGATGTGGTACGCCGGCGAGCTGCTGCAGACCTTCGAGGCCGAACTCGACGAGGTGGTGCTGCGGCCGGCCACCGGCGGCATGTTCCGCATCGAGGTGACCGTTGCCGGCGTCGAGACGCCGGTATGGAACCGCAAGCGCGACGGCGGCTTCCCGGAGATCACCGAGCTCAAGCGACGGGTGCGCGACCTGGTGGCGCCGGAGCGGTCGCTCGGCCACCTCGACCGAGACTGAATGCGCTGGCATGGGGCCGACATCGCCCTCGCCTCACTGTGCCCAGGCCGGAGGATCGCTCGCCCCCGAGCGTCTGGTCGGGTAGCGACCTGTGTTCGTCCCTCACTCAGGATCGCTCCCCTCCGGGCACCCACAGCACGTCGCCGTTCTCGCGGTTCTCGTAGCGAGCCAGGATGAACAGCAGATCGGAGAGCCGGTTGAGGTAGGTGATCGCGAGCTTGTTCATGGTCTCGCTGTGCACCTCCCAAGCCGCCCAGGCCGCCTGCTCGGCTCGTCGCATCACGGTCCGTGAGACATGGAGGTGCGCAGCCGCCACGGTGCCGCCGTTGAGGATGAACGAGCGCAGCTTCGGCAGCGGCTCGTTGAAGTGGTCGCACCAGCCCTCGAGCCGGTCGACGTAGTCCTGCTCGACCCGCAGCTGCGGAAACTCGGGGTTGGCCACGACGGGGGTCGCCAGGTCCGCGCCGACGTCGAACAGGTCGTTCTGCACCCGGGTCAGCACCCGCTCGACGTCGGACTCCAGCGTCGAGGTGGCGAGCACGACCCCGATCGTCGCGTTCGCCTCGTCGACCTGCCCGTAGGCGGCCAGTCGCAGATCGGTCTTGGTGGTCTCGCTCAGGTCGCCGAGCCGGGTCGATCCGGCGTCGCCGGTGCGGGTGTAGATGCGGGTGAGGTTGACCATGGCGGCCAGCCTAACGGGCGACAGAGTCTCCACGGCGTGGTATCAGACGCAACCGAATCGCCCTCCTCGGCGTCATAGAGGGTGAGCGGGCCGTGCCGTCGGGTGGTTGCGGCCCGCTCACCAGAGCACCCGACGAGGGGAGCAGAGATGGACATCGTCACCGACGGGCCGGTGCTGGTCCTGGCCGGCTACTTCGACGTGCGCAGCACCTGGGAGGTGCGCAACGCGCTGCACGACCGGCTGGCCCGCTTCGACGACGTGGTGGTCGACCTGACCGCGGTGGACGCCGTCGACCTGACTGCCCTCAACGTGCTCGCGGCCGCGACCTACCGGGCACAGACACAGAGTCGCCGCGTCACGTTGCGAGGCTGCGGCCCCGCAGTGCGGCGGATGCTCCACCTCACCCGGCTCTCCCGGGTAGTGGAGGTCGAGCGGGTTCCCGCGTGACATCTTCCACACGCGCGGCGGTTACTAACTCCTAACCGAGGTCCTACTCTCAGGTCTTATGGCTGAGAAGGACCGTACCCCCAAAGATCGCCCTTGGGTGATGAGGACGTACGCCGGGCACTCGACTGCCGAGGCGTCGAACGCGCTCTACCGCACCAACCTCGCGAAGGGGCAGACCGGCCTCTCGGTCGCCTTCGACCTGCCCACGCAGACCGGCTACGACCCCGACAGCCCGCTCGCCAGGGGCGAGGTCGGCAAGGTCGGCGTACCGGTGCAACACCTCGGTGAGATGCGCAAGCTCTTCGACCAGATCCCGCTGGTCGAGATGAACACCTCCATGACCATCAACGCCACCGCGATGTGGCTGCTGGCGCTTTACCAGGTGGTCGCCGAGGAGCAGGCGGAGCTATCGGAGGCGGGGGGCGTCGACCCATCGGAGGTCGCCCAGCAGCTCGCGGGCACCACGCAGAACGACATCATCAAGGAGTACCTCTCCCGCGGGACCTACGTCTTCCCGCCGGAGCACTCGCTGCGGCTGATCAGCGACATGATCGCCTACACGGTCAACCACATCCCGAAGTGGAACCCCATCAACATCTGCAGCTACCACCTGCAGGAGGCCGGCGCCACGCCGGTGCAGGAGATCGCCTACGCGATGTGCACCGCGATCGCGGTCCTGGACGCGGTCAAGGCGGCCGGCCAGGTCTCGGAGGAGGACTTCGGCAAGGTCGTCGGCCGGATCTCCTTCTTCGTCAACGCCGGCGTGCGGTTCATCGAGGAGATGTGCAAGATGCGCGCCTTCGTGGAGCTGTGGGACGAGCTGACCCGCGACCGCTACGGCGTCACCGACGAGAAGATGCGCCGGTTCCGCTACGGCGTCCAGGTCAACAGCCTGGGCCTGACCGAGCCGCAGCCGGAGAACAACGTGCAGCGCATCGTGCTGGAGATGCTCGCCGTCACGCTGTCGAAGAGGGCCCGCGCCCGGGCCGTGCAGCTGCCCGCCTGGAACGAGGCGCTCGGCCTGCCGCGGCCCTGGGACCAGCAGTGGTCGCTGCGGCTGCAGCAGGTGCTCGCCTTCGAGTCCGACCTGCTGGAGTACGACGACATCTTCGACGGCTCGCCGGTCATCGAGGCCAAGGTCCGCGAGCTGGTCGACGGCGCCAAGGCCGAGATCGACCGGGTGCAGGCCATGGGGGGCGCCATCGCCGCCGTCGACTCCGGCTACATGAAGTCCGAGCTGGTCTCCTCCCATGCGCTGCGCCGAGCCCGCATCGAGTCCGGCGACGAGGTGGTCGTCGGCATCAACAAGTTCACCACCACCGAGCCCTCACCCCTGACGGCCAACCTCGACGACGCCATCATGACCGCCGACCCCGAGGCCGAGGCCACCGCCATCGCCTCGCTCGAGGCCTGGCGGGCGCAGCGCGACCAGGCCGCCGTCGACGAGGCCCTGGCCGCGCTCGCGACCGCGGCCAAGACCGACCAGAACCTGATGCCCTACACCCTCGCCGCCGCCCGCGCCGGCGCGACCACAGGGGAGTGGGCGCAGACGCTGCGCGACGTCTTCGGCGAGTTCCGGGCACCGACCGGGGTCGCCGGCGCCGTCGGGGTGGCGGAGGCCGGCGACGAGCTGACCAAGGTCCGGCAGCGGGTCAAGGCCACCGCCGAGGAGCTGAGCGGGATCGAGGGGAGCGGCCGGCTGCGCGTGCTGATCGGCAAGCCGGGACTCGACGGCCACTCCAATGGCGCCGAGCAGATCGCCGTACGGGCTCGCGACGCCGGCTTCGAGGTCATCTACCAGGGCATCCGACTCACCCCCGAGCAGATCGTCGCCGCCGCCGTCGCCGAGGACGTCCACCTGGTCGGCCTCTCGATCCTCTCCGGCTCCCACATGGAGCTGGTGCCGGACGTGCTCGAGGCGATGCGGCAGTCCGGCATCGGCGACGTGCCGGTCATCGTCGGCGGCATCATCCCCGAGTCGGACGCCGGCAAGCTCAAGGAGCTGGGAGTCGCCGCCGTCTACACCCCGAAGGACTTCGGGCTCACCGAGATCATGGACGGCTTTGTCGATGTAATCCGGGCAGCCAACGGCCTGGGGTGAGGTTGACAGGGACGGGCTGTGTTGGATCGTAATCCGGGCAGCCAACGGCCTGGGGTGAGGTCGACAGGGGCGGGCTGTGTTGGATCGTGATCCGGGCAGCCAACGGCCTCGCCTGAGGCGTAGGTAAGGCTTTCCTTCATGGTGTAACCTGCGAACCGTGGCGAAGAAGCCGAAGGTGCCGAAGACGAAGTGCTGCGTCTCCAAGAGCAAGTGCGGCCGCTGCCCGCTCCGGATGCTCAAGGAGGGCACTCTGCCCGACGGTCTGACGGTGAAGCGACGCCAGCTGGTCCGGGCCAAGGACGGCAAGCCGGTCAAGAAGAAGGACCTCAAGACCGCCGCCTGACGATCGGGAGCGCGAATGCGGCATGATGGCCGTGATCCACAGTCCCGACATCGAGCGACAGGAGTCCGCGCGTGCCCGCTGAGCGATTCGTCAAGCAGCTCAACGCCCAGATCGCCAACGAGCTGGCCTCGCACAACCAGTACCTCGCCTGCGCCGTCTACTACGACGCGCTGACGCTGCCGCAGATGGCGGCGTTCTTCTACCGGCAGGCCGCCGAGGAGCGCGAGCACGCGCTGATGATGGTGCAGTACCTCCTCGACACCGACGCCGCCGTCGAGATCGGCGCCGTCCCAGCCGCCGTCTCCACCTTCGCCGACGTGGTCGCGCCGGTCTCGCTGGCGCTGGAGCAGGAGCGACGGGTCACCGCCCAGATCAACGAGCTCTACAAGATCGCCCGCGAGGAGGTCGATTTCGCCTCCGAGCAGTTCATGACCTGGTTCATCAAGGAGCAGGTCGAGGAGGTCGCCACGATGAGCGACCTGCTCGCCGTGGTCACCCGCAACCAGGACGACGTAGAGCAGATCGAGGAGTACGTCGCTCGCGAGGTCGGCGCCAATGGCACCGACCCCACCGCCCCCAAGGCCGCCGGCGCCTGATCAGGAGGCTTCGGGCAGCCGCCGCAGCACCTCGGCGAGCACGCTCCGGATGTCGCTCAGATTCGCGTCGATGCCGTCGAGCCGGCCGTCGATGCCGTCGAGCCGGCCGTCCATGGCGTCGAGCCGGCCGTCCATGGCGTCGAGCCGGCCGTCCATGGCGTCGAGCCGGCCGTCCATGGCGTCGAGCCGGCTGTCGATGGCCGCCAGGCGGCCGTTCACCTCGCGACGGAAGGTGGTGATGCGGCGGGTGAGTCGTCGTTCGACGCCTTGGACGTGCTCGACCAAGAAGTCGACGTCCCCGCGAAGCTGGGTGATGCGACGCTCGTGCTCCTCGGGTTGAGTGGTCATGGCTCCTCCTGGTGGTCCGAGATCAGGGTGACAGGCTAGGCACGTCGCTCGCCGCCTCGCCACCGACCGATCGTGATCTGTGGATAACGTGTGACCGTGGCGATGGTGAGCGCGCACCGGGTGGAGAGCCCGGCGGCGCTGCAGGCGGCGCTGGCGCTCGACGTGGAGTTCGTCGAGCTCGACGTGCGTCCCGGGACGGCCGGCGCGCTGGTGGTCGCGCACGACGAGCCGGGACTCGACAGCCTGGACTACGTGGAGGCGCTGGTCGCGATCGCTGCTGCCGGCAAGCGAGCCCACCTCGACCTGAAGACCACCGGCCGGGAGATCGAGGCGGTGGATCGCGCCGTGGCGCTGCTCGGCGCCGACCGCGTCGTGGTGACCACGGGAGAGGACGACTCGGTGCGGATGGTGCGAGCCTGGGCGCAGCACCGTCACCCGGACCTGCTGGTGGGGCTCTCCTTCGGCCGGAGCTGGGAGGGCCTGGCCCTCGGCGCGCTGGTCAGGCAGCTGGTCTCCGAGCTCTTCCCGGACCGCCGGATGAGGGAGTCGGGGGCGAACCTGGTGGTCGCCCACCGGCGGCTCGCGCGACTGACCGTGGCCGGCTATGCCAGCCGTCGCGGTCTGCCGCTGCTGGTCTGGACCGTCGACACCGACGTCGAGCTGCGGCTGTGGCTACGGCGTGCCTGGCTGGTCACCACCAACCGACCGGAGGCGGCGCTGGCGATCAGGAGCGAGGCCGCAGCAGCCGGGTGAGCGGCGTGACCACCGCCATTACCGCCGCCAACAGGAAGGCCGTCCGGGCGAACGCATGGTCGGCGTCGAAGCCGAAGTAGATCGACCCGACGACCGCTGACCCGAAGCCGAGGCCGGCCTGCGCAGCTGGCACCACACCAGTATGGTAGCCGCCATCGGTACGGCTGACCCGGCAGGCCCAGGTCCAGAGCGGCCAGCCGGTGGCGCGCCCCTCGGTGAGGGGCAGGATCAGCAGCGTCATGGTGGCGCCGAGCAGCGCCGCGCCGCCCCAGTCCAGCGCCCGGGCAGATGATGCCCCTCCGTGTTGGAGTGGATGCTGGCGAGCACCTGCGGGGCGAGCATGGCCGCCGAGAGGCCCTGGACGAACCGCGCCGCGACCAGCTGTCCGGGGCTCTGCGCCGCGGCACACAGCAGACTGGTGACCGCGAAGAGACCCAAGCCGACGAGGAGCATCCGCTTGCGGCCGTGCGAGTCGCCGAGTTCCGCGCAGATCAGCCCAGGCGTCGCGAGCGGGCCCGGCCGAGCCGGACGACGACCACCACGCCCAGCACGAAGCCGAGCAGCGCGCCGAGCAGCGCCCAGTCCTGGCCGAGCCAGGCCCGCACGATCAGCAGCCCGACGGCGATGAGCGCCATCAGCAGCAGCGCCATCGCCATCCGGAAGGCGATCTCGCCGATCAGCGCCCGGCGGAACTCGGCCTCTGTCGGCGGGGCGGGGAATTGGGCGGTGGGTTGGGCGGCGGGTGCCAGCGGTACGGCGGCCACCACCGCGTCCGGGTTGAGCGGACCGTAGATGTGCGGGAACGTCTCCTCCCCGACCGGGTCCTCCCGCCACGGCGAGGTGAGCAGGTCGGTGTCGATCGTGAGCAGCACCAGCGGCTCGGTGACACCGGCGTAGAACCGTTGCCGCACGCCCTCCCACTGGTCCTCGCGGGAGGCGTGGATGAACCCCTCGTCGGCCAGCGAGCGGCCGAGCGTCGAGGTGACGTAGAAGCCGGAGCGTTGTGCGGCCTCCCACTCCGAGGCGAGCGCGATGTGGAGGATCCGCATCAGAACAGCCGGTCCTCGCCGGTGTCGAGACCGCGCAGCAGGTCGTAGTCCACGATTGCGCAGGCGATGCCGCGGTCGGTGGCCAGCACTCGGGCCTGTGGCTTGATCTCCTGGGCGGCGAAGATGCCGCGCACCGGGCCGCCGCTGGTGAGCAGCGGGTCGCGGTTGAGCAACTCGAGATAGCGGGTCAGCTGCTCGACGCCGTCGATCTCGCCGCGGCGCTTGATCTCGACGGCGACCGAGAGGCCGTCGGCGTCGCGGCACATCAGGTCGACCGGTCCGATCGCGGTGGGGAACTCGCGTCGTACCAGCGTCAGGCCGGGGGAGAGGGTGGCGGGGTGCTCGGCGAGCAGTTCCTGAAGGTGCTTCTCGACACCGTCCTTGCGTAGGCCCGGGTCGACGCCGAGGTCGTGGGAGGTGTCGTGGTGGATCTCCTCGATGAGGATCCGCAGCGTGTCGTCGGGCCCCTTGGAGGTGCTCTTGGAGGTGACGGTCCACTCCGCCCGGCCGTCCTCAGCCACGTCCTCGCGCAGCACGCACGGCGGCGACATCCAGTTGAGCGGCTTGTAGGAGCCACCGTCGGAGTGGATCAGCACCGAGCCGTCGGCCTTGAGCATCAGGACCCGGGTAGCCATCGGCAGGTGTGCGGTCAGGCGCCCGGCATAGTCCACCTGGCAGGTTGCGACGACGAGTCTCACAGCCGCACACCCTAGCCGCGCCCCCGGGCGTGACGTCCGTCACGCCAGGTGACTGATGGGTAACTTGCCTGTCAGACTGTGCGCCCATGACGCCGAGTGAGATCGCCGACTCCCTGCTGCTGCCCTACCTCGAACATGCCCGGCGCATGTTCGAGTCCGGCTACGCCACCGCCGAGGACATCGACAACGCGATGCGCTTCGGCTGTGGCTATCCGGCCGGCCCGCTGGCCACCGCCGCCGACCGGGGCCTGTTCACCCCGCCGCCGGTTGCCGGTGAGGAGCGGACCGAGCCGAGGCTCCACCAGGAGATCTCCCGGGTCGGCGTGGTCGGCACCGGCACCATGGCGACAGGCATCGTCCAGGTGTTCGCCAGCTCCGGCTACGACGTGGTCTACGTCGGCCGTACCCAGGACAAGGTGCTCGGCGTTCGGGCCGCCATCGAGAGGTCGCTGGACCGACTGGTCGAGAAGGGCAGGCTCGACGCGGATGGCCGATCCTCGGTGCTGGACCGGCTCATCGAGTCCACCGAGCGTGAGGCGCTGGCCGACGTCGACATCGTCATCGAGGCGATCGCCGAGGACCTGGCGGTCAAGACCGAGCTCTACCGCGACCTCGACCGGATCGCACGGAATCCGCTGACGGGGCGCGGCGCCATCCTGGCCACCACGACCTCCTCGATGCCGATCACCAGGCTGGCCGAGGTCACCAGCCGCCCCGGTGACGTCATCGGTATGCACTTCTTCAACCCGGCCCCGGTGATGAAGCTGGTGGAGATCGTCACCACCGAGCTGACCAGCCCCGAGGTTGACGAGACGGTCAAGGCGCTGACCGCGCAGGTCGGCAAGGTCGGCGTCTCCTGTGGGGACCGTGCCGGCTTCATCGTCAACTGCCTGCTCTTTCCCTACCTCAACGACGCCGTGAGGCTGCTGGAGTCCGGCGCCGCGTCGATGACCGAGATCGACGACGCGGTCAAGGCCGAGCTGGGGTTCCCGATGGGGCCCTTCGAGTTGCTCGACGTGGTCGGCAACGACGTGTCGCTGGCGATCGAGCAGGAGCTGTTCAACGAGTTCGGCGAGCCCGCCTTCGCCCCGGCCAAGCTCCTGGAGCAGAAGGTGGCCGCCGGGGAGCTCGGCCGCAAGACCAGGATCGGCTTCCACGCCTACTGACGACCCGAGGCCAGGATGGGGCCGGTTTGCGGACCGGATCTGTCCGCCCGATGCACCATGATGGGGACATGGCGGCGAGTGACAGCACAGTCGGTACGACGGAGCGCGTGCTGCGCCTGCTGGCGCTGCTGCAGCAGCGGCCGGTGTGGACCGGGCCCGAGCTCGCCGAGCGACTGAGCGTGACCACCCGGAGCATCCGGCGCGACGTGGAGCGACTGCGGGCGCTGGGCTATCCGGTCAATGCGGCACAGGGCGTCGGCGGCGGCTACCAGCTGGGCGCCGGCAAGGCGCTGCCGCCGCTGTTGCTCGACGACGAGGAGGCCATCGCGACCGCGGTCTCGCTCCGGCTGGCCGCCGGCGGCACCGTGGCCGGAGCCAGCGAGGCCGCCGTCCGCACGCTGGCCAAGCTCGACCAGGTGCTGCCGACCAGGCTGCGCGCCGAGATCCGCGCTCTCCACGACGCCATCGCCACTCTCGACGGCGCCCGCATCGAGGTCGACGCCGACGCGCTGCTGTGCCTGGCGAAGGCCAGCCGCGACCGGCTCCGGGTGGAGTTCGGCTACTCCGACCGCGCCGGCGCCACCACTCAGCGCCGTGCCGAACCCTACCAGCTGGTCGCCACCGGCCGCCGGTGGTACCTCATGGCCTACGACCTCGACCGCGACGACTGGCGCACCTTTCGCCTCGACCGGCTGGCCGCGGTCAGAGTGACGACCTGGCGGTTCGTCGCCCGCGAGCACGAGGATCCGGTCGCATTCGTGCAGCGGGCGATCTCCACCGGCGGCTATCCCCACCAGGCCAAGGTGGTGCTCCACCTCGACGCCGAGGCGGCCCGGGAGCGCACCCTGCCCTCCTACGGTCGGATCGAGCCGCTGGGTCCCGGGCGCTGCCTGCTGACGACGGGCGGCGAGCTCGACTGGCTGGCCGCCAATCTGAGCTGGCTCGGCTGCGACTTCGAGGTGCTGGAGCCCGCCGAGCTCAAGGAGTCGGTCGCCACCCTCGGCCGCCGGCTGGTCGCCGCCGCCAACCTGCCGACCGACTGAGAACGTGGGCTGAGCCCAACCCCTGGCCGCGTCACAGCCATCTCACAGAAGCGATTCAGCAGCCCGACGTAGGCTCGGGGCATGCCCGGAATCGTCATCCTGCTTCTCGTCATCGCCGCCATTGCCGCAGTCGTGGTGGCCTCGCGCAACGGCACGAAGCGCGAGCTGGCCCGCCAGCAGGCCGAGCTCGCGCCCGTGAAGCGGCTCGCTTCTGAGGACGTCACCGCGCTCGGCGAGGAGTTGCGCCGGCTCGACGACGACCTTGCCGGCGTCCAGCTCGACGAGGGGATGCGCGCCGACTACCACCGGGCGCTGGACGCCTACGAGGCCGCCGGCACCTCCCAGGAGGCGATGGCCAAGCCCGAGGACATCGCCCACGTGACCTCGATCGTGGAGGACGGCCGCTATGCGGTCGAGTGCGTGCGCGCCCGGGCCAAGGGTGAGCCGCTGCCGGTCAAGCGGGCGCCCTGCTTCTTCGACCCGCGCCACGGCACCTCCAAGGAGGACGTGCCGTGGACCTTCCCCGACGGCACCGTCAAGCAGGTGCCCGCCTGTGCGCTCGACGTCGACCGGCTCCGGGTCGGTGCGGCGCCGGACATCCGCCAGGTCATGGTCGGTCCGCAGCGGGTGCCCTACTGGCAGGGTGGCCGCGCCTACCAGCCCTACGCGCGGGGCTACTTCGGCGGCTTCGGCCCGATGGAGTGGCTCTTCGTGGGACTCTTCGCCGACGACATCCTGTGGGGCCTCGGTGGGCTCGCGGCGGGCGTGGGCGAGGGTCTGGGCGACGTCATCGGCGGGCTCGGGGAGGGCATCGGCGACGTGTTCGGCGGTATCGGCGACGGCATCGGCGACATGTTCGACGGCTTCGACCTCTGACCGGAGACCTTCGCGGAGAGGGTGGCGGCGGGCCCAGTAGCCTGGGCCGGTGACCCTGAACACCCTCGCCCTCGGCGAGTCCGGCAGCCGGGTCGTCTTCCTGCACGGGCTGTTCGGCCAGGGTCGCAACTGGAGCACCATCGGCCGCGCCCTCGCGGACCGGCACCGAGTGACGCTCGTCGACCTGCCCAACCACGGCCGCTCGCCGTGGACCGAGCAGGTCGACTACGTCGACATGGCCGAGCAGGTCGCCGGGCTGCTCTCCGCCGACGACCCGGTCACGCTGGTCGGCCACTCGATGGGCGGCAAGGTCGCGATGGTGCTCGCGCTGCGCCACCCCGAGCTGGTCACCCGGCTGGTGGTCGCCGACATCTCGCCGGTCGACTACGGCGAGGAGCATGACGCCTCCGGGTCACCCGGCGGCGTGCTCCGCTACGCCCGGGTGCTGCTCGACCTCGACCTCACCGGCGTCACTCGCCGCGAGCAGGCGGACGAGTTGCTGCGGCCGGCCGAGTCCGACGCCACCATCAGGTCGTTCCTGCTGCAGAACCTCCACCGCGACGCCCGCCCCGACGGACCCAGCGGCTGGCGCTGGGCGGCGAACCTCGCCGCCGTGGTCCGCGACGGCCGTGCCCTGTCCGGCTGGCCTGCCGTGGCGGTCGCAGGCAGGACGTACGACGGCCCGGTGCTGTGGCTGGCCGGCGAGCGCTCCGGCTACGTCCGCGAGGAGTTCGCGCCCGCGATGAGGCGGCTGTTCCCGCACTACCGCAAGGTCGTCCTCAAGGGCGCCGGCCACTGGCTGCACTCCGAGCGGCCGGAGGTCTTCCTGGCGGTGCTGCGGCGATTCCTCGGGGACTGACCGGGCCGCTAGTGGTCGTCTCCGGAAGTTCGTCCCGGGTCTGCGCGGCCCAGGCACACCCATCGCGGCGTTGGCGCCGCTCGGAAGACGCCCGGTATGCCGTCGCGACGCCGCCTTGCGCTGCGCGCACCTG
>NZ_JASGDQ010000033.1:0-4499 GCF_047607185.1 Nocardioides sp. | reverse complement strand
GGGGTATGCGTGGATCCAGGTGCGCGCAGCGCAAGGCGGCGTCGCGACGGCATACCGGGCGTCTTCCGAGCGGCGCCAACGCCGCGATGGGTGTGCCTGGGCCGCGCAGACCCGGGACGAACTTCCGGAGAGGACCACTAGGCCAACGCCACCATTGACATCGCCGCGAAACCCTATCCAAGAGATATGAACCGATGGTAACTTACCCCAGAGTCATATCCCGGAGGCACAGATGCACGACCTGCTCGACCCCATGAAGAACCCGGTCACCTACGCGGTCCCGTTCTTCGCCCTCTTCATCCTCATCGAGCTCGCGGCGCTGAAGTGGCTCGACCACGACGACACCGCGCTCACGGCCGCGGTCGCAAGCTCCCGCGGGCGCACCGGCTACCTCATGAAGGACGCCCGCACCTCGATCCTGATGGGCGCCGGCTCGCTGTTCTCCTCACTCGCCCTCAAGCTCGTCAGCTTCTTCGTCTATGTCTGGATCTACGTCCACCTGGCGCCCTTCCACCTGCCCACCGACACCTGGTGGTCGTGGGTCCTCATGATCGGCGCCGTCGACCTCGCCTACTACTGGCAGCACCGGTTCGTGCACCGCGCCCGGGTCGGCTGGGCGGCCCATCAGGCCCACCACAGCTCGGAGTACATGAACTTCGCGACCGCGCTGCGGCAGAAGTGGAACCCCTGGTTCGACTTCTTCTTCTGGCTGCCGCTGCCCTTCCTGGGCATCGCGCCCTGGGCGATCTACTTCGCCTTCGGCATCAACCTGATATACCAGTTCTTCGTCCACACCGAGACGATCGATCGGCTGCCCCGGCCCGTCGAAGCGGTCTTCAACACCCCGAGCCACCACCGAGTCCACCACGGCTCCGACCCGATCTACCTCGACAAGAACTACGCCGGGATGCTGATCATCTGGGACAGGATGTTCGGCACCTTCCAGCCCGAGCTCCACCGGCCGACGTACGGCCTGACCAAGAAGGTCACCACCTACAACCTAATCAAGCTGGAGTACGGCGACTACCGCGCGTTGTGGACCGACGTACGCCGTGCCGAGAGCTGGCGGGAGCGACTCGGCTACGTCTTCGGCCCGCCCGGCTGGGCCCCCGAGGGCAAGCAGCCGACGCCGTCCTCGACCGTCCGCGAGACCGCTACTGCCGAGTAAGGCGACCCCGCGGTCCACGCCAAAATCCTCGTCGGCCCCGCTCGCTGACGGGCCGCGGCGCCTACACTCACATGCCGTGAGTACGGCAACGGCGAGCTACGCCACCGCGACCGACGGCGTCTCTCTCGCCTATTACCAGCACGGCGACCCCGCCGCACCGACCGTGGTCTGCGTACACGGCTACCCCGACAACCACACCGTCTGGGACGGCGTCGTGCCGCTGCTCACCGACCGGTTCCACGTGGTCGCCTACGACGTGCGCGGCACCGGCGAGTCGGGCGAGCCGGCAGGGCGCGACGGCTACCGGATCGGCCAGCTCGCCGATGACCTCGCCACGATCATCGCCGCGGTCGACCCCGACCGGCCGATCCATCTGCTCGCCCACGACTGGGGCTCGATCCAGTCCTGGGGCGCGGTGACCGACCCCCGCTTCGCCGGCCGGCTGGCGTCGTACACCTCCATCTCCGGGCCGAGCCTCGACATGGCGGGCCGGTGGCTGCGGCACGGGCTGCGCCATCCCCGCGACCTCGCCAGGCAGCTGCTCGACTCCTACTACATCGCCGCCTTCCAGCTCCCGGTGCTGCCCGAGCTCAGCGTGCGCACCGGGGTCATCGACGCGCTGGTGACCCGCTCGGCGCGCATCGGGGTGCCTCCGGACCAGCGCAAGCCCGCCGTACGACGTCCCCAGCGCGACGCGATCAACGGCATCGAGCTCTACCGCGCCAACATCCTGAGCCGGCCGGGTGGGTCCCGGCCGGGCCGGGCGGTCTGCCCGGTCCTGGTGCTCGCCCCGCTCGACGACGCCCACGTGACCGTGCCGCTCGCCACCCAGGCGCCCGAGCCGTTCGTCGACGACCTGCGCACCCAGACCATCCCCGGCAACCACTGGGTGGTCGAGCAGGACCCGCAGCTGATCGCCGACTGCTTCACCGAGTTCGTGACCTCCCTCGATGAGGGCTGAGAACGTGTTGGGAAGGATTGGGGTGTCTCCCTGACGCGGCCACCGGTCACGGCTGCCTAGCGTGACCGGGTGCTCACCAAGTCAACGCTCGCCCTGGTCCTGCTGCTCGGCCTGCTGGGTGGCGCCGCCCCGGCGTACGCGGCCAAACGGACCGCCGTCATCGCCAAGCCGGTCACCGTGACCGAGGCTGCCGGGCGGGCGGTCATCACCGTGAAGCTGCGGACGAAGGCGAAGCGAAGCACCCGGATCAGCTGGGCCACCGCGCCCGGCACCGCGACGACGACGGACTTCGTCGCGGCCACGGGCAAAGCGAGGATCAAGAAGGGCAAGAAGTCGGCCACCATCCGCATCGTCATCGTCGACGACTCGGTGGCCGAGGCCGACGAGACGTTCACGGTCTCGCTCAAGGGCAGCGGCCTCAAACCCGCCACCGTCACCGTGACGATCCGGGACGACGACGGTGGCGGCGCTCCCGGCACCCCCGGGGGCGGCACCGTCTTCCCGGAGACGATCACCGGCACGTTCTCCGGCTACACCAAGCCCGCGACCGGCACCGGGAGCATCTCTTCGGACTCCCTGCACGTGGACTGGTCGGGCACCATCACCTACGTCTTCCAGCCCAACGACCCCTACCTCGGCACGCCGTGGCGGGACGGCACCGTGCACTACGCGGTGCAGTCGGTGGCGGTCTCCTGGACGGCGAGCGGTGGCTGCTCCGGCTCCGGCACCCTGACCACCAGCCAGGTCGACGGCCAGGTCTATCTCGACGACGACGTCGTCGGCCCCGGCTACGACGACGACCTGGCCTACTGGGACTACCAGGTGTTCCTGGCCCCGAACGACACCGGGGACATGCCCGTGGTCTGCGGGGAGACTCCCGGCAACGCCGCCGTCAGGGTCGGCCAGGGCGGCAACGGCGGCGCGCTGATCGACAACGGCTTCGCGACGGGCCAGCCGGCCAGCAATCGCTACACCACCGACCTGGTCCACTTCGCCGGCACCCAGAACCCGCCCTCGATCGTCTTCGACAACACCTGGAACCTGGTCGGCAGCGGCCAGGCGGCGTACACCCCGGCCGGCTGAGGGCGCCGCACCCGCTAGCCTGCGGCGGGTGACCCAGCGGCTCTCTCACACCGTCAGCGCGGGCCTGGTCACCGCCCTGGTCGGCTTCACCAGCTCGGCGGTGGTCGTGCTGGCAGGGCTGCGGGCGGTGGGCGCGACGCCGGCCCAGGCGGCCTCCGGACTGCTGGCCCTGTGCCTCACCCAGGGCCTGGGCACGATCTGGCTGAGCCGCCGCCACCGGGTCCCGGTCGTGCTCGCCTGGTCCACCCCGGGTGCGGCACTGCTGGCCTCGACCGGTGCGGTCGAGGGCGGCTGGTCGGCGGCGGTAGGCGCCTTCCTGGTCGTCGGCGGTCTCATCCTGCTGACCGCGCTGGTGCCCGGCCTGGGCGACCTGATCGGCCGGATCCCGGTGCCGATCGCCCAGGCGATGCTGGCCGGCGTACTCCTCGCGCTCTGCCTCGCTCCGGTCCACGGCCTGGCCGACCACCCCTGGCTGGTCGCGCCGGCGGCGGTGGTCTGGCTGGTGCTGCTCCGGCTCCGGCCACGCTGGGCGGTGCCCGGCGCGTTCGTGGTGGCGATGGTCGCGATCGGGGTGTGGCTCTCTCGCCATGGCGGGCTCCACGGCCGGCTGCTCCCTCAGGTCGAGCTCACCTCGCCGACGCTGACGTGGGCCGCGCTGCTGTCGCTGGCCGTGCCGCTCTACGTCGTCACGATGGCCTCGCAGAACGTGCCGGGCGTCGCGGTCCTCGCCTCCTACGGGTACGTCGCCCCGTGGCGGGAGTCGATGACCGTCACCGGCCTCGGCACGGTGGCAGGGGCGGCCGCCGGCGGACACGCGATCAACCTGGCCGCGATCACCGCGGCCCTGGCGGCCAACCCCGACGCGCACCCCGACCCCCGGCAGCGGTGGCAGGTCGCCAACGTGACCGGCTGGGCCTATCTGGTGCTGGCGCTGCTCTCCACAGCCCTGGCGACGGTGGTGACCGCCGCGCCCGAGGGGGTCGCGGCGGCGGTGGCCGGGCTCGCCCTGCTCGGCACCCTGGTCTCGTCGCTGAGCGCCGCGCTGGCGGCCGAGGCGACCCGGGTGCCGGCGGTGGTGACCTTCGTGGTCGCCGCCAGCGGGGTCACCGTCCTCGGCGTCGGCGCCGCGTTCTGGTCGCTGGTGGCGGGCCTCCTAGTCCAAGCCATCACGACCGCGCCGAGTCGGCACTAGTGCTGGTCCCAGGGGCGCCGAGTCGGCAGAAGTGCAGGTCCCAAACAGCCCGAGTCGGCAGAAGTGCTGGCGCTCGACCTGCACTTGTGCCGACT